>NZ_JBEXZT010000027.1:0-100243 GCF_040631275.1 Streptosporangium sp. NPDC020145 | reverse complement strand
CACCTACCTGCCCCTGACCCACCTGCCCACCACCCACAACGGCAAGACCGACCGCAACGCCCTGCCCCCACCCCACACCCTCACCCCCCTACCGAACGACCAGGCGGCCGTGCGGGAGGTCGCCGGGGAGACCGACCCGGTGCGCCGTACCCTCGCCGACATCTGGGGACGGGTGCTCGGCCTGGCGTCCGTGGGCGCCGAGGACGACGTGTTCGAGCTGGGGGCGCACTCGTTCGCGATCGCCAAGGTGAAGGCGCGGGTCGCCGTGGCGCTGCGGATCGACCTGCCGCCCCGGGTGTTCTTCACCGCGAGGACCGTCGCGAAACAGGCCGCGGTGCTGCTGGAGAAGGCGTCCTCGCCGGAGGCCGTACTGCGCCGGGCCGAGGCCGTCGCCGCACTGCCGGAGATGAGTGACCACGAGTGGGCGGCGGCCGTGGCCGGCCTCACGGACGGGGAGGACTGACATGACGACCGTCGAACACGGCTGGCAGCCGCTCAGGCCGGGAAACCTGGAGACGGCCCCGCTCACGTACGGCCAGCGTGCCCTGTGGCTGCTCGACCGGCTGACCCCGGGCACCGCGTTGCACAACATCCCCTGGGTGTTGCGGCTCGAAGGGCCGGTCGACGCCGCCCTGCTCGCGGAGTGCCTTGAGACGATCGTCGGGCGGCACGACATCCTGCGCAGCGCGTTCCTCGCCTCGGTGTCGGAGCCGTACCAGGTGGTCAAGCAGGAGGCGGCGTTCGCGCTGGCGGTGACCGAGTGCGCGCCGGAGGCCGTCGACGACCTGGTCCTCGACGAGGCGCGCAGGCCGTTCGACCTGGAGCGTGACCTGCCGGTCCGGGCGCGGCTGCTGCGCTGGGCCGAGGACGGGTGCGTCCTGGTGGTCGTCTTCCACCACATCGCCTGTGACGGGCTCTCGCTGCAGGTCTTCGAGCACGAACTGGCCGTGCTGTACACCGCGCGGGCCGAGGGCCGTACGCCCCGGCTGCCCGCGCCTCCGATCCAGTACGCCGACTACGCGGCGTGGCAGCGGGAGCAGGACCCGCGTGAGGACCTCGACTACTGGCAGCGGCGTCTGGCGGGTGCTCCGGAACGGGTGACGCTGCACACCGACCGGCCCCGTCCCCCGGTGCGGTTGACGGAGGGGGCGACCCACCTGTTCGACCTGCCGCCCGAGGTGACCGAACGGGTGCGGGTGCTGGCCATGGACGAGGAGGTCACCCCGTTCGTCGTGCTGTTCACCGCGTTCGCGGTGTTGCTGCACCGCTACACCGGCCAGGACGACCTGGTCATCGGCTCCCCGGTCGCGGGCCGGGACCGGATCGAGATCGAGGACCTCATCGGCGACTTCGTCACGGTGCTGCCGCTGCGCACCAGGATCGACGGCGGGGAGAGCTTCCACGAGCTGCTGGCCGCGGTCGGCCGTGACGTCATGGAGGATCTCGACCACCACCGGGCGCCGCTCGACATGGTCGTCGACCGGCCGCTGATGAACGTCGCCTTCGGCGCGCACGGCGCGCAGGGCACCGGGCCGATGCGGCTCGGCGAGGTGAGCGGGACCCCGCGTGTCATGACCACCGGCACCGCCAAGTTCGACCTGCTGCTGTCCGTCTTCGACGACGGGCGCCGCATGCGGGGCGAGGTCGAGTACGCCACGGGCCTGTTCGACGCCGCCACGGTCGAACGGCTGGTCGGGCACTGGCTGACCCTGTTGAGCGCCGCCGTCGAGGCGCCGGGGACGTCGGTCTCCGAACTGCCCCTGACCTCCGGTGACGGGCACGGCGTCGCCGTACCGGTGAGCCGTGAGCCCCGGGCCTGCCTGCACGAGCGTTTCGAGGCGGTCACCGCCCTGCACCGGGAGCGGATCGCGACCGACGTCACCTACGAGGAGCTCAACGCCAGGGCCAACCGGCTGGCCCGTCACCTGCGGGCCCGTGGCGTACGGCCGGGCGACCGGGTCGCCCTGCTGCTCGAACGCACTCCCCGCCAGGTCGAGGCCGTGCTCGCGGTGCTGAAGGCGGGCGCCGCCTACCTGCCGATCGCCCCGGAGACCCCGGCGGAACGGGTGGCGTTCCTGCTTGAGGACGCGGGTGCCAAGGTGGTCGTCGCCGACCGGGCGGGGGAGGGCGTCACCGTCGGGCTCGACGAGGAGGCGGAGGCCATCGCCGACCACCCGTCGGACAACCTCGGCCTGGCCGTCCCCGTCGGGACGACCGCGTACATCATCTACACCTCGGGATCGACCGGCCGTCCGAAGGGGGTGGCCGTCACCCACGCGAACGTGGCGGAGCTGTTCGACGCGACCGAGGAGCGTTTCACCCCCGGCCCGGGGGACGTGTGGACGCTGTTCCACTCCTACACCTTCGACTTCTCCGTGTGGGAGATGTGGGGTGCCCTGCTGTACGGCGGGCGCCTGGTGGTCGTGCCGAAAGAGGTCGCCAGGTCGCCGGAGGACTTCGCCGGCCTCCTGCGGCGGGAGCGGGTCACCTGCCTCAGCCAGACGCCCTCCGCGTTCGGCCAGCTCGTCGGCCTCTTCGAGGAGGCGCCGAGGGTCCTCGACGACCTCAGGCTGATCGTCTTCGGCGGTGAGGCGCTGCAGCCGCACCACGTGCGCCGGTGGTTCGCCACCGGGGCGGGGCCGAACGCCCGGTTGTGCAACATGTACGGCATCACCGAGACGACGGTCCACGTCACGGCCTACGACATCACCCCGGAGACGCCCTTCGACCGAAGTGTGATCGGGCGGCCGTTGCCCCACCTGTCTGCTGAGATCGTCGACCGGTACGGCCGGGCCGTACCGGACGGGATTCCCGGGGAGCTGTACGTCGGCGGGTACGGGGTGACCGGCGTCTACGTGGGCCGCCCCGGGCTGACCGCCTCGCGTTTCGTGCCCGACCCGGCGAGGCCGGGAGCGCGGCGTTACCGCAGCGGTGACCTGGTCCGCAGGCTGCCCGGCGGGGACCTGGAGTATCTCGGCAGGATCGACGACCAGGTCAAGATCCGTGGTTTCCGCATCGAACCGGGTGAGATCCAGCGGGTCCTCGACGGGCACGACGCGGTGCGTTCCTGCGTGGTCGTGGTCAGGGAGGGGCGGCTGCTGGCCTACGTCGTGCCCCGCGACGGGTGGCCGGGGGCGTCCGAACTGCGCGCCTACCTGGCGGCCAGGCTGCCGGACTACATGGTGCCGTCGGCGGTCGTGCCGCTGGACGGCATCCCGCTGACCCCGAACGGCAAGGTGGACCAGCGGGCGCTGCCCGACCCGGGACGCGGGGAGCGGCCCTACGACCCGCCGAGCGGCCCCGCGGAGCAGGCGCTGGCCGACGCCCTGGCCGAGGTGCTGAAGCTGGACCGGGTCGGCAGGGACGACAACTTCTTCGAGCTGGGCGGCGACTCGGTGCGCAGCGTGCAGGTCTCAGGACGGCTCAGGCGGTCGGGGTACGCGCTGCCGCTCGACGTGCTGTTCGCCCACCCCGTGGTCCACGACGCGGCGGTCCTGATGACCCCGGCCGAGGACGGGCCGCCTCCCGAGCCGTTCTCGCTGCTCAGCGAGGGCGACCGGCGGCGGGTCGAGGCGCTCGACGACGTCGTGGACGCCTACCCGATGACCTCCATGCAGCTGGCGATGGTCTACCACATGGAGCTCGAACCCGAGCGGCGGCCGTACCACAACGTCAACAGCTACCGGGTGGCGACGCCGCTGGACGAGGAGGCGCTCGCCAGGGTCCTGACCGAGGCCGTGGCGCGGCACCCGGTGCTGCGCACCTCCCTCGACCTGGCCTCCTTCAGCGAGCCCATGCAGCTCGTCCACCGTGCCGCGCCGTCGCCGCTGATCGTCGAGGACCTCCAGGGGGCCGACCAGCAGGCGGCGATCACCGCGCTCGTCGAACGGGAGTGGGCGACCCCGTTCGACCTGCGTACGGCCCCGCTGTTCCGGGTGACGGCCCAGCGGCTGTCCCCGACGGCCTTCCAGCTCACGCTCACCGAGCACCACGCGATCCTGGACGGCTGGAGCTTCACCTCACTGGTCGCCGAGATCCTCAAGCGGCACACCCTGCTGCGCGACCACCCCGAGACGCCGCCCGCGGCACCGCCGAAGTCGCGTTTCAGCAGGTTCATCGCCCTGGAACGGGCAGCGGCGGGTTCGGCGGAGTCGGTCGCGTTCTGGAAGGAACGCCTGTCGGGGGTGGACGGCACCCTGTTCACCGGTCTCGGCCAGACGGCGACCGTGGCGCACAGCATCGACCGCGAGGTGAACGGCGAGCTGTTCCGGGCGATGTCCCAGCTGGCCGTGACGGCGGGCACCAGCAGGAAGAGCGTCGCCCTGACCGCCCACCTGGTCGCCCTCGGCCGGGTGTCGGGCCGCACGGAGGTCGTCACCGGTCTCGGCGTCAACGGCAGGGTCGAGGAGGAGGCGGGCACCGAGGCGCTCGGCCTGTTCCTCAACACGGTCCCCTTCTCCGTCAGTCTCGACGGGGGGACCTGGATCGACCTGGTACGACGGGTGCACCGGGAGGAGACGGCGATCATGCCCCACCGGCGGGTGCCGTTCGCGACGCTCGCCCGTCACATGCGCGACTGGAATCTGGACGCCAACTTCGGATTCAACCGGTTCCACGCGCTCGCCGGGGTCCGGATCGACGACGACCGCATCGGGTGCGCGCCGACGATGCGGTACGAACCCAACCACTTCACGCTCAGCATCGGGTTCGTGCAGGACCCGTCCACGGACCGGGCTCTGCTCATCGCCGACTATCCGGCCTCGAAACTGCCGCACACGGTCGCCGCGGACTACGCGGACTCCTTCCTGCGGGCCGTGCACGCCATGACCTCCCAGCCGTACTCCAACTACCGCGAGGAGCTCCAATGACCCACGTCGTCGTGGTCAACGACGAAGACCAATACTCGATATGGCCCGCGGAACGGACGCTCCCCCCGGGGTGGGCCGACGCCGGCCATCGGGGGTCCGAGGACGAGTGCCTGGCCCACATCGAGAAGGTGTGGACCGACATGCGCCCGCGCAGCCTGCGTGAACGGATCTGAGCCCGTGCAGCTCATCGAGGACGCCCTCGCGCACCAGGCGCGCTTACGGCCGGACCGGCTGGCCGTCACCCATCTTGACTTCGAGGCCGGGCACACGCCCAGGCAGCTGGAGGTGACCTTCGGCGAGCTCCACGCCAGAGCCACCGAGTTCGCCACCAGGTTGAGCGCGGTCGTCGCCCCCGGGCAGCACGTCATGCTGCTGCACAACGCGGGCGTCGACTTCGTCGTGGAGTTCTTCGGCTGTCTGATGGCCGGGGCGGTTCCCGTCCCCGCGCCCGAACCGCAGATCCCCTACCACCGGGCCGCCGAACGCCTCACCAGGATCGTCGAGGACGCCGGGATCACCGCGGCGGCGGCCGCCCGTCAGGTGGCCGTGGCCGACGTGGTCGCGCTGAGCCCGCGCCTGTCGGAGGTGACGTGGCTCAGCCACGCCACACCGGGCGAGCCGGGACCCGCGCGTGAACGTACGGCCCGGCGGGACGACGTCGCCTACCTGCAGTACACCTCGGGCTCGACCGGTTCGCCGCGCGGCATCGAGATCACGCACGGCAACGTGCTCGACGAGGTCGACTACTTCGGTGCCGCGCTCGGCCTCGACGCCGAGTCGGTGCTGGTGACCTGGGTGCCGGTCTTCCACGACCTCGGCCTCGTGCTGGGCACCCTGGTCCCGCTGCTGCGGGGTGCCCGCATCGTGACGCTGTCGCCGCAGGCCTTCGTGCGTGACCCGGAGCGCTGGCTGCGGGCGATCTCCGACTTCGGAGGCACCCACGCCGCCGCCCCCGACTTCGCCTACGACCTGTGCCTGCGCAGGATTCCCGAGGCCAGGCGGGCCGGGTTGCGGCTGGACACCTGGCGGGTGGCGATCAACGGCGCCGAGCCGGTGCAGGCCGAGACCGTCGACCGTTTCGTCGAGGCCTTCGCCCCGTACGGCTTCGACCCCGCCGCGATGCGCCCCTCGTACGGCCTGGCCGAGTGCACGCTCGCGGTGACGACTCCCCCGTTGCACGAGATGCCGGGCCGGGTCGTCGCCGACCGGGACGCGCTCGCCGAGAGCGTCGTCAAACTGTCGCCGACCGGGCGGACGCTCCTGTCCTGCGGACGCCCGATCCCCGGCATCAACGTCTCGATCGTCTCCCCGACGACCCGCGAGCAGCTGCCGGAGGACGCCGTCGGCGAGATCCGGGTGACCGGGTGGGGCGTGGCGCGGGGCTTCCACGGGGACCCGGCCAAGATGACCGAGCTGTACACCGGTGACCTGGGCTTCTTCCACGAGGGTGAGCTGTACGTCACCGGCAGGCTCAAGGACGTCATCATCGTCCGGGGCCAGAACTACCACCCGGTGGACCTGGAGCAGGTGGCCGAGCGGGCCGATCCGCAGATCCGTCCCGGCTGCCTGGCGGCCTTCCAGGACGGTGACTCGGTCGGCATGGTCTGCGAGGTTCGCGGCAACCAGTCCGAGGAGGCGCTCGCGGCGACGGCGACCACGATCCAGCGGGCGATCTCCGAGACGTTCCAGCTCAAGCTCGACGTGATCGCCCTGGTCCAGCCGGGCAGCGTGCCGAAGACGTCGAGTGGCAAGGTCCGCAGGAACGAGTGCGGTCGCAGGCTCGCCGCCGGTGAGCTGCGGGTTCGTCACCGCGCGGAGCGGACCGTGGTCTCGGCGCGGGTCAGCGCCGCCGCGGCCAAGCCGATGCTCAGGTTCCTGCTGGGCAGGGTGGTCGGCGTCCCGGTCACCCAGCTCGACGACCACGTTCCCTTCGCCGACTACGGTCTCGACTCCAAGGGTGCCCACGAGCTGGCCGGGGAGCTGGAGCGTCTGCTCGGCACGCCGGTCCCCTCGTCGATGGTCTTCGACTACCCGACCATCTCCGACCTGGCCAAAGCACTGGAATCAGAGTGAAGGAGATCGCCGTCGTCGCGATGGCCTGCCGCTTCCCCGGCGGTGTCACCTCGCCCGAGGAGCTGTGGCGGCTCCTGGTCGACGGGGTGGACGCCGTCGGGGAGGTGCCGCACAGCCGGTGGTCCGTCGAGAGGCTGTACTCGGCGGACCCGGCGGAGGCCGGGAAGATCAGCAGCCGGTGGGCGGGCTGCGTCGACGGGATCGAGGAGTTCGACGCCGCCTTCTTCGGTCTCTCCCCCGCCGAGGCCGAGCAGATGGACCCCCAGCAGCGGTTGTTGCTTGAGGTCGCCTACGAGGCGATGGAACGTGCCGGGCTGCCGCCGACCCACGACCTGGTCCGTGACTGCGGGGTCTTCGTCGGCATCAGCGGCAGCGAGTACGGCCGTGCCCTGGGCGGTGACCTGTCGGCCATCGGGCCGTACTTCAGCACCGGTCAGGCCCTGTCCATCGCGGCCAACCGCATCTCCTACGCCTGGGACATGCACGGGCCGAGTGTCGCGATCGACACCGCCTGTTCCTCGGGGCTGGTGGCGGTGGACATGGCGGTGCAGAGCCTGCGGCGCGGTTCCTGCCCGGTGGCGCTGGCCGGGGCGGTCAATCTCGTGCTGGCGCCGGAGAACTGGGTGTCGCTGTCCAGGTTCGGGATGATGGCCTCGGACGGACGGTGCCGTTCCTTCGGCGCTGACGGCGACGGTTTCGTGCGTTCCGACGGCTGTGCCCTGCTGCTGCTCAAGCCGCTCGACGCGGCCGTGCGCGACGGTGACGAGATCCTGGCCGTCATCCGGGGCTCCGCGGTCAACCAGGACGGCCGGAGCAACGGCCTGACCGCGCCCAACGGTCCCGCCCAGGAGGCGGTGATCCGGGCCGCGCTCGCCGACGCGGACCTGCCCGCCGAGGCGGTCTCCTACGTCGAGGCGCACGGTTCGGGCACCGCGCTGGGTGACCCGATCGAGATGGGCGCGCTGACCCGCACGTACGGCAGGCGGAAGGCGGGCCTGTGTCACGTCGGCTCGGTGAAGTCCAACATCGGGCACGCCGAGGCGGCGGCCGGGATCGCGGGGCTGGTCAAGCTGGTCCTGTGCCTGCGCAACGGCCACCTGCCCGCCTCGCTGCACTCGACCCCGCCCAACCCCAGGCTCAGGCTTGAGGGCACCAGGATGCGGGTGGTCACCGAACCGCTCGCCTGGACCGGCGAGGGACCGCTGGTCGGGGCCGTCAGCTCGTTCGGCTTCGGCGGCACCAACGCGCACGTCGTCGTCTCCGCCGCCCCCACCCGTACGGCCCGCGCCCCCGAACCACCGGACACCGCCCGCGGGACCGAACTCGAAGCCAGGGCCGAAACCGAAACCGAGGCCGGAATCGAGCCCGAAGCCGGAACCGAAGCCGGGGGCGGAACCGAGGCCGGGGGCGGGCCGCTGGTGCTGCCGCTCTCCGCGCGCAGTGCGAAGGCCCTGCGGGTCCTGGCCGGGCGTTACGCCGACTTCGTCGCGGCGCACGAGGAGGTCTCCCTCACCGACCTGTGCCACAGCGCGGCCGTACGGCGGGCACACCACCGGCACCGGGCCGCCCTGGTCGTGGCGGACGGCGCCGAGGGCAGGGCGCGGCTCCTGGACGAGCTGCGGGACCTGCCGAGGACCTCCGACGACGGGCCGCCCTGGCGGGACCCGGTGCTGGTCTTCTCCGGTCAGGGCGCCCAGTACCCGGGCATGGCCCGTCACCTGATGGACCGGGCCCCCTTCGCCGAGGTCGTGGCGCGTTGCGAGCCGGTCTTCCGCGCCGAGCTGGACGTCTCCGTGCGGGAGCTGCTCACCGGGCAGGAGGCGCTGCCGCCGTACACCGACGTGGCGCAGGCGACGCTGTTCACCTTCCAGGCCGGGCTGTACGAGCTGTGGCGTTCCCTGGGGATCGTCCCGGCGGCCGTCGTCGGGCACAGCGCGGGAGAGACGGCCGCGGCCTACGCGGCGGGGCTGCTGGGCCTGGAGTCGGCGGCCCGGCTGACGGCCGCGCGCGGGGCCGCGATGCGGCTGGCCCACGGGAGCGGTCACGTGGTCGCCGTGGGCGGTCCGGTGGCCGACGCGGCGCCGTACCTCGGGGACGAGGTCGTGGTCGCCGCCCACAACGGCCCCGGCGCCTTCGTGGTCTCCGGCCCCGGGCCCGCCCTGACCACCGCGACCGAGGCGCTGAGGAAGGCCGGGTTCACCTGCACGCCGCTGCCCGGCGAGTACGCCTTCCACAGCCCGCTGATGCGGCCCGCCGCCGAGGCGATGCGGCGGGCGCGGGTCGCGCCGACGGCCCCCGGCGGGACCGCGTTGTTCTGCTCGACCTCGCTGGGCGCGATCGTGAACGGCGTACGGCTCGACGCCGACTACTGGGCGGAGGGCATCACCGGGCCCGTCCGCTTCCAGGAGGCGGTCGAGGCGCTGGTCGAGATGGGGTTCGGCGCCTTCCTTGAGATCGGCCCGAAGCCGACCCTCGCGTCGGGGATCGTCAGGACCGCGCGGCGCAACGGCGGCACCGCCCGTGTCGTGCAGGCGCACCGCGACGGCGGCACCGTCCCCACGCTCGTCGATCTCTATCTAGCGGGGGCCGAACTGGACTGGACGGCCGTCTCCCCCGGCGGCGCGTTCCTGCCCGGCCTCCCCACCTATCCCTGGCAGCGGACCCGTCACTGGGCGCTCACCGAGAACTCGAAGGAAAGCGGCATGAGGGACGACGTCGTCACCACGATCAGGACGCTGCTCGCCGGACACCTCAAGCTGAGTCCCGCCGAGCTCTCCGACCACGCCAGGTTCCTGGACCTGGGCGCAGACAGCCTGGTTCTGCTGAAGGTCGTCTCGCAGATCAACGAGCGGTACGGGACCGCCTTCCAGCCGACGATGCTGTTCGACGAGCACCCGACCGTGCGGGCGCTGGCCTCCGCCGTCGAGGCGCAGGCCCCGGCGCAGACCACGCCGGTGACCACGACGGTCGCGGTCACCACGGCGACGACCCAGACGGTGGTCCCGGTCTCGCCCCTGCCCCAGAACACGGTGCAGAACACGGCCCAGAACCTGGTGTACGGCCTGGCGCAGAACACGGCGCCGGGGCCGGTCGACGCGACCGTCGCCCATGTCGTCGCCGAGCAGCTCGCCCTCATGCGGGAGCAGCTGCGGGCGCTCGCCCCCGGTGGTGCCCCCGCGCCTTCCGTTCTCCCCGCCCCCGCCCCCGTGGTCAACGGCGTCGCCCCGCAACTTCCGCAGGCCCCCGAGCCTCCCGTGGCGAGGCCCGCCGCCGCTCCGCCGGTCACGGCCCCCGCGTCCCGTCCCGCCGGCAGGCTCACCGACGACCAGCAGCGTTACGTGGACGAACTGGCCTCGCGGATGGACGCGCGGGACGCGGCGTCGAAGAAGCTGGCGGGCGCCTACCGGCCTCGTCTGGCCGAGAGCCGCCCGTGGGCGAACTTCAGGCCCGAGGTGAAGGAGCTGCTCGTCCCCATCGTGGCCGACCGGGTCCAGGGCGCCAGGATCTGGGACGAGTCGGGCAACCCCTACACGGACTACTGCATGGGGTTCGGCGTCCAGCTCTTCGGCCACACCCCCGAGTTCGTCTCCGAGGCCGTACGGCGTCAGCTCGACCGGGCCTTCTCCCTCGGCTACCAGCTACGGCAGAGCTACGAGCTGGCCGAGCAGTTCTGCCGGATCACCGGCCACGACCGGGTGACGTTCTGCAACACCGGCTCCGAGGCCGTGATGGGCGCGATCCGGCTGGCCAGGCTCGCCACCGGCCGTCACAAGATCGCCTACTTCGAGAAGTCCTACCACGGGCTGGTGGACGCGGTCCTGGCCAGGGGCGGCCTTGAGCCCGGCCAGTCCATGCCGATCGCCCCCGGCCTGTCCCCCGGCGCGATCGGCGAGGCGGTCGTGCTTCCGTACGGCGAGGCCGAATCGCTGGCCCACCTGCGGAGTGTGGCCGGTGAGCTGGCCGCGATCGTCGTCGAGCCCGTGCAGAACCGCAACCCGTCCGTGCAGCCCGCGGAGTTCCTGGCCGAGCTGCGGCGTTTCACCGCCGAGAACGGCATCGTGCTGATCTTCGACGAGATGATCACCGGGTTCCGGATCGGCATCCGGGGCGCGGCCGGATACTTCGGCATCACGCCCGACATGGCGACCTACGGCAAGATCCTCGGTGGCGGCCTGCCGATCGCGGCCATCGCGGGCCGCGCCGACCTGATGGACGGCATGGACGGCGGCAGCTGGGGCTACGGCGACGACAGCGCGCCGACGGCGGCGACGACCCTGTTCGGCGGGACCTTCCAGAAGCATCCGCTGGCGGTCAGCGCGGCCCGTGCCGTACTCGACCATCTGGAGAGCCGGGGACCGGCGCTCTACGAGGATCTGAACGGCCGGGCCAAGCGGATCACCGACGCGCTCTCCGAGATCATCCGGGCCGAGGAGCTGCCGTACACCATCGCCTCGTTCGGCCCGCTGTGGCGGTTCGAGTACCGGGGCGCGTCCAACTTCTACCAGCCGTTGCAGCTGGAGATGCTGTACCAGAGCCTGCTGTCCGACGGGCTCTACGTCTGGGAGGGCCGGACGTTCTTCCTGTCGACCGCCCACGACGACCGGGACGCCGACGAGCTGGTCGAGGCGGTCCAGCGGGGGGTGCACCGGCTGCGTTCCGCCGGTTTCCTGCCCGCGAGGAAGCCCCTCGAATGGCCCGCGACCCCGCAGCAGCGGCGGCTGGCACGCCTCCAGAACGAGCACGGCCCCGAGTGGAGCGCCTACCACGAGACCGTGCTGCTGCACCTGCGCGGTGACCTCGACAGGGACGCCCTGGTCGCGGCGGTCAGGGCGGTCTGGCGCCGTCACCCGGCGCTGCGGGCCGTACTCTCCGGGGACGGGACGCTGCTGCGGTGTGACCCTGAGGCCACGCTCGACGTGCCCCTCCTTGAGGGCACGGCGGTGGAGGTGATCCGGGAGCTGACCGACAGGCCGTTCCCGCTGGACCGGGGGCCGCTGTTCCGCGCCGCGCTGCTCGACCGCGGTCCCGGCCTGCACACGCTCGTGCTGTGCGCGCACCACGTCGTCATGGACGGGGTGTCCGCCGCGCTCCTGCTGTCCGACCTCACCGAGGCCTACGCCCAGGCGAAGAAGGGCCTTCCGCTGACCCCGGTCGTCACGTCCGTCCCCGCCCGCACGGGGGACGCGGGACCGGTCGGGGCCGTGGCGCCGGTCGCCGAGGAGGACTTCGCCCCGGCGGCCCGGCACACCTCCCGCCTGCCCGAGGGGCTGTGGGCGGCGGTCGCCGAACGCGCCAGGAGCCTGGGGTGCACGCCGTTCACGCTCGCCTTCTGCGCGTTCGGCCACGCGCTGCACGAGGTGACCGGCAGGGCCGAGCTGTCCGTCGGCGTCCACGTGGACCGCAGGACGACCGAGCGGGAGCACGCCTTCGCCGGGCACTTCCTCGACGTGGTGGCCGTCCCCAGCACCGCGGCCGGTTCCTTCGAGGACTACCGCGCCGGGCTCCAGGGACGGCTCGGCGCCCTGCTGGGCGCGCCCGGCGACCAGGGGACACCGGTCGAGGTCGTCTTCGACCTCAACCCGGCGGTGCCCGAGCTGTCGTGGCCCGGCCTCGACGTCGAGATCGAGGCGCCGAAGGCGGGACACGCCAAGTACGGGCTGTTCTTCGACGTCATCCCGGTCGCCGACGAGGGCCTGGTCGAGGTGACCTACCGGGCCCCGTTCGACCGTGACCTGGTCGAACGGCTGCACGCCCGCTGGACGGCCCTGCTGTCCGAGGCGTGACCCGTCAGGACCGTCCCGAGCGGCGGGCGGTGTTCCTCCGCCGCTCGGACGGGTCCCGTCCCGGCTCACCGAGTTCCCGCATGACGTCGTCGAGGAGCTCACGGGTGATCCCCTGTCCGAGCAGCGTCAGGAACACCTCCCTCATGAGGAGGGGGCGGGCGTCCCACGCGCACGTGAGGGCCAGCGCGGCGAGCAACGGCGCCGGAGGAAGCCCGGCGGAGAGCACCTCCCGCAGCGCCTCCTCCCCGGGTTCCTGGCCGTAGGCGGCGGTCAGCAGGTCGCGGTGCCGCCGGATCTGGCCTTCCTGGTCGCCCGGGTGGAGTCGCTGGACCATCTCGACGAGCTGCCCGCGTCGCCGCAGCGCGGCGCGGACGGCCGTCCGCCCGGTCTCGTCGGTGCCCCGCCGTACCAGCTCGTCGCAGGCGGTCCTGGCGGCCGGCGGATCGACGGGTTCCCTGGCCGCCGCGTCGGCCAGGTCGTCCGGCGACAGCGAGGCGAGGAGCGCGGCGCGTTCGGCCGCGCCGAGGTAGCGGGTGAGCCGTACCGTGACGGCCGGCTCGGCGGCCGTCATCCGGCGCAGGGCGGCCACCAGCGGCGGTGGGATCCGGCGTCCCGCGTCACGGACGATCCGGTCGAGGCCGTCGACGGTGAGCCGGGGCCCGTAGGCCAGGCTCAGCAGCGCGTCGTAGAGGCGTTCCTGGATCGTCTGGTCCAGCGTGGGGTCCGGCACCAGCAGTCTGCGGCTGCCGATGATCTGCCGGTGGCGTTCCTGTTCGCCTCCCTCACGCGCCCGCGCCGCCAGGATGTTGAGCTGGACCAGGTGTTGCGGGAGCATGTCGAGCCTCCCCTGCCCGAGGGCGTCGGCGCACGAGGTCAGCACCTCGTCTCCCCCGGTCGCCAACCACTCCTCAAAATCCGATATATCGGATATGTCAGGCAACTCGAAGAGGAGGCCGAGTTCACCGAGCACCGGCAGGACCGTGGCGAGGTTCTCCGCGCTCATGGACCTCGGCCGGGTGTCCCGGGCGAACCGCGCCGTCAGCTCCACGAGCCGGTCGCCGCCCAGGAGCGCGTTGTGGTAGACACGCGCGGCGTCCTGATCCTTGGGGATCTCCGCCCCGCGCCCCCAGGAGACCGGATGCGCCCCCGCGGGGGCGTGCCTGGCGAACGACAGCCTGATCCGGTGCCGCGAGGCGCTGTCCGTCCAGGTCGAGGCGGTCATCTTCGCCCTGAAGCCGTACGGCAGCAGCGCCGTCACCGCGTCGAAGAACAGCAGGCGGTCGAGCAGCGGCACGTCCTCCCCGTTCACGACGCAGACCGGCTGCCCGGTCAGCAGCAGCGCCGCCGCGCCCACCACGGTCTCGTCGGCGGCCCGCGCGGTCACCTGCGGGTCCAGCGTCGGCACGTCCACCAGGAGCGGCCCCGTGACGGGCAGCGCGCGTTCGGCGAACGCCCGGTAGAGCCCCTCGAAGGACACCGGCCCCTCGGCGGCCCGCTCGTAGGGCACGCAGAAGTACCGGGTGATCGCGATGTCCCTGCCGAGCCCGTCCCGCTCGTCGGACCACTCCTGTACGGCCAGGCCCAGGTGCGCGCTGTCCCTGCCGCCGAACCAGCTCATCGTCACCTGGGGCAGCTCGGTGGAGGTGCCCGGCGCGTAGCGGGTGATGATCTTGCTGAAGTCGCCGCCGCCCACCTTCCCGTCGCTGCAGGCGAGCACCTTCTCCCCGTCCCGCGTCCTCGGTTCCTTGCCCCACAGCGCCCACTCGGCGGTCAGTCGTACGGTCAACGCTTCCTCACCGATACATGATCAAATAGGGGATGGCAGCCCCGATGAAGCCGAAGAGCAGGAGAAAGAGCACGAAGAGAACCGGCCGGGGAATGAGCGGCTCGGAGCTCCGGCGCTCCGGAGCCGGCCGGAACCGGGAGAGGAAGCCTTCTCGCGGATGCGAACGCTGGTGCTGGTGCGAGGGGGACGACGAGGCGGGGCTCAGTCCTTCCAGCGGCCTGACAGCCGGGAGGTGGGCGACCGGGGGCTTGACCGGCTGGGGGCTGACGGGCTGGGGATTCGGTTCGGGTGGCGGCAGCAGTTGGCCGACCACGCGGTTGAGGGTCTTGGTGGAGAGCCGGGCCCGCTCAAGGAACTCGCAGAAGGCGCTCATCACGACGTTCCGCGCGCCCGGCCCGTACAGGTCGACTGCGGCGGCGACGAGCCCCGCCGACTCCGGCGGGAGGGGAAACCTGAGCACCTCCTCAAGCTCGGCGCGCCCGAACGACCGGCCGTAGGCCGCGACCAGCAGGCTCTTGAACCAGGCGAACCGGATCTCCCCGTCGTCCGGATGGACGGCCCCGATCGCGGCGGCGAGATAGCCGTGCTCCCGCAGCGCCGGGGCGATCGCCGGGTCCTCGGCGGCGTCGCCGCCCCTCATGACGAGCTCCCGGTAGACCAGCTGCACGATCGGCGGGTCGAACGGTTCCGCGGCAGCGGCCCTGACCAGGTCCCCGGTCTGCAGTTTCCGCAGTACGTCCGCCTTGCGCTCGTTGTCGGAACACAGCGGCAGCAGTCTCACCACGGCGCCGGGCTCGGTGGGCATGCGCAGCATGGCGTTGACCAGCGTTTTGCTCAGCCCGCCCAGTTCCTCCTGGATCCTCCCCACGCCTTCGACGGTGAGCTCGGGGCCGTACCCGACGGCCAGGACGGTGTCGTAGAGGAAGGTCTCCAGGCGTTTGGGCAGCTTCGGGTACTCCCACAGCAGCCGCTTCACCCTGATGGTCTCCCGGTGGAGGCGCCGGTCCCCGTCGAGGAGACCGGCGGCGGCGTTGAGCCTTCCCAGGCGAGCCTCAAGCTCGTCGTACCGTTCCTGCTCAAGGAGGTCGGCGCAGGCCTTCAACGCCTCACCGACCTGCGCGGACGACCACCTGACGGGCATCAGCGCCGTCGCGCGGCTCGCCTCGTCGAGCAGGGTGAGGACCCGTTGCTGGGCGTCCTTGAACGACAGCGGCTCGGTCTGCCGCGCGAGCCTGGTCACGGCCTCCTCCGGGGAGAACGCGTCGAGCAGCTCCACGTACCGGCCCGCGATGTCACGGCGGGCGGCGACGGCGTCGTCGGCCCCCCAGGTGACGGAGTACGCCCCCTCCCTGGTGTGCTTGGCGAACGAGAGCTTGATCCGGTGCTCGGCGGAGCTGTCGGTCCACGTCGAGACCGTCAGCCGTGCCCGCAGGCCGTACGGCAGGAGCGCGGCGACCGTGTCGAGGAAGCGCAGCCGTTCGCGCATCGAGACGGCCTCGCCCCGCAGCACGCAGACCTGCTCGTCCGTCAGCAGCAGCGCCGCGGCGTTCATCGCCGTCCTGTCGACCCGGTCCGCGATCACCCTCGGGTCGAGGACGGGGACGTTCACGTTGAGGGGGCCGTCGACCGGCAGCGTGCGACCGACGAGGGCGTCGTAGAGCCCCTCGTAGGAGACCGGGCCGTCGGCGACCTGACCGTAGGGCACGCAGAAGTAGCGGGTGTCGGCGATCGGCCTGCCCAGCCGGTCCCTGCGGTCCGACCACTCCTGGATGGCCAGGCCGATGTAGGGGGCGTCGATTCCCCCGACCCAGCTGACCGTCACCTGGGGCAGGTCCGTGGGGGTCCCCGGCGCGTAGCGGGTGACGATCTTGACGAAGTCGTCGTGGCCCAGCCGCCCCCTGCTGCACGCCAGGACGTTGTAGTCGTCCCTGGTGTCGGAGAGCTTGCCCCACAGAGCCCATTCCGCCGCGAGCCGCACCTCCCCCCTGGTCATCGGACTCCCTTCGCGTCCCCGTTCGACGACAGCTGCTGCCCGAGCCAGAGCATCGGCTCGACCACGTTGATCGGGTGCGCCTGCCCGCGGATCTGGTAGCCGCTTCCCGGCGGGGTGTGCGGGTCCCGTGCGCCGCCCGCGCCTCCGAGCGCCTCGGGGATCAGGTTCTGGAAGTCGTCGGGGTCGAAGGTCCCCCTCATCGGGTTCAGGTAGAAGCCGATCGACGAGGTCACGAAGAACTTGATCCGGTCGGGGTGGAAGAACTGTTTGAGGGTGGGCAGCACCATGTTCGCGTTTCCGCTGGCCGAGACGGTGGACAGGGCCTGGAACAGCTCCTCGGCGTCCTCCTCTCCGACCCGGGGGAAGCAGTGGGGGTCGGCGGGGTCGGGGCTCAGCAGGCTCAGGCTCTGCGCGGTCTTCAGAACCCGCAGTTCGTCGAACTTGGTGACGCAGACGGCGAGGTGGTGCGGCAGCATGCCGTCGGCGAACTCGTCCGTGGCGAGCATCCGCTGGGCGAGGTCGGCCAGCACGCCGTGCAGGTAGGCGAAGGCGTCCCCGTCCTCGAACTCCCGGATCGGGTCGAAGAGGAAGACGATGCCCCTGCTTGAGGCGAGGTTGTCGAGCAGGTCCTCCCGGTCTGTCCCGCGCCCGCGCTTGGAGTGGTACGAACGGCCCGGCGCGTCCAGCACGTCGATCCCGATCTTCCAGGCGCGCTCCTCCTTGCGCCTGCGCCCCCATCGTCTGGGCTGCGGCTCCGGCTTCTTGCTCAGGAACCAGCGGTAGTGGCCCAGTGCCCCGGTCGCCGGGGGGAAGCGCTGGTCGTGGGAGAGCGCCGTGGTCATCTCGATGAGGAAGTCGGTCGAGGGACCGTCGGCCCCGATGACCCGCCACGGCCCCTTCTTGAGGATGAGAGCGATGTCGAGGGCGGCGAGGAACGTGGTCTTCCCGCTGCCCGGCGCCCCCCATATGGCGATGTTGTGATCGGAACGTGCCGGTTGTCCCAGGTCAGGGTGCACGGTGAGCCTCATTCCATCTGTTCGCTGACATCTCACTCACGGCGTCTCGATCAGGGGGAAGGGGATCCGCTGGGTCCGCGACGCCATCAGGCCGAGCCCGGCGCCGAGTTCCCGGACGTCCACCGCGTCGTCGAGCCGGACCAGCCCGTCCCGGCCCAGGCGGGACCAGGCGGAGCCCTCCCGCCCCGGAGGCCGGTCGCAGATCGCCCCGAACACCAGGCCGGGGTACTGCTCAAGCCTGCGCACCTGCTGTTCCCAGTCGATCCTGCGCGGACAGGGCAGGACCTCCGAGTGGTGCGCCCTGGGCGGGTGCGGCGGCCCGTCGCCGACCGTGAGCAGCGCCGTACGCCCCTGGAAGGCCGGGGGAAGACGGCTCGTCACCTCGGCCAGCATGTCCTCGACCATCGCCGCGCCGGTGTAACCCCGGTAGACGGCCTCGCGTTCCCTGACGCGTTCCTCCAGGAGCTCCAGGGACCGCCGGGCGCGTTCTGCGGGCACCTGCCAGTCCGCGACGTCGACCGGATCGTCGAGAACCTTCCGCTGGAAGGAGTGCGCGCCGTAGGCGACCAGCGACACCTGGAGCCGGTCGTCCAGTTCGCCGGATATCGTGGTGATCATCTGGCTGACGCGCCGCAGCCTCTCGTGCACCCGCTCGGCCGCCCCGCTGACCTCGACGGCGCAGATCAGATGCGCGGGCCCGACCGACGGTTCGAGCCGGTACGGCACCGCGGCCACCAGTTCGGTCCAGCTCCGGCCGCCTCTGGTGAGACCGGGCAGACCGGAGAAGCGGACCCGGCCGGGCCGTTCCAGCTCGGCGGTGATCTCGTAGCGTCCCGGCGGGACCTTCGCCGTGTGGACGGACAACGGTGTGGGCCGCCGGTCCTGCCACGCCACGACCACGAACGCCGTGCCCTGCTCGTCGCTCGGCTCGCAGCGGACGGTGACGGCGGAGGAGCTGCCGCGCTGGGTGTCGATCGCGAACAGCGGCGCGCAGGTGAGTTCGAGCCGGTTGGTCGCCGGGTGGCGTCTCAGGACGACGAGCTCGTAGGACCGGCACAGGGGTTCGTCGGCGACGACCTCACGGAGCAGCGCCTCGACCCGCACCCCGGAGCGGGTGAAGGAGAAGGCCCGTGGATGGGCCGCCCTCAACCACTCCATCGCCTCCTCGGCCCGGGGGTCGCCCGGAGCCGAGCCGACCAGCACCACCGTGGTTTCGGCGGAGGCCCGCACGGCGTCGAGAACCGCCTGTCTGTCCCCGGGACCTCCTGGGGTGTCCTCCGAGTCGGTCCAGCGGACCACCTCTCTCCCCTGGCCACGGGGTGTTCCCGCCTCGTCACGGTGCAGGTCGAAGACGGTGACGCCCTGAGCCGCGACCTCCGCCACGCACAGGCGCCTGGTGCCGCCCAGCTCGGCGACCGCTTCGGTGAAGGTCTTGCGGAGCAAGCTCGATTCGGTCAACTAAGACTCCCGTTGCCACATCTCCCCAAAGCCGGTCTTGTTCCCCGAATAGTCACCTATGCCGTCAAACCGAAAAAACGACACAAGTCAGAAATTTTGCTATATTTCGCCGTCATTCACCGTGCTCATATTTGGCAATATGCATAGCCTATCCTGGCCCTGTACTGGTAGATCTGATACGAGGCAATCATGGTGCTCACGATCCGAGCAGGGGAGCCATTCCCGAGAGGAAACATGTGAGAAAGTTTCTGATCACCCTGTCCGGGGCCCAGCCCGACATCGTCAGGAGCTGCCCGACCGAGCACGGCAAGTTCGAGGGTATCGGCGGCGCGGTCCTCACCACCGGTGTGCTGGCCATTGTCTCGATGACGTTCGCCCTGTACAGCGCGCTCGGCGTCAGCATCTTCCTCGCCGTACCCGCCAGCGTCCTGTGGGGCCTGGCCATCATGAGCCTCGACCGGTGGCTGGTCGGTTCCATCCAGACGGACGGGCCACGCCGCTGGCGACTGGTCATACCGAGAATCCTCATGGCCGTGCTGCTCGGCGCGGTCATCTCGACCCCCCTCGTTCTGCAGATCTTCAAATCCGAGATCGACGCCCAGATCGTCCAGATCAGACAAGATCGCGCCAATAGCTTCACCCGCGAGCAGAAGAAAGGCGACATCGGCCAGGACGTCACCGCCCTGCGCCAGTCCGTCGCCGATCTGCGGAAGGTGATCGCCTCCCAGGGGGACGTGCCGCAGGACCCGGCGAAAGACCCGAAAATCAAGGCGCTGACCGCCGAACGCGACGCGCAGAAGAAACAGGCGGACGAGTACTACGACAAGTGGCAGTGCCAGCTGTACGGCGGGCCGACCTGCCCCCGCAAGGGCGACGGCGTGGTGGCCAAGGCGAGCAAGGCGGCCTACGACAAGGCGAACTCCCGGCTCGACACCCTCAACAAGCAGGTCGAGAAGCGCAAGCGGGAGCTGACCGCCAACGACGAGACCACCAAGCAGATCCGGTTCGAGGCGGCCAAGGCCGAACTGCCGAAGGTCCAGGAGCAGCTCGACGCCGCCGTACGACGGCAGAGCGACCTCCAGGAGTCCTTCGACGCGGAGAACAGGTCGGCCAACGGACTGCTGATCAGGCTGCGGGCGCTCAACGAGGTCTCCGGCAGGGACCTCACCCTCAACGCGGCCCGTCTCCTGCTGTTCCTGCTGTTCCTGCTGATCGAGTGCCTGCCGGTGACCGTCAAGATGATGCAGAAACCCGGCAACTACGAGAAGATCCTCGACCTGGCGGCACGACACGAGTTCCGTTCCGTCAAGGACAGCTTCGTCCCGGGCGTCCGGACCGAGGGAGCCGGGGCGTCCCCGGCCATGGGGGAGATCTGGCGCCGGGACGCCGCCCCCTCCCCGAAGCCCGACACCCCGGGCACCGTCCCGATGCCGCCTCCCCGGTCCGACGCGCGGGACGGCTCCACCACCTTCGAGACCCGGCCGGACACCCTCGACCCTGACGACGGGCACGTCTCCCTGGAGGACGAGGCGCTGCGTCAGATGCCGGACACGTGGGTGACCCGCACCACCGTCTCCGGCCAGGGCGCGGAGCGATCCGGCGGATTCGAGCTGTTCCCCGACGACGAGTGAGCCGTCATTTGATCAGAAGCCGTTATCGCCTGCTGTCCACGCTCGCCCAGGGAGGCATGGGCGCCATCTGGCTGGCCAGGGACGTGGTGCTCGACCGCCACGTGGCGCTCAAGGAGGTCGTGCTGACGCCGTACGGGGAGGACCTGTCCGTACGCACCGAGCGGGCGCTGCGTGAGGCGCGCGCCGCGGCGAGCGTCGGCCACCCCGGCATCGTCAAGATCTACGACGTGTTCCTCGAAGAGGGCAGGCCCTGGATCGTCATGGACTACATCAAGGGCCGCTCGCTCCTGAACCTGATCGAGGACGGCGGGCTCGGCGAGCGCGAACTGGCCAGGATCGGCGTCCGTGTGCTCGACGCGCTGAGCGCCGCGCACCGCGCCGGTGTCGTGCACCGCGACGTCAAGCCCGCCAACATCGTGATCAGCGAGGAGGGCGAGGTGTTCCTGGTGGACTTCGGCATCGCCCAGATCAACGGTCTGAGCGGCCTCACCACCCACAACGCCCTGGCGGGCACCCCGGACTTCATGGCGCCGGAACGCGTCAACGGCGGACGGACCGGCCCGCCCGCCGACCTGTGGTCCCTGGGGGTCACCCTCTTCCACGCCCTGGAGGGATACTCCCCTTTCCGCCGCGACAACGCCGCCGCGACCATGGGCGCCGTCCTCACCCAGCCACCGCCGCCGCTCTCCCGCGGGGGGCGGCTGTCCGAGGCGGTCGTACGACTGCTGGAGAAGGACCCGGCCAGGCGGATGGGCGCCGACGAACTCGCCCGCGTCCTGAGGTCGGTCGTCGCGGGCCCGATCCCCCCGCCGCCGCCTCGGGAACGACCGGAACGCCGGGAACCCCCGGAGCGCCAGGACCGTCAGGTCACGGAGCGGCGCGCCGTCGACCCGCAGAAGGCCGCGCGCCGCCTGGGCGCCATGGCGGCCGGACCCGCCGCGAGACTCCTGGAGACGCTGCCCAAGGAGACCGCCCAGCAGGTGGTGTCCCTGCTTGAGCCGCGGACCGCCGGAGGAATCCTGCTGGAGCTCCCCGAGAGCCAGGCCGCCGCCGTCCTCGTGGGGCTACAGGTGAGGGACGTCGGCGGTCTGCTGGAACGAATGGCCGTCGTCCCCGCGCGGGCCGCCTCGGTGCTGCAGATGATGTCCGCCGCCAGGGCGGGCCGCGTGGTGGACTACATCCGCCTTGAGGAGGCCTCCGCGATCGTCGGCGCGCTGCCCTCCGGTGAGGCGGCGCGCATCCTCGCCCACGCCCACGTCCGCACCGCCGCCGGGATCGTCAGGGAACTCTCCGGAACCCCGGCCGCCGTCCGGCTCGTCGAGGCCATGCCGCTACGCCGGGCCTGCGACGTCCTCTGCTACGTGCCGCCCGCGGTCGTCGCCACGGCGCTGCGGAACCTCCCCGCCGGGCTCGCCGAACGGCTGCTCGACGGCCTGGACGACAGGACCCGCGGCCTCGTCCTGCACCACCTGAAACGCCCCTGAGCCGTGGAACGGACCCGCGAGGGGCGACGGTCTCGATACGATCAATGGAAATGTCCCGGTCAGTGGTAGTCCGCCGCGAATGCCGACCCAAGGGGGAAACAAGAGGATGAGCGGCTCGCCGGCCCGCCGCACCCCGCGTGGCGCCGCGGGTGGGTTACCCCGCGTCGGCAACGGCTCCCTGGCCGAACGGACCACCCGTGCCCTCCTTGAGGCCATCATGGAGCGCCGCTTCCCCGGCGACCGCCTGCCCAACGAACCCGACCTCGCCGCCCAGCTCGGCGTCAGCCGTACCACCATCCGTACGGCGCTGCAGACGCTCGGACGGCTCGGCGTCGTCAGCAGGGCGCCGGCCAGGGGCACCCAGATCCGCCCCCACGTCGGGCGTGAGAGCATCCTGCTGCACCGCCTGGTCGGCTTCCGCGGACTGCTTGAGGCCAACCACGACGAGGTGCGCGTCGAACAGCGCTTCGAGGTGCGCGAACACCCGACCCCCGCGGGCATGACGGCCCTGGGCATCGGCGAGGACACCCCGATGGTGGCGCACGACAAGGTCATCTTCGCCGACGGACGCCCGGCGGTGCACCTGTCACAGGAGGTGCCGCTCGGCTTCGTCGCCGAGGAGGTACGGCGCAGGCTCGTCGCGGGGCACCGCTTCGACCCCCCGGACACCATCTTCGAGTTCAGCCGGTCATGGCCGGGCCGGGAGATCGACCACTCCCTCGTCGAACTGGTTCCCGCCGTGGTGCCGCAGGCCGCCGGGTTCCGCCTCGACATGGCGCCGGGCACGCCGTACATCGCGATGCGGGAGGTCCACTACGCGGCGAGCAACGAGGCCGTCGCCTACTCGGAGGAGACCGTCGACGACTCCCTCATTCGGTTCAGGATGGTCCGTACCCGCTGATCCGGTATGAAGGAGACCGTCCTTCGGGGAGGAAACCATGAGCGTTCGCCGTGTCGTACCGGACATCCATACGGAGTCCATGGAACAGAGCCGTGACTTCTACGGCCTGCTCGGCCTCGTCGAGGTCATGGACCTGGGGTGGGTCGTGACGATGGCCTCACCGGCCAACCCGACGGCGCAGGTCATCCTGATGGGACCGGAGGCGAGCGCCACGGTGCACCCCGACGTCAGCGTCGAGGTGGACGACGTGGACGCGGTCCACGAGGCGCTGGTCGCGCGGGGCGCGAAGATCGTGCACTCCCTGCGGGACGAACCGTGGGGGGTGCGCCGGTTCTTCGTGCTCGACCCGAACGGCAAGGTCGTCAACGTCGTCAGCCACCGGTGACCGGCTGGGCCAGCAGCAGGCCCGCGCAGCGGGCGACGAGGTCCTCGGCGTGGGCGGGGATCGCGCCGCCCGCCTGGTGGTGACGGCGCACCGTGGCGTAGGGGAGATCGACGGTCGCCAGCACCAGCCGCTCGACCTCCGGCGGCGTGCCCGGCCCGAGGCGCCTGGCCAGGGCGACGAGGGCCTCCTCGATCCGGCGGTTGCCGGTCCTCAGCCGTTCACGGGCGTCCCGCGGCCAGTCGGACTCGCCGAAGTCCGCGGGGCCGTACAACAGGACACGGGCCTGGAGCGGGTTGGCCCGGCTCCACGCGACGACGTGACCGGCCGCCGCCATGACGGCCCGCTCCGGCGGCTCCTCGTGCGTCGCGGCCAGGAAACCCTCCTGGAAACGGTCGACGGTGCGCAGCCACAGCGCGGCGAGCAGAGCCGCCCTGCTGGGGAAGCGGTGGTAGACCGAACCGCTCGGCGCCCCCGCCTCACGGGCGACCGCCGCCATGGTGACGCTCCCCGGCCCCGACCGCGCCGCCAGCCGCACCGCGGCGTCGAGGAGCCGGTCGACATCGTGCTGTGACGGTCTTCCCACGGCCCAAGAATACGGGTGGGGAAACACGACCCCCACGGTGCGTGGCAGTGCGTGGCGGAAGAGTCACTGGCCCCTTACCGGAAGCCCAAGAATCGGCTCGCTATCTGTACTTTCCGTATTACATTAGTCACCCTCTGTATAGACGTCGTGCACGGCACGCCCTAGGAAAGGAAAGCCGATGTCGACCGGACCACGCTCCGTCTCCTTCTGGAGCGGCCCCCGGGGACGGCACTGACGTGTTGCGCCGGCTCATTCACCGATTCGACCGCCGGGTCGGCTTCCGCGGATCGGTGTTGCTGTTCCTGGCACTGTGGAGCGCCAGCCAGGCGATCCGGCTCGCCTGGCCCGACCCCCTTGTCACCAGGACCCCCACCTACGTCTACCTCGCCAGCGTCGCCCCACTCGGGATGCTGGCCGTTCCCTGGGCCGCCTGCGCGATCATGTGCGGCATCCAGGCCTTCACCATGACCGACTGGGTGGCCTTCGCCCTCGCCGCAGGCGTCCTGGTCGCCTGGGCCGTGATCCACCTGGTGGGCGGCGTCAGGGGAGCGATCCCCCAGGCGTACTGGGCCTGCGTCGTGCAGGTGGCGGTCGCGAGCCTCATCCTGCGCCTGTCGCGCTGGCCCGAGCCAACAGAACGGGGGCACTGAATGGACCCTGGCGTCATCGTCGGCGCTGCGGGCGCGCTGGCCGGCCTGCTTTCCACCGTCTACACCGCCCGACAGGCCAGAAGAGCCGCGGAGGACCAGGAGGCCGCCGCCGAACGCGCGGCGCTCCGCCAGGTCGAACAAGGCGCCTACCAACGGGCGAGCGCCTTCGACGTGGACACCCAGATGCGCATGCAGGCCGAGATCGCACGCCAGGCGGAGCAGATCCGCACCCTGCAACGGCAGGTCGCCAGACTGACCCGGCAACTCACCCATGTGGGCCTGGTCCCCGACATCGACGACGAGGAAGAACACGCGTGACCCCGCCCACCACCACGTACGGCCTGCCCGACTCGTACGGCGCCGCGGGCCTGTTCGGGGAGGCGCCTCGGAGCAGGGCCGTGACCTGGAGCGACACCGCGAACCTGTGCGGAATGACACCTCAGGACGACACTGCGAGCTCGTTCGGGGCCTCGCCCCAGGACCAGACCGCGATCCGGAGCAACACCGTGAGTCCGAACACCGACAGAGGAGATGCCCATGAGCATGCTCAGCCGCCGTGACTGGGGGGCCAGGCCCCCCAAGGACGCCTACACCACGCTCACCCACACCAAGGGTGTCAAGATCCACTACACCGGCGACCACGTCGATCCCGCCCTGGCCAGGGAGCACGCCAGGTGCGTGGCCACGGTCAAGGCGATCCAGGACCACCACATGGACGGCAACGGCTGGATCGACATCGGCTACTCGCTGGTGGTCTGCCCGCACCGCACGATCTTCCAGGGCCGGGGCGCCGGGCACCTGCCCGCCGCCAACGGCGCCGGACTCAACTCCGACCACTACGCCGTCCTGGGGCTCGTCGGCACCTCCGGCCTGACCCAGCCGCCCGACGACATGCTGCTGGGCATCCTCGACGCGATCGACTACCTCCGCGAACACGGCGGCGCGGGCAACGAGGTCAAGGGCCACCGTGACGGCTACTCGACCGACTGCCCCGGCGAAGCCCTCTACAACTGGCTCAAAGCCGGCGCCCCCCGCCCCAAGACCGACGAGTCCCACTGACCGACGTGCTCCCCGCACGTGCGGGGAGCACGCCCCGGGTCCGCGCTGGTCGAGCCGCGACGGCTCACACCGGACGGCCCACCACCGAGACAGGCCGGGCCCGGTGGGCGCTGATGGTCATGGTCGTCCCGGTTCGGACGGCGGGCGGGAACACACGTCGTTCGATCCGTGAAGTCGGGACTCCTCACCTGGGCTGGAATTCCCGGGAACTTTCGTCCGGGCCGAAATTTCCGAGGTTCTTCATTCGGACCGTGAGTCCCGGGTTTCGGAGCGACCGTGAGCCTTCACATAAGCCCGCACAAGGCCGTGTAGGAGCCGGAGTTCGGAGAGGCCGGGCATTTCGCGGAGGACGGGTCCCCGGCGCACGGAAGCCGCCCGCGGTGGCGTGCCCGAGCCGCACGTCAGGAGGTACGGCGGGGCGACGGGTGGGATGACGTTCCGGCCTCAGGAGGGGCGCCCGAAGCTCAGGGGGCGAGGGTGAGGGTGGTGGGGATGCCTTGGCGGGTCATTTTGGTGTAGGGGCACAGGGCGGCTGCCTGGGTGAGGAGGGGGTTGGCCCTGTCGGGGGTGGCTCCGGGCCAGTTGACGACGAGGTCGGCGCGGAGCTGGTACCCGCCGTCCGCCGGGTCGCGGCCGAAGGCGACGGTCGCCTCGACCGTGATCGCGGCGGGGTCGAGGTGGTGCTGACGGGCCAGCAGGCTGAGGGCGCCGTGGAAGCAGGCGGCGTAGCCCGCGGCGAAGAGCTGCTCGGGGTTCGGCCCCGTGGCGTCGCCACCCAGTTCCTCGGGCATCCGCAGCTCCAGGTCAAGGGCGCCGTCCGCGGAGCGGGCCCGGCCGGTGGCCCGGCCGTGGGCGGAGCTGCCGCCGCTCACCTCGACACTCGTGACGTAGAGCGGTTTGAACGCCGAGCCGTCGTAGTCGTGGTCCGTGGACAGGATCGGGTCGTTCACCGGTACGCCTTCCGTGGCAGCGGACGATGCCACGGCCGCAGTTTGTCGGGGTTCAGCACGATCCACACGGCGGTGACCAGGGCTCCGGCGACGCTCATGCCGACCACCGCCACGGCCTGGCCCGCCTGGCGCAGCACCAGGCCCGTCCGGCCGTTCACCGACTCGGCGGTCACCTCGGTGCCGGACTGGCCGGTCAGCAGGGCGACGACGAAACAGGCGACCGCGTCCGCCCCGTGAACGGGATGTACGGCGGCGCGTAGTTTGCCGCCTCCGTCGCTCACGGCTGTCGCGTTCCCGGCCAGGATCTCCCGCAGCGCCGTCACGTCCCCCAGGCCCCAGACCCGGGCGAACCGCCGTACGACACGGTCGTGCTCGGCGAGGGCCCGCGGGTGTGCCGAGCCGACGGCGAGGGCCCGTGGGCGCGTGGGTTCGGCGGTGAGGGCGGGCGGACGCGCGGGGCCGACGGGTTCTGGCCGGTGCTCCGGGGCGGCGACGCCGGGGGCGGGAGCCGGGGCCGGGGCGGCGAGGAGTTCGAGGCAGATCCCTCCGGCCACCTTCGTCAGCCAGGCGCGGGGCACCGTGATGGCGCCGCGTTCCGCCTCGTCGAGGCTGTACCAGCGACGGTAGGTCTCCTGGACGATCCGGTCGGCCAGGGGTTCCGAGCCCAGCATCCACAGGGCGATCTCGATCAGGTGCCGACGTTCGTTGAGCATCTCCGTCAGCGTCCCGGCGCTCACCTCAGCCATGTCCCACCGCCCCGACCGTGCGAGGCCGTGAGCGTTCGAACGCGTCGAGTTTGGCCGGGTTGACGACCCACATGACGTGGTGGATGCCCTGTGGGGAGGCGTCGATGGTGAGGAAGGTGGTGCCGTGGTTGCGGGGGACGATCACCCCGGCCCTGCCGTTCGCCTCGACCCAGGTGATGTCGGCGCCCGGCCAGAACCGCGGCGCGTAGGTGGCGACGAACTTCGCCACCCGGGAACCGCCCGTGATGGGGAAGCGCGCCGCCCCTCTGATGCCGTTTCCGTCGGAGGAGCTGACGACGTCCGCCGCGAAGAGATCTTCGAGGGCGGCGACGTTCCCCGTCTCGGCGGCGGCGAGGAAGACCTTCAGCAGGCGCCGGTGCTCCGTCTTGTCGATGGGCTCGCGGCGCTCGGCGGTCAGGCGTTTACGGGCGCGGCTCACGAGCTGGCGGACGTTGACCTGGCTGAGCTGGAGGATCTCCGCGATCTGCGGATAGGGGTAGACGAAGGCCTCACGGAGCACGTAGGCGGCCCGTTCCGTCGGGGTGAGCCGCTCCAGCAACAGCAGGAAGGCGAATTCGAGTGCCTCCCCGCGTTCGGCGCCCAGGGTGGGGTCGAGGCTGGTGTCGACGGGTTCGGGGAGCCAGGGCCCTATGTAGGCCTCACGGCGTGAGCGGGCGGACTGGATGACGTTGATGGACAGGCGGGTGGTGATCAACGCCAGGAAGGCCGAGGGGTTCTCGACGGTCGCGCGGTCGGTGTTCTGCCAGCGCATCCAGACCTCCTGGAGGATGTCCTCGGCCTCCGTCACGCTGCCGAGCATCCGGTAGGCGATGCCGAACAGGCGCGGACGCAGCTCGACGAACGCGGAGGCGACCTGTTCCAGGGATTCCGTACGCATGTTCACCCGTGCCTTCGCTGCATCGGCGACAACCTGTCCACATTGATTCCCCGGCCGGCCGGTGATCCGTCACACGACCGGCCAAAACGGCCTACGCTCCGCCGTCGCACAGCGGCCCCGGCTCCTCCCGGAAGTCGATCCTCCGGTGGGTGCCGTCGCACAGCGGTTTGTTGCCGGAGTGGCCGCAACGGCACAGCGTCATCCTGTTGCGGGTCTCCAGCGGCTGTCCGTCGGAGCGGGTGACCGGCACCCCTCCGGTGACCCACAGCGCGCTGGCCAGGCCGTTCTCCTCCTCCAGGACCGAGACGGCCTGCGGGAGGTCGGGTTCGACCGTCTCGCCGCCACGGCTCAGGGCGTAGCTGTAGGAGCCGGAGGGACAGTGGTCGATGCGGCCCATGATGTCGGAGCGCACGTCGCTGTCGTCGGTGTCGGCGAGCATCTCGGCGATCGGCCTGGTCCGCCCGACGCAGAAGGCCGCGTGGACGCACAGCTCCCCCACCCGCTGGGCCGAGATGCCCACCCCGTCGTGCACGTGCTGCGTCTCCCTGTACGGCGGGGCGACGGCGGCCTCCGTGCCGTCGAACCCGACCGCCGCGTGGGTCCCGTCGCAGAACGGCTTCGACGAGGAGTGCCCGCAGCGGCACAGCGCGTAGGTGTCCTCGGTCTCCAGGTGTTCGTGGGTCTGCCAGGTCAGCGCGTCGTTCCCGGCGGAGACGATCTTCCGCTTGCGTCTGAGGGGCACGCCGCCGTACACCACGTAGGGGCCGTCGCGCAGGACGACGATCCGCCGCCGGTCGCCGACGCTCCACCGGCGCAGTTCGGGCGCCACGTACTCGAAGGTGGGACCGGCGTCGGGCGTCTCCATCAGGGCCTGGGCCTGCGCCTTGAGCGCGTACATGGTGCCGGTGGCGACCGAGAGCATCCTCGGGCTGCCGTTGAACGCTTGTTCCAGCAGGTGCAGGAGGGCGCAGTAGGTGTGGTTGAACTCCTCCTGCGCGGCGCGGGCGGCGCTGCCGGGCGGCGCGGGCCTGGGGTCGCGCCGCATCGGACGCACCCCGGCCAGGTCGACGGAGACGGCCTCACCGGTCGGCCCTGACTGCGGGGTGTCGCCACGTCGGTAGCGGCGGCCCGCCTTCAGCTCCTGGAACCGGTAGTAGTGCGCGACCTCGTCCCGTTCCGGGTGGAAGACGTCCCGGTCGCCGTCCCAGACCTCGCCGTGGTCCAGGCCTTCGCCCTGTTCGACGATCTCCGCCAGCGCCGTCAGCGCGGACTTCAGGCCGTCGACGACGACCAGCCGTCCGGCGGTGTGCCGGAAGTGGGCCGCGCGCACCTGGCGTGCGGGGTCGCCGCTGAAGACCTCCTGTTCGCCGAGCCGGTCGCACAGCAGCCGCAGTCCCTGTTCGACGGCGGCGTAGAACTGCCCGATCGTCTCGTAGCCGTCGCTCTCCGCCACGGCACCGGCGGGCGCGGGCCGTTCGATCCGCAGGAACATCTCCAGTGCCTCCGGCCCGAAGGGGACCAGGGACAGTTCGATGTCGCTGTGGGGCAGCCGCCGGGGATGCGGTGGCAGCATCTCCGGGGTGTCGAGGCGTGGCCTGCCGCCGACGGCGTTGAGCAGGTTCGCGGCCAGCGTCAGGTGCAGCATCTCCTCGGCGAAGACGCTGCCCACCACCTCGACGGCCTCCCGGTTGCGCTCCGGGTCCAGCGAGTACAGCGCGCACAGGTACGGCGGCAGCGTCGCGTGTTCCAGCTCGATCGCCCACTGCAGGTGTTCCCTGAGGCTGTCGAGCGTGTCGATCCCCCCGTTGACGCCCCCGTTGACGCCCCGGCCGTCCCGGACCGGGTGTTCAGGCACCGTGACCGCCGGGCCGGGAGTCGTCCTCCAGCACCTCGACCGCTTCGAGCAGACCCCGCAGGCCGATCTCCTCGCGCTCGGCGTCGGTGGGGTCGAACAGCCAGTCGGTGACCGGCAGCCCGGCCACCTCCTCGGGGTGGCTCGCCTCGACCTGGGTCAGTTCGATCTCGACCTCGGCCTGGAGTTCGTACAGGAACTCGTTCTCGGCGTTCGGGGTGCTCATCTTTCCTCCGCGTGTGGTTCGAGCGCTCCGCCGTACGGCGTGCGGGCGGTGTGGGCCGGGGTCAGGCGGGGCGCGGGGCGCGACGGTCCCCGCGCTGGGCGAGTTCGTCCTCGTCCGCGAGGGTGAGCATCGGTCTGCCCGGCTCGCACAGCATCGTGACGGTGAACCGCAGCGGGACGTCGTCGCGGTTGTTGCCGTCCTGGTAGTGGATGACGTCGCCGCCCGGCTCCCAGAAGGCCTCCCCGGCGCGGACGACACGCTCGGGCTCGCCCTCGATCTCGAACAGCATCTCGCCCTCCAGGACGTAGCCGAACGCCGGTCCCGAGTGGCGGTGCGGCGGGGTGCCCGGGTCACCGGGCGGGAACTCGATCACCACGGTCATCGCGTGCGCGCCCTGCGGGATGAACGGCGGTTCCGCCTCCTGCAGCATGGTCAGCGCCGTCTGCCATGCGTTCGATCCTGGTCTCCGCGTGCCCTCGGACATGGGTCACCTGCCCTGGGCCTGCGCCGTACGGCCTGGCCAGTCGCGGTAGCGGATCCGGCCGAGGGTGGCGCCCTCCTCCGGCACCAGGGTCCGCTCCTCCAGCTCGCTGCCGAAGTAGCGCGCGTGCGGGTCGGTGACCACCTCGCGGGGGTCGCCCCATTCGGCCAGTACGTCGCGGAAGAACTCGTCCATCTGGAACCGTTCCGGACCGGCGATCTCGATCCTGCCGTTGATCGGCGAGCCGACCGCGACCTTGCCGACCTCCTGCGCGACCTCGTCGCCCGCCATGGGCTGGAAGCGCACGGGCGCCACCCGCACCTTGTCGCCGTCTGTGGCCTCGTCGGCGATGTGCCGGACGAACTCGAAGAACTGGGTCGCGTGGACGAGGGAGAACGGGATCGACGACTTCTCGATCAGCTGTTCCTGGGCGATCTTCGCCCGGAAGTAGCCGTTCTCTGGCAGCCGTTCCGTGCCGACCACCGAGACCGCGACGTGGTGACCGACGCCCGCCGCCGCCTCCGCGGCCAGCAGGTTGCCCGTGGAGGTCGTGAAGAACTCCATCACCGCGGTGGCCTCGAAGGAGGGGGAGTTCGACACGTCGACCACGACCTGGGCGCCCTCCAACACCTCCGCAAGCCCTTCACCGGTGAGGGTGTTGACCCCGGTGCTCGGCGCCGCCGCCACCGCCTGGTGACCGTGTTCGTTCAGTTTCGCCACAAGCTTCGACCCGATCAGGCCGGTTCCACCGACCACGACGATCTTCATGGCAGACCCTTTCCGCTTGTCCTCTGTCCGCCGGGGCACCCGTGTGCCAACCGGTCGCCAGCTAAGACAGGGCAGCCCCCGAGCCTGTGACAGCCGTCGCGAAAATCTTTTTTGACGGCTACGCCGCCTCCTGCCGGGACGCCCTCCCCGCGGTGATGATCGTCACCGCGACCAGCAGGACGCAGACGACCGTGATCGCCCCGACCACGGCGGCCACCCCGATCGCGGGCGCCGCGAGGGGCAGCGCCAGGACGGCGACGACACCGCCCAGTGCCGGGACGGGACGGATGACGGGCTCCGCCGTGATGAGTCTGTGCAGGGCCCAGAGCATGGCGAGATACACCCCGGTCGGGATGGCGACGGCGTAGCCGAGGGCCGACGGCGACGCCGCCACCGCGTGCCCGCTCTGTTCCACCGCCACTTCGAGCCCGGCGCCGAGGGCCGCCAGGGCCGCGAAGATGACGTAGTGGCCGTACCCCCACAGATAGGACCGATGGCGGCGGTCGTTGAGGCCCTCCCCCGCCTCGGTGAGGAAGTAGAGCCACCACAGGGCGAACAGCAGGACGAGGGCGCAGACGGCGATGACCACGAAGGACGGCCTGATCTCCGCCGCTTCGAGTGCCCCGGCGACTCCCCGGCTCGCGGCCAGCACGCTCTCCCCGAGCAGGATGATCGTGAACAGGCCGTAGCGTTCGGCGATGTGGTGCGGGTGCCAGTTGGTGGACCTGACCCGTTCCGCCCACCTCGGCACCGCGAGTTCCAGGACGACCAGGCAGACGAAGGCCGGCAGCCAGGCGGACTCCGGCAGGACACCCGTGTCCGCGAGGACGAGCCGCAGCACCCATCCCACCTGCAGGACGGTGATGCCGGCGGCGTAGCGCAGCGCGGTGCGACGACCGGCCGGATCTTCGAGACCGGCCCGCACCCACTGGGCGACGAGCCCGATCCTCATGATGATGTAGCCCAGCGTGACGATGCCGTAGTCGGAGTGGTCGGCCGCGGCGGGCACCCCGGCGGCCAGCGTCAGCACCCCGCCCATCTGGACCATGGTCAGCAGCCGGTAGAGAACGTCGTCGGTGTCGTAGGACGAGGCGAACCACGTGAAGTTCATCCACGCCCACCAGATCGCGAAGAACACCTGCAGGAACGGCACCAGCCCGGTGAGGCCGTGACCGGCGGCGACGGCGTGCGCGAGCTGGGCGGTGACGGCCGCGACCGCGACCACGAAGGTGAGGTCGAACAGCAGCTCCAGCTGGCTGGAGACGCGGTGCGGCTCGTCGATGGCACGAGCGGTCATCCGGACCCGGATCCGGACGGACGTGCTGGCTGGTGGCACGGTCTTGCTCCTGTCGTTCGCACCTGACTGGTCCGCCATAGTCTGACCTGCCTGAAAGACAGGGCGGCGTCCCGGTCTGTGACACCTCACCGCCTCCGGTTACGGTGACGGCCCATGAGAATCTGCATCGTAGGCGCCAGCGGCTTTCTCGGCGGCGAACTCCTACGGCGGGCCGCCACCGGCCATGTCGTCGCCGCGACCTATCTGAACCGCCCGGGAACGACGGCGGGGGCCGACTGGCTGCCGCTCGACGTCCGTGACCGTACGGCCGTGGCCGACCTGGTCAGGTCCTTCGCCCCCGACGTCGTCGTCAACGCGGCCTACGACCAGGCCGACTGGACGACCACGGCGCTCGGCGCCGCCCACATGGCCGTCGCGACCCGGGAGAACGGCGGGCACCTGGTGCACGTGTCCAGCGACGCCGTGTTCTCCGGCAGGGCGATCACCTACACCGAGGACGACGTCCCCGACCCGATCACCCCGTACGGAGCGGCGAAGGCGGCAGCAGAGGTGGCCGTGCAGGTGATCGACCCCTCGGCCCTGATCGCCAGGACGTCCCTGATCGTCGGGGACGGCGGCTCCTCCCACGAGGCCATGGTCCACTCCCTGGCCGCGGGCCGTACGCCCGGAGCGCTGTTCACCGACGAGGTGCGCTGCCCCGTGCACGTCTCCGACCTGGCCTCGGCCCTGCTGGAGCTCGCCGCCTCCGGCCGTTCGGGGGTCCACCATGTGGCCGGGGCCGACGCGGTGAGCCGCTACGACCTCGGCCTCCTGATCGCGGAACGCGACGGCCTGGACCCGGCCCGCCTGCCCTCCGGCCGCAGCGCCGACCTCCCCTCGCCCCGCCCCCTCGACGTCCGCCTGGACTGCTCCCTGACCCGGCGACACCTGCGAACGAGACTCCGCGGCGCACGGGAGTTCCTGCGAAACGGGGCCTGACCTGGCACGCCGTACCCTCTGACGTCGGCCGAGCCGTGAGAAGTGTAGTTATGATAACCGTACTTCTCTTAGCTTCTAAGGGATCTGGGCGCGAACCCCCGAGCCCCGGGTTGCTGGTCGAGCAGGGCGTCCTGGCGTGGTGGCGCGCCTGACCGTGAAGAACGTCCACAGAAAGGGACACCGGACATGACGGAGTCAGGCGTGAAGACGGACCTTCACCGTTACCTTCAGCGCGCCCGTGACGCCATGGTGTGGAAACTCGACGGGCTGTCGGAGTACGACGCCCGCCGGCCGCTCACCCCGACGGGCACCAACCTGCTCGGCCTGGTGAAGCATCTGGCCGGGGTCGAGGCCGCCTACTTCGGCGACACCTTCGGGAGGCCGTACGGCGAGGCGCTGCCGTGGATGTCCGAGGAGGCCGAACCCAACGCGGACATGTGGGCCGACGAGAGCGAGACCCGCGAGGGGATCGTCGCGCTCTACCGCCGCGCGTGCGCGCACGCGGACACCACGATCGGCACGCTCGCCCTGGACTCCGTCGGACGGGTGGCGTGGTGGCCGCCGGAGCGCAGCGAGGTCACGCTGCACCTGATCCTGATCCACATGATCGCCGAGACCAACCGGCACGCCGGGCACGCCGACATCGTCCGGGAGCTGATCGACGGGGCCGTCGGCCTGCGGGCGGACATGGACAACATGGCGCCGGGCGACGAGGCCTGGTGGGCCCGCTACCGCGACCGGCTCGAAAAGGTGGCCCGTGAGGCCGGCCGGTCCTGACCGCGACCGGCGTTCGAGTCCGCCGGACTCGCGGCCGTGGGAAACCCCTGTGGTCTGCCGCGCTTCCGCGAGGCGGTCGTCAGGCGAGCAGCTGGTTGTGGGCGAGTTCGCGGTAGAGGGGGGAGATCCTCAGGAGTTCCTCGTGCCTGCCCTGGGCCACGACCCGGCCGTTCTCCATGACGATGATCGAGTCGGCCGCGACCACGGTCGAGAGCCGGTGCGCGATCACGATGATCGACTGGGTGCCGTCCTTGGCGCGCAGGACGTCCTGGACGACCTTCTCGTTGTTGCTGTCCAGGTTCGAGGTGACCTCGTCCAGCAGCAGGATCGGCGCGTCGGCGAGGAACGCCCGCGCGATCGCCAGCCGCTGCCGTTCGCCGCCGCTGAGCAGCACCCCGACCTCACCGACCTGGGCGTCGAGGAAGTCGTCCGTCGCGGGCAGGTTGACCCGGCGCAGGGCCTCAAGGCACCGTTCCCGGCTCGCGGTGTGCGCGCCGAGCAGCAGGTTGTCCCGTACGGTGCCGGACAGCGCGGGCGCGTCCTGCTCGACGTAGGAGATCTGCCCGCGCAGCTCGTCGCGTGACAGCCGCCGCACGTCCTCGCCGAGGAAGCCGATCTCCCCCTCGGTGACGTCGTGGAACCGTTCGAGCAGGGCGAAGAGCGTCGACTTGCCCGCGCCGGACGGGCCGACCACGGCCGTCGTCCTGCCGCCGGGGAAGTCCAGGGTGACGTTCCGCAGGGCCCAGGCCTCGTCGTCGGAGCCGTTCTCCGTACGCCTCGGGTAGCGGAAGGAGACGTCCCTGAGCGTGAAGACCGGCTCGCCGGGGGCCGTCCGTGCGGGCAGGGCCGTCAGCGGGGTGTCGGTCTCCGGCTCCATCGCCTGGATCTCCATGATCCGGGTGAGCGAGCCGAAGGCCTCGCCGAGCAGGGAGACCAGGCCGCCGAACACCGTGATCGGGGTGGCCATGAGCAGCAGATACATGATGAAGGCGCTGAGCTGGCCGATGGTGAGCGAGCCCGCGGCGACCCGGATCGCCCCGGCGGCGACGACCGCGACGAGCAGCAGCTGTACGGCGACGCCGGAGAAGGTCTGCACGACGGCCCGCAGCCGGGCGACGGCGAAGCCCGCGTCGAGGGCCTCGCGGGCCCGTTCCACGGCGGAGTCGGCCTCGCGGGTGGTCGAGACGGTGGCACGGATGGTCCGTATCGCGCCGAGTGCCCGGGTGACGACGGTGGCCAGGTCGCCGACGGCGTTCTGCGCGCGCAACCCGGCCGGGCGAGTACGCCGTCCGATCAGGTAGACCGCCACGATGACCACGAAGATGGCCAGTGCCGCGAGCGCCAGCAGCACCCAGTCGATCAGCGCCATCATGACGATGGAGACCAGCACCGTGATCAGGCTGGTGGCCAGCTCGACCAGTCCCGAACTGAGGATGGACCGGGTCTGGGACACGTCGGTGGTGATCCTGGAGACGAGGTCGCCGCGCTCACGCCGTTCGAGCACGCCGATCGGCAGCCGGTAGACGTGCCTGATCAGCCGTTGCCTGGTGTCGAAGGCGAAGCGTTCGCCCGAGCGCTGCAGGACGTACTGTTCGAGCCCGTTGAGGGTGGCGCTGGCCACCAGCAGCGCGAACATGAGCCCCAGCGCCCCGTACGGCACGCCCCCGGCGAACCCGTCGACCGTCGAGGAGACCAGCAGCGGCTGCAGCGCCGCGAGCACGGTCGAGGCGGCGCCGAACGCGAACGCCACGACCATGCTCGGGCGGTACGGCCTCAGCAGGGCCAGCGCCTGCCGGAACCCGGCGACCTGGGGTGCCGCCTGTCCGGACCCGGGGGTGGCGTCCGGTGCCACGGTCTCCTGCGCGACTACGGTGGTCACGGTATACGACCTCGTTTCCGGAAATTTCAGGAAGTTGTGGGGGTCAGCGGTGGGGGACCGACATGACGGCGTGGAAGTGCGCCACCACCTCGGGCTCTCCGATCGGCACTCCGTCCACCTCGACCCAGGCGTGCGCGACGAAGGGGTCGGGCCGGAAGCCGGTCTTCCACGCGGGCGGCGCGCCGTACAGGCGGCCGAGCAGCATGACCGCGACCGAGCGTTGCAGGCAGCCCTCGCCCGCGCAGCGGCGGCTGACGCTGTTGACCGCGTCCCGCCAGGCGAGCACGTCCGCCGCCACGGGTGGCCGGGTGCCCCTGACCAGCAGGTTCAGCACGCGGCGCAGCAGGTGCGGGGAGAGCCTGGACAGCGGCAGGGCGAGCGCGGCGGCGGTCCTGGCGGCGACGGCGGGCCTGCGGCGCAGCCGTACCCGGCGCTGCGGCATGATCGGCGCGCTCACAGCGACCACCCCGCCGGCAGGCCGCTCATCCTGAGCGAACCTGTCAGGAAGCCGTTCGTCGCGAGCGATCCCGCCGACAGGCCTTCCATGGCGGGCGATCCCGTCGGCGGGCTCGTGAAGGGCTCCTTCGGCAGGCCGTTCACGACAGCTTCCCCTCGATGAGCTTGGCGCGGCGCAGTTCGTCGAACAGGGCCAGGTGGTCGGAGCGGACCCGCTCGGCGTCGGCCCCGGTCTCCCTGGCGATCTGACCGACCAGGTCGTCGAGGGCGCGGCCCCGGCCGAGTTCCTCGACCATCGTGATCGCCGTCTGGTTGAGGTGCCAGTAGACGCCGCGTCTGGTGTCGAGGATGACCTTGCCGTCCTCGACCTCGACGATCGACAGGCCCTGCCTGAGGTGAACCACGGTCGTCACTCCCCCTGTCCCACGGAGCGCAGCCAGCGCTCGGCGATCACGATGTTGTCCAGGTCGGTGTAGGCGGTCCCGCTCGTGGTGTACCGCTCGGCCAGGCGCAGGACGCGTTCGGCGGAGACCAGGCCCAGGTCCTCAAGGGCGGAGCCGTCGGCGAAGAGCCTTCGCAGCACCGGTTTGACCGCCTGGTGCTGGGCGAACACCTCGGCGGTGTAGTCGCCCTTGTCCGGCCTGGTGAAGTAGTCGAGCGCCATCGCCGGGGGCCTGGCCGCCGCGAGCAGCGGTTTGGCCGGGTACTGGTGGCTGCGCGCGCCGACGCCGAGCGCCAGGGCGGCCTCGACGACGCGCCGGTCGAGATACGGGCTGTCGAAGGTGATCCCGCCCGGGGTCGCGGCCTGGTTCATCCGCCGTACGACGTTGCCGTGCACCACGAGGTAGTCGAGGATCTGGTTGACCGTACGGTCCTCGGAGAAGGCTCCCCGTTCCCCGAGCACCGCGTCGGCGGCCAGTCGTCGCAGGTGTTCACGGGCGGTCTCGGTCAGCGCCGGGTGCACCTTCGGCAGCGGCACCCAGCGGGAGTAGGCGGCCACCCCCTCGTCACGGACGCCGAAGTCGTGCCGGGCGATCCTGCGCAGGTCGTCCAGGTAGGAGCCCCGCTCGGCGAGCATCCGGACGGTCTGGCCGAGCGGGTGCCGGTTGAGCACCCGGAACCGCCACGTACGGCGGTAGCGCCCCTTCTCCCGCGAGTGGAACAGCGACCAGAGCATCGTGGAGACCGAGCCGAACAGGGCGTCGCCCGCGTGACCGTTGAGGTGCAGCGTGGTCCCGGTCTCCTTCATGACCTCCTCGATCATGGAGACCGAGGCCAGCGCGGCGTTGGCGATGCCCGGCCCCTCCGGCGCCGTGGCCACCGTGCCCGTCCGCTCGTCCAGCAGGTGCGGGATGACCGAGCCGTACGGCACGCTGTGGTGGTCGACGCCCAGTTCCGCGGCGGCGCGGCCCGCCCATCGGTGGTCGTTGTTGGCGACGTTGGCCGAGGCGAGGAAGAGCGTGTGCGGCTTGAGGCCGAGGTCGGCGAGGAAGAAGCAGAGCGTCGTGGAGTCGAGGCCGCCGGACAGGTCGGCGCTGATCTCCTGGTGTCCCGCCGTTCTGAGGCGTAGCGCCTCGGTGACGGCCCCGCGCAGCTCCTCCGCGAGGTCGTCCACGGAGCGGCCGGGGTGGGGCGGTCGCCACCACACCGTGCGGGCGGGGGCGCGGTCGTTCCAGGAGTCGAGCCACTCGCCGGGGCCGGTGACGTGCACGCCCTCCCAGACGCTCCTGAGTCCGTAGGCGTGTGTGATCTCCGCGTCGGTGAGCCTGCTCGCCAGGACGGCCGGGTCGGGGCGCAGCCGGGCCAGGGTCCTGAGCGTGTGCTGGTCGTCGGAGATCAGGGGCACCCCGTCGACCATGGCCCAGCACAGGGCGCGGGTGAGCAGGAGCGGGCCCTGCGAGCGCATGCGCGTGTTCTCTCTGGCGAAGAGCAGGAGGTCGCCCTCGACGAGCCGCTCGGCGACCGAATCGAGTTCCCTGACCGTTTTCCTGTCGCCGACGAGCCGGGCAAGATCGCTTTCTGTGAATGCCGTTCCGCTGTTTCCCAGGAGAATGACGTCGATATCCCTGTTTCCCGCCCGCACGATCCCACGGCCGTCGCCGCCGATGATCCACGGGAATCCCGATGGATGTCGGAACAGGATCTCTCCCGCGTGCTCGACGATCTCGTTCACGAGTGCGGGACGCAAAGGGATGTCTGGCAGGACTACCACAGGCATGGCGAAATTCCCGGCCTTTTCATCGTGTTCCGCGTCGATGGGAATTGGGTAGGGTTGGACGGGCACGGAGCAGGTGTCTGCTGCTCCGTGCCCGCGCTCAGCCGTCCCTCGCGGGTTACGCCGGCGGGTGGATCACGATCAGCGCGCGGAAGCCGAGGATGTCGTGCTCACGGGCGCTGCCGAGGCTCTTGGTGACGTCCTCGAACGATCCGATCCGGGTCAGCGTGGGCGCGGTGTAGTCACTCACGGTGTACTCCTCTCTCATGTGGGTCGTTGGTGCGTCGGCACCGGCCGGTGCCCACACAGAAAGCTAAGCCGCCCGTCCGCCCGGGGTAATCTCGGCGATCCGAGAAGTCGTCCGGTTGCCGTTGGGGAAAATCATTGATACACGCGCGCGTGCCGACCGATTAGTGATCTGGTTCACTGTCGCACGTGACCGCAATGACTCTCCGTAGTCAATGCGAACGGATATGGAGTTCTCCCAGCTTCCGGCGCGTCTGAGAACACCCATTAACAGTGCGTCCCGATCAGCCGCTTCACCCCTGCGGCCACCCTTGTAGCCATGAGCGCACATGTCTTACATTAAGGGTGATTTTCGGCTGCCTGATGGTGAATTCTCCGGCCGTTCGCCCGTTTTCAGGCTGGCATAAAACTACAAAAAGGACGCTGTGACCTGTCCAGACCGGACGACATCATCGGGAGGTGACGATTCTCGCTTCGCACAGCAGCCGACCGGTCGGCGTCGCCACCGCGGCGGCTCCTCCGTAGGCCTGCCCGAGGACACCGACGAGACGATCCGAGGAGCGACGTACGGCCACACCCCAGAGTTTCTTGATCAGCACGGGGAGCCATGAAGAACAACGGGGAAGCGATGAACAAGAAGATCACGATCCAGGGCCCCGCCGAGATCGGTGAGACGGCCACCCAGATCAGCCTGACCGCCGGGCAGTCCGCCACGATCGGAGCCTGTCGCTGCGGACACTGCAGGGTCGACCTGCGCATCGACACCGACGAACTGCCACCGGCGATCGGCCGCGTCACCGCCCACACCGGATTCTGGTCGCTGAGCAACCTGTCCGGCGAGGCACCGATGACCGTGACGAACATGGACGACTGGTACCAGTACCTTGTGGTCGAACCCGGACGCCGCGACGTGCCCGTCCCGTTCGAACTGGCGCAGATCGAACTGGCCCCCTCACCCAACGCCCCCAAAGTGGCCGTCTTCGGCTACGAGCCGCAGTACACCTCCCAGGACCGCCTGGTGATGTGCCAGTCGCCGCCACCGCGTCCGCTGCTCGACCGCCGTTCAACCTATTTCTCCGTCCTGTCCGAACTCTGTCGCGACAGGCTGAACGGCACCATGGACGCGAGCCTGCCCACCTCCGTGGAGATCGCCGACAAGCTGCGCACCCGCTACCGGTCCATCAGCCCGCGTGCCGTCGACGCCCACATCAAGTACGTCAGCGAGAAGCTGCGGCTCCCCAAGGGAGCGGGCCGGGACGCGCTCGTCGCCGTGGTCATCCGGGCGAACCTGCTGCACCAGTCGTGACACCCCTCAGCTGTCCCGCCGTACGGTGACCACCCAGGCGGCGCCGACGAACACCGCGGCCCAGGCCAGGAGCACCCCGAAACCGGCGGGACGGCTGAGCGCCAGCACCGGGCTCGTGGGGGCGCCGAGGAAGCTCAGCGTCGCCTCGTGCGGCAGCAGCCGTACGAGGCCGGGCAGCAGGCCCGCGAGCATCGGGGAGACCAGGATCGGCAGGATGAACAGTACGGCCAGCGGGGTGACGACCGTCCTGGCCAGAACCGCGAAACCACACCCGAGAAGGCCGAGCAGCAGATAGGCCGTCACCTCGGCGGGCAGGCCGTCCACCGCCTGCCGTACGAGAAGACCGGGGAGCAGCACGGCCGTCGCCGCCACGACGGCCGTCCCCGCGCCGGCCAGGAGCTTGGCCAGGAAGAACCGGTTGCGGTCGGGCGTCGCGATGAGGCTGACCCGCAGCTGCCCGCCGTACTCCCTGCCCGCGGCGAAGACCGGGACGGCGACGAAGGCGTAGACCGGGGCCAGCATCACGGTGCCGAGCTGGGCGATGGCGACCGGTCCGCCCTGGGAGGCGACGCGCACGGTGTCGGAGGCCGCGAGCAGGCCCAGCAGCGTGTTGGCCACCAGGGTGACGGCCAGCGCGATCCAGGTCGCGGGCAGGGTGCGGATCTTGGTGAACTCGGCGCGCACCAGGTCGGCCAGCCCGATCGCCTCCCGCCGTTCGGAGAGACCGGTCATCGCGCGTTCTCCTCGTCACGGGGGAGCCGCGTTTCCTCTCCGGCGCGCGGGAGTCGCGCGGGGACGTCGCCCCGTGGGGGTCGCCCGTTCCCCTCGCCGCGTGGGAGTCGCGTGTGCTCCCCGTCGCGTGGCAGGTTCGTCATCGCGCGTCCCTCCTGGCGAGCAGGAAGGCGGCCACGACCGTGGTCACCAAAGGCCAGGCGACCAGCACCACCATGGCGTGTCCCGGCCCCGCGGAGAGCGTGTTCTCCACCGGGTTGAGCAGCAGGTTGCGGCCCGCGCTGAGCGGGAACAGCGCGTCGAGGGCCGGGGAGAACACGGCCAGGAGCTGCGTCATGGTGACCGCGATCAGCCCGACGGTGACCGCGACACCCGTGAGGGTGCTGCGGGCGATCACCGTGATCGCGAAGCTGATCAGGCCGGTCAGCACCGCGAAGGCGACGAACTTCCCCTGCCCGACCCAGGCTCCCGGGCTCACCAGCAGGCCCGGATTCCAGTCCCTGACCGCGGCGTACATGAACGCCGTGCTGACCCCGGCGACGACCACGGCCACGAACAGCAGGTAGACGGTGGCCGCGACGGTCTTGGCGACGATCAGCCGCCCCCGGCGCGGCACCGCGAGCAGCGTCTGCCCGAGCTGCGGGGTACGGAACTCCTGTCCGGCGATGACCGCCCCGAGGCCGGGCAGGAACAGCCCCATCTGGAACGACGACGCCACCAGGAAGTCGACGATCGCCCGGTTGGCGGGCTGCGGGTCGTCGGCGAACAGCTCGATCATGCCGTCCGGGGTGATGGCGCGCACCGCCTCGATGTTGATCCCCACGTTCGCGTAGGAGACCAGCAGGTGCAGGGCGAGGATCACACCGGTGACGATCCACACCGTGCGCAGGGTGACGATCTTCGTCAGTTCGGCCCTGGTCGCTGCGAACACGGCGCTCACCACCCCACCTGGCCGCCGGTGAGCGCGAAGAAGGCCGTCTCCAGCGACGCGTGCCCCTCGGTGATCTCCTCGATCGAGCCGCGCGCGACGATCCTTCCCTGGGCGATGACGACCGCCTCGTCCGCCGTCTCGGCCATCTCCGCCATCAGGTGGCTGGACAACAGCACGGTACGGCCGGAGGCCGCGAACTCCCGCAGGAAGGTGCGCACCCAGCGGATGCCGTCCGGATCGAGCCCGTTGACCGGTTCGTCGAGCACCAGGATCTCCGGGTCGCCGAGCAGCGCCGCGGCGATGCCGAGGCGCTGCCCCATGCCGAGGGAGTACTTCTTGACCCGCTGCTTGGCCGCGTCGCCGAGGCCGACCAGGTCGAGCACCTCCCGTACCCGGCTCCGGGGGATGCGGTTGCTCTGCGCGATCCACGTGAGATGGTCGATCGCGCGACGCTCGGGCACCGGCCCCGCCCCGTCGAGCAGCGCCCCGACCTTGCGCAACGGATGGCTCAGGTCGCGGTACGGCCTGCCGTCGATCAGCGCGGTGCCGCTCGTCGGGTGGTCGAGACCGAGCAGCACCCGCAACGTGGTGGACTTGCCCGCGCCGTTCGGGCCGAGGAAGCCGGTCACCGTGCCCGGCCGTACGGTGAAGCTGACGTCGTCGACCGCCGTCTTCGCGCCGTAGCGCTTGCTGAGCCGTGAAACCTCGATCATCGCCCGCCTCGCGTCGCCTGGGATCCGGACGTCCAGCGTGCTCCCCGTCACCCCGACCCCGCGTCACCCGAAAGTGGACATCCACCGACCGCCCCGACCCGTGGTGTTCGAGAGCGGACGGTTACCGGGGTTCGCGCAGCAGTCCCGCCTCGTGGGCGAGCACCGCCAGGTGCGTACGGTCGTTGACCCCCAGCTTGGCGAACATCCGGCGAAGGTAGGTGCGGACCGTCTCCAGACTCAGGAACAGCTCGTCGGCGATCTGCTGGTTGGAACGGCCCCTGGCGACCAGCCGGATGACCTGCAGTTCTCGTTCGGACAGGACGTGCTCGGCGAAGGGGTGCCGTTCGACGGGCCGCTCGGGCGCGAACCGGTCGAGCAACCGCGCCGTCACCTCGGGGGCGAGCATGGCGTTGCCCTCGTGGACCGTACGGACGGCCCGCAGGATCTCCGCCGGGGAGGCGTTCTTCAGCAGGAAGCCCGAGGCCCCGACCGTGAGGGCCCGGTGCACGTACTCGTCCAGGTCGAAGGTGGTCAGCATGACGACCCTGGTGGTCGTGTCGGCCACGATGCGCCGCGCGGCCTCGATCCCGTCGGTTCCCGGCATCTGCACGTCGAGCAGCGCCACATCCGGTCGCAGCGCGGTGACCAGCCTGGCCGCCTCAAGCCCGTCGGCCGCCTCCCCGGCGAACCGGAAGCCCGCCGTACGCTCGAACAGCTTCCGGTAGGCCCCACGCATGCCCGCGTCGTCGTCGGCCAGAAAGACCGACACCACCTCAGCGGACATCATCACCTCCCTCGAAACCCCGCCCCTGAACACCGGCCTGGCTTTGCCTCTGAACGCCGTCCTCGTCTCGCCCTCGAACCGCGGCCTGACTTCTCCCCTGGGCCGAGACCCGGTCTTGTTCCTGAGCCATGGCCTGGCTTTGCCCCGGAGCACCGGTCCGGCTTTGGCCCTGAACGTCGTCCTCGCCTCGCTCCTGAACACCGTTCTGGCTTTGTCCCTGAACGCCGGCCTGGTTTCTCCTCTGCGTCGTGGCCTGGCCCTGGTCGTTGAGGGGCAGTCTGGCCTCGACCGCGAATCCGCCCTCCGGCCGGACGCCCCAGGTCACCGTCCCACCGGCCAGGCGGACCCGTTCACGCATACCCCGCAGGCCGACCCCCGCGCCGGCGGACCGGGCCGCGTCCCGACCCGCGAGCGCCCCGCCGTCGGCGACCCTGACCACCAAGGCGTCGCGCTCCCGGTGCACGTCAACGACGCATTTCGCTCCTGGAGCATGCCGTACCACGTTGCCCAGCGCCTCCTGAACAACCCTGAACGCCACCGCCCCCACCCCGTCCCCGACCTTCCCGGTCGTCTCCGGACCGATTCCCGGACCGAGCCCCGCGTCGCCCTCCGTACCGCCCTCCCGGGTGGGCCCCGCGCCAAGCTTCCCGCCCGTCTCCGTACCGCCCTCCCGGGTGGGCCCCCGGTTGGGCCCCGCGCCGATCCCCAGGCCGAGTTCCCGGCTGATCCGTGTCTCGACGTCGATTCCGGCGGCGCGGGTCGCGGTGATGACCGCCGCGATGCCGTCGAGGCCCGGCCCCGGGCCGCCGTCCGGGTCGCGGAGCGTCCGCACCAGCGCCTGCACGTCCTCAAGCGCCCGGCGCGTGTGGGTCTCCACCTCCGCCAGGGTCTCGCGCAGCTCGGCCTCCCCGACGTCGGGGAGGCTCAGGACCACCCCGGACTGCGCCAGCGTCACCCCCAGCGCGTGCCCGACCACGTCGTGGACGTCACGCGCCACCTCAAGCTGCACGCGCATCCGCTCCGTCTCCCGCGCGGACTCGATCTGTCTGCCGGTGGTCGTGCCGAACAGCCACGACGCGCTGAGCGCGGCCACCGCGATGACCACCCGTTCCCCGAGGCCGCGAGCGGCGCCCTCGGGAACGGCGACGACCAGCGCCAGCGCCGCGAACATGGCCGCCAGCATCACGACCGCCACCCGCGTACGGCGCGCCCGCTCGACCGCGAGCGGATAAAGACACCAGGCCGCGGCCAGCATCGGATCCTGACAGACCCCCAGGGCACCGCCAACGACGGTCGCGGCCCCCGCGGTGACCGTCGCGGCGAACGGCAGCCGCCCGCGCAGGACCATCGCCCCCGCGGTCACCGCCGCCAGCACCACCCCCACGGCGACGTACGGCCAGGCGGCTGCCTGAGCCGTCGGCAACGCCCAGAACATCCCGACAACGGCGACCGCCGCGACGACGTCCGCCCCAACCCCCCGCCCCCAACTCCGCACCCCAGCACCGTAGGCGACGGACTCCCGGGACGGCCACTACGCTGAAGATCACTAAGCCCGTCGACGCCGAGAGGACGTGCCGATGCCGGAACTCGCGGTGGCATCGCGCCTCTACGCCGTCCTGGCCGTCTCGGGGCCGGTGGTCCTGACGGCCTTCGGTATCGGCGGAGGCGACCTCCCCTGGTTCTGCTCCTCGGAGAGCCCCTACCTGCCGGAGGGTCCGTACGCGCTGGGGAGCGTCCCCGCGGAGGCGCTGTTCCTCGGGGTCCTGCTGCTGCCGGCCGTCGTCGCCGGCCTCGTCTCGTACGGCTCGCGCAGGGCCGTGCTCTCCGCCGCCCTCGTGACCGGCGCCGTCCTCGTTCTCGGCCTTCTCGTCTCCGGCCCCGACCCGTGCACCGGCCAGATCCGTACGGCCTCCTCCCCCTGGCCTCTGCTCGTCTGTTACCCGCTGGCCGTCGGGGCCCTGCTCCTGGCGGCCCGGCATCCCCTGCCCACCAGGCGGTACGGCTTCGCCCCGTGGGCGGCCGTCCTCCCCGCCGCGTGGGGCGCGTTGTGCGACCGGCCCGTCTCCGCGTTCGACGAACGTTCGTTCACCGTCTTCTTCGACGTGGCGCCGGGGTCTTCAGGAGACGTTCCCCAGTGGCTCTGCGCCGCTCTCCAGTGGTTCACCCAGGCCGACAGGATCGGCCTGCCGGTCACCCTCGTCGCCCTGGCCGCGATCGCGCACGCCACCGGCCTGTCACGGTGGATCGGCGCCACGGTCGCGGCGGTCCTTCTCCTCTTCCCGGTCCTCGACGTCTTCCTGCTCGACGAACTCCTCCTCGTACGGTCGCACCTGCCGCTCGCCGCCCTCCTCGTCGTCTGGACCGCCCGGCCCGCCCGGTTGGAGGTCGGGCCCGGGTCCCTCGCCAGGATGCGGACCGTCGCCGTGACGGCCGTGGTCGTCCTCTGCGCCGTCTGGCTGGTCGTCTCCTCCTACGTTCCGTCCCGATGACCTCGAAGGATCAGCCGGGGAGGGTCTCGCCGCCGACCGGGGCCAGGATCTCGCCCGTGTAGTAGGACGACAGGCGGTCGGAGGCGAAGAAGACGTAGGACGGGGCGATCTCGTCGGGGTCGGCGGCCCGTTCCATGGGCGCCTGCTCGCCGAACTTGCCCACCTTCTCCGGTGGCATGGTGGCCGGGATGAGCGGTGTCCACACCGGCCCCGGGGCCACGGCGTTGACCCGGATGCGGCGTTCGAGCAGGTTCTGCGCCATCGAGTAGGTGAAGGCGTTGATCGCGCCCTTGGTCGTGGCGTAGTCGATCAGGGTCTTGTTGCCGCGCAGGCCGTTGATCGAGGAGGTGTTGACGATGGCCGACCCCTCGCCCATGTGCCGCAGCGCCGCCCTGGTGACCCGGAAGTAGCTGTGGATGTTGACGGCGAAGGTGTACTCCCACTGTTCGTCGTCCAGCTCGTCGAGCGAGTCGACCGGTTGCTGGTAGGCGACGTTGTTGACGAGCACGTCGAGCCCGCCGAGTTCGCCCACCGTACGGTCCACCACGTCGGCGCAGTGGGCGGCCTGGGAGAGGTCTCCCGGCAGCAGTACGCACCGCCGTCCGGCCTCCTCGACCAGCTTGCGGGTGTGCTCGGCGTCCTCGTGCTCGGACAGGTAGGCGATCGCGACGTCCGCTCCCTCCTTCGCGAACGCCACGGCGACGGCCCTGCCGATTCCCGAGTCACCCCCGGTGATCAGTGTCCGCCGGTCCCTGAGCAGGCCACGGCCCTCGTAGTCGCGCATCTCGTCCCGGGGAGCGGGGGTCATGTCGCCGCTGCTGCCCGGGTACGGCTGCTGCTGTTCTGGTGGTGTCTGGCGTGGTTCATCAGGCATTTCCCCCACGTGCCCCACCCCCTGATCGGCTAACAGGACATAACTGTTGATTTCACAATTGAATGATGTTTCGGGATGGATTGAGGGGTATGGCCCGGATGAGGCCAACATCCGACCCGGAGAAGAGGTGACGATCATGCCCGTCCGTCAGGAACTACCCGAGACACTCAAACGCTCTCCCAAGAAGGCCCAGGAGACGTGGATCAAGGCCCACGACTCCGCGGTCAAGGAGTACGGCGAGGGGGAACGCGCCCACCGGACGGCCAACGCCGCCCTCAAGCACTCCTTCGAGAAGATCGGCGACCACTGGGAGCCCAAGAGCAGGAAAGGCCCCTCCGACAGGCAGGCGGCCCGGCACACTCCCAAGCGCGGGAAGACCGCCGAAGGCGTCGACGCCAACTCCTCCAAGCAGCATCTGTACGACGTGGCCAGGCGGCTGGACGTGCCGGGAAGGTCGTCCATGACCAAGACCGAACTCGTCGACGCGATCAAGAAGGCCAACCGCAGGGCGTCCGCCAAGGCGCGCTCCTGACACACGGGGCGACGGGAGGGGCGACGGGAGGGGCGACCAGCCTTCCCACAAGGGACGACCCGACCGCGAGGGGCGCCTCCGGGAGGACCCGGCCGCCGCGACGACCGGCTCCAGGAGAGCCCGGATCGCCCGCGAAGGCCGGCTCCCGCGAGAACCGAGTCCCGTGAGGGTCGGCTCCCACGGGGTCGGCACCCGTGAGGGTCGGCTCCCGTGAGGGTCAGCTCACCCCTCCCACGACCGCCCCGCCCTCCCGTGCCGCCGCCGTGTAGAACGGGCCGAGGCCCGCGAACCCGTCCTGCCCGGCGGCGGCGAAACCCCACCCCTCACCGGCCAGGCCCCGCGCGACCTCCGCCACCCGCTCCGGATCGAGGGCGAACGGCGGGCCGTACCCGAACGTGTGGCCTGGCAGGTCGTGTTCACCGTCCGCGCCGGTCGCCGCCGCGAGCCAGGGGTAGTGACACGCCCACCGCGCGTCCCCGTGCTCGGCCTCGGCCCTGCCCTCCGCGATGTCGCCGAGGGCCAGGTAGTCGTCCGTGAACACGTCCTCCTCCCGGGAGTGCCCCGAGAGGATCTCCTCCGCCAGATCGGGCCTCGCCCGTACGGCCCGCAGCACCTCGGGGTCGATCCTCACCAGCGTCAACCGCATGGACACCACGTCCGCCTTCCGCCGTACCGGGCCGGACGACCATGATCGCAGGCCCGATTTCTCACGTGTCCGTCCTTTAAGGTGCCGGGTATGACCGGCTGCTCCCATCTGGAGGGCCTGGTGGTCACGGGTCCGGCGCGGGGCCGGATGTGGGCCAACGGCATCATGAGCGACGAGGGGTTCCAGCCGTTGTTCGACGACGACGGCATGCCCCTCGGGTTCGCCCGCTGGTATCTCCGCTGGCTTGAGGAGGCCGAGGCCCAGGTACTGCCCAGTGCCCGCTGATACACCGATATTTCTGGATATATGGATTACCTGATCGATCCGAAAGGAGGCGGTGTGCGCTAATCGCCGATGTGATCGGCCGTCACCGGTGTACGGTCCTGCTGACCGCTCTCGTTGAAGGGCGCAAGCCCTGTCCTTCAGGGCGGGGTAAGCCCGGAACCGCCCCGCTCGTCCTGCCGTTCGGCCCATCACGTGTAGGGGACGAGGACGGCTTGGATTTCGCTGTACTTCTCCACGATGGTGTGCTCCCCGGCCAGGTGCGCCGCTCCGACGCGATGGCCGAGGTTGTCTCGGAGTTCCCGAACGTTCATACGCTCAATCATGATCTCGCAGAGTGTCATTGGATGGCTTGGATGTTCCGCGGAGGAAGGTGTTTCATGCTGTCCGGCCGCAGGTATCGGATCGAGTTCACCCCGGCACAGACCGCGTTCGCCGAACAGATCGGCGGTATCTGCCGGTCGGTGTGGAACACCGGTCTGCAGCAGCGCCGGGAGTATCGGCGGCGCGGCGCGTTCATCGGGTACGCCGAGCAGTGCAGGCAACTCGCCGACGCCAAACGGGATTTCGGCTGGATGTCGGATGCGCCGTCCCACGTGCTCCAGCAGACGCTCAAGGATCTGGACCAGGCGGTCAAAACCCACGGGGCCTGGAAGGTCCGGTGGCGGTCGCACCGCAGGTGGTCGCCGTCGTTCCGGTTCCCCGACGCCAAGCAGATCGTCGTGGAACGGATCGGCCGCCGGTGGGGCCGGGTGAAACTGCCGAAGTTCGGCTGGGTCCGATTCCGCTGGTCGCGTCCACTCGGCGGTGTCCTGCGCTCCGCCACGATCACCCGCGACGGCGGGAACTGGTTCGTGTCGTTCCTCGTCGAGGACGGCAAGACCACCCCTGAGACGCATCCCGGCCCGGCTGTGGGGATCGACCGCGGAGTGGTGGTCGCCGCGACCACGAGCGACGGGACGTTCCACGACCGGCCGTTCATCACCAGCGGCGAGACGCAACGGTACCGCCGCCTCCAGCAGCAGCTCGCCCGCACCCGTAAGGGCGGTAATCGGCGTAAGCGCGTGGTGGCCGAACTGGGCGCGGTCATGCGGCGGGTCCGGTCCCGCCGCGCGGACTTCAACGCCCAGCTCGCCGCGACGCTCACCGTCCGGTACGGCACCCTCGTGCTGGAAGACCTCAACACGAGGAACATGACGGCCAGCGCGAAGGGCACCGTCGAACGACCCGGTTCGCGGGTCGCTCAGAAGTCCGGCCTCAACAAGGCGATCTTGGATAAGGGCTGGTACGGGCTGGAATTCGCGGTTAACAACGCGGTTCGGCACACCGGCAGCAAGGTAATCAAGGTCCCGGCGGCGTACACGTCTCAAACGTGCTCGGCTTGTGGGGTGGTGGATGCGGCATCGCGTGAGAGCCAAGCGCGGTTCGCCTGCACCTCCTGCGGTCATGTCGAGCATGCCGACGTGAACGCCGCCAAGAACATCAAGGCCGCCGGGCAGGCGGTCTCAGGACGTGGAGACCTCGCCATCAGGCGGTCTGTGAAGCGTCAACCGCCCCGGCCACGAGCGCGGCGGCATGCCACGTCAGCGGCACGGGGAATCCCGGTCCTTTAGGGCCGGGAGGAAGCCAATCCACATGCGCGTACCACTACCGTTACGGCGAGGAGATCAGGTGAGCGGCACGCGAATGCGACTGGCCGACGTCGCACAGCTCGACCCCGACATCACTCCCGAGGGGTTACGGGACCAGTACGGCGACGATCCCGACACCATCAGCCTCCTGGCGGTGGCCGAGGCCACCCTCAACCGGGTTCCCTCCGGGTTGAGCCGCTGGCTGTCCTCCGCCGAGACCTGCGAGGTCTGGGAGGACGTGCTGATCCGGCAGGAGGGGCTCCACCAGCTGTCGTGGTGGAACAACGTGCGCGGCTCCGGTTTCGACGATCCGGTGACCCGGCGCGCCGAACGGCGGCTGGCCCGCATCCGCCAGCGCGGCGTCGAGGCGCGTCTCACCGTCGAGGCGCACGCCGGGCTGACGACCGACCGGGCGGCGGCGTCGGCGGTCGCGGCGCTCGTCGCGGCCCATCGGGAGGAGGCCGACTCGCTGCTCCGTCCGGGCGGGGCCGGCGACGGCCTGCCTCCGGAGGTGGCCAGGATGCTGGCGATGGGCACGACCGCCTTCCGTGAGCTGGTCGGCAACGACATCAAGGACAGCGGGGTGTGCCACCCGCTCCGCCATCCGGCGCTGCTGTCCCGCTGGTACGAGGCCCTGGTGGCGATCGGCACGATGGCGTTCACCGAGATCGGTCTTGAGGTGACGCCCGTGCGGGTGCGCAACCTCTTCGCCGTCCCGGACCCGCACCTTATCCAGGCCCGTCACGACGCGTCCCGCGAGAAGTGGGCGTCCAAGCTCACCTTCCTCACCCATGTCCGGGCCGCGCTGGTCGAGCAGGACCGGCGAAGCCGCCGGGCCGAGGCGCCGGTCCACCGCCACCTCGTCGAGCGGTATCCCGTCCAGTACGCCGAACTCGTCCAGCAGGCGCGGCAGGACCCGCGCAACCACCGCCCCGCGCACCGGCCTCCCCACCCGACCGTGTTCGACGACCACGCCGACATCCTGCGGGAACACGGCTGGGACGTGCGCTGGATCTTCGACGGGCACCGTGTGTGGCTCGACGCCTGGCCGATCGGCGAACGGACCGGGAGGCCGTCGCTGCCCGCCTGGCGGACCGGGGGACGGCTGATCGCCACCGCCGTCCGCAACCGCAACACCGGCAGGTCGGCCTGGCGCTGGAGCACCCCGACCTACGTCTTCTACGGCCGGGGCCAGGGTCGTTACACGCTGCTGACCGGGGCCGACGCCCTGTGCCATCTCGCCGAGACCAACCCGCGCGCCACGCCACGGCGCTTCTTCAAGGCCATGGTGCCGCCGGTGCGCGAGCATCTTGAGGCGCACGTGCCGCCGGACGGGCACCGCTGGCGGCGGCCGTTCCCCGAGTGCTTCCCGGCGCTCCACTACCGCTGAACACCGCGCACCACCACTGGGTTCCGCACACCACCGCCGGGTGCCGCGTACCACCGCCGGGTGCCGCGTACCACCGCCGGGTGCCGCGCGACGCGCCTTCTCCTCGCGCCGCGCGGCCGTACCCGAACCGCCCTGTCCTACCAGTTGCGGCTGCAGCCGTTGCGGGTGCACCAGACCTCGTGGACGATGTCGCCGTCCACGATCAGGTCGGCGTAGATGCGCTGCACACCACCGGCGACGGTTATCCGAAGCAGCTCGTTGGACCAGGAGTACGTGCCGTTGGTGGAATATTTGCAGACTTTGCCGGTCTTCTCGGACCCGTTCTGGCCCCAGAAGCACACCTCGCGGTAGCCGCTCACCGCCTTGATATGGCCGGAGACATAGGCGGAATATCCGGATGTCCAGTCGATGGTGGACTGGGTGACGGTCGCGCCCCACTCCATGGACCACCCGGTGGCGGCCTGTGCCGGGACGGCGGTGAACACGGCCATGACGACGGCGGCGACGATCGACAGGGACTTGAGCACGCGCATGCAAACCTCCTGTAGTTCGTGCGGAACGTTCGTTTCAGCAAGAAAGCCTGACAAGGCCGGTTTAACAACACGCAACCAGACGGTGTACGGATAAATCCGCATGTAATGCCTGGATGAATTGGCAACCGTACAAAGTGGGGTTCGACCCGGCCGGAAAACGAGGCCTCGGGGTCATCCCGTCATGCGCGACGGCAGCGGGCCAGTTCCGCGCGCAGGTCACGGCGCAGCGCCCGGTCGAGGCCCGGCTGGGTGAGGGCGTCGGCGAAGTCCCGCGCGGCCTCCTCAAGTCTGCCGAGCCGTACCAGCGCCTTCCCTCGGTTGTAGCGGGGCACCGGTGCCGCCGACAGCGCGACCGCCCGGTCCAGGTCGGTCACCGCGGCGGCCACGTCACCGCGTTCGAACCGTACGGCGGCCCGGTTCGTCCACGCCTCGACGAGTTCGGAGTCCCCGGCCAGGGCCCGGGTGAGGAGGTCGTCCGCCTCGGTGAGGTCGCCGCGCTCCGAGCGGATCAGCCCGAGGGTGCACAGCAGCGCGGGGTCCTCCGGGGCCGGTTCGAGCCCGGCCCGCGCCTCGGCCTCGGCCTCGTCGAGCGCGCCGCGCTCCACCAGCAGGTTGACCAGGGCGATCCTGGCGTCCAGGTGTCTCGGCTCGATGGCGAGCACGCGTTCCAGGTCGGCGCGGGCCCGTGCCGTACGGCCCCGCTCCTGCTGGAGCACGGCCCGGTTGTAGTACGCCTCGGGCAGGTGCGGCCCCAGGCGGATCGCGGTGCCGTAGTCCTCGATCGCGGCCCTGGACCGTCCCGCCGCGCGGTACAGGGCGGCCCGGTCCACGTAGTACTCGCAGTTGTCCGGGTCGTGGGCGATCACGGTGTCGAGGTCGGCCAGGGCCCGGTCCCGGTCTCCCATGGCCAGGTGCACCTGGGCCCGGTTGTGGCGCAGCCTGGCCAGGTCCTGCGGACGCTCTCCCGGCCTGAGCACCGCCGCCAGCCGGGCCAGACCGTCGTCGATCAGCCGCAGCGCGCGGGCGTGCTCGCCGTCCCTGGCGTCCAGCAGGGCGAGTCCCTGCTCGTAGAAGACGGTGGACAGTGTCCGCTGACGTGGGTCGTCCAGCTTGGTGGCGAGGTCGAGTGCCCGTTCCAGCCAGTGTCTGGCCCGCCCCGGGTCCTGCCCGGCCGTGGGCAGGTGCCTGGCGTACAGCATGGCGGTGGAGTAGGCGGCCGACGTGGTGATCTTCGGGTCGTCGGTGACGGCGCGCGCCTCGTGGTAGAGGTCGAGTGCCTCCTCGGCCTGCTCAAGCGCGGCCAGGGCGGTGGCCAGGCCGGTGGTGAACGCCCACCAGTGCCGCAGGTCGCCGTCCGGGGTAACCGTCGCGCGCCCGCGCCGGGCGGTCCTGGCCGCGTGGTGGTAGAAACCGCGGGCCAGGCTGTCGCCGAGGGCCCTGCGCGTCTCCTCGGGGGTCGGCTCAGCCGCCGCCCGCCGGGGGGCGCCGCCGTCCCGCAGGTCCAGGCGCAGCGTGGACGGCTCCGCGCGGACCAGCGCGTCCAGCAGTTCGCGGGTGGTCTCGTCGGCGTCGCCGACGTGGTCGAACCGTACGGTGACCGGGTTCTTGAGCGTGTCCGCCCAGGCCGTGACGAACTCCGCCGCGCCGTAGGCCAGGCAGGCGGTGCGCCGGGCGGGGTGGAAGCGGATCGGCTCCTCCTCGGCGGCGGGGCGCGCCGTACGGTCGAGCCAGGGGGCGATCGCGTGCAGCTCGACCCGGTGGCGGGCCGCCAGGCGGGGCCGTTCCGCGGCGACCTGGGTGAGGAAGGAGGCGACCCCGGCGTACGGTCCGCCGTCGCGGTGGCAGTCGTAGCCGTCCTCGTGGGTCTCAGAGGGGCCGGTCACAGTCGGGCCGGTCACAACCGGGCCGGTCGCCGCAGGGGCGGGCACCCGGGGGCGCCCGCCGTACCGGCAACTACCAGCACCACTCGAACCAGAGACGGCGAGCGCCGGACAGCAGGCGCAGCGCGCCCTTGCGACGGACGGTCATCTTCCTCATGGACACCTCCGGAGATCCACTTCGAACTGCCCAGAGCATAATCCGGTCCAACCGAAATATGTGGACCCATCATGATTGGTCGCTTATCGTCAGATCTGGGCGTTATATGACAATTGGCGCTACCGCAGACTGAGGGCGAGGCCGTCGAGGTCGGCGATGGCGACCGAGGCCCTGGTGATGATCTCGTAGTCGAGAAGGCGCTCACGGGCACGCTGCGGCTCCGAGACGCGTGCCCAGATCGCCGATGGCGAATCCATGTGACCGTCCGGCCTGTCGATCCGTCCGGAGACCGCGGACGCGTTCATCCCGGTGATCTTTCCGACCTCGGCGCTGTCCAACGGTTTCGTGCCCACCGACGGCATGCCCGGGTGGCTACGGCTCGTCGCGGAGTGGAACCCGGTCAGCGCGCTCGTCGCCGCCTGTCGCGACCTGTTCGGTGATCCGGGCGCCGCCGTACCGCAGGACGCCTGGCCCCTACAGCATCCGATCGCGGCCGTCCTGTTGTGGTCGGTCGCGATCCTTGTCGTCTTCGTCCCCCTGGCGACCCGCCGGTATCAGCGGATCGGGAGGTAGGCGCCAACGGCTCCGGGGTTCGCCGCTCGATGACGGCGAACCCCCGAAGAGCCACGGCGACGGTCTTCTTAGACGGTCTTCCCAGGCGGTTTTCCTAGACGTGGGCCGCCTGGTGCTCCGTCGTGGTGGCGGCCCTGGCCGGCAGCATCAGGGCGGTGATGACCACGATCACGGACAGCGCCGCGCTGACGATGAAGGCCGTGCGCATGCCGCCGAGGTTGGCGAGCGCGTCGCTGGCGCCCGTCGCCTTCAGGGTCTCGGCCCGCACGCTCATCAGGGTGACCACGAGCGCGGTGCCGATGGCGGCCGAGACCTGCTGCAGCGTGCTCAGGATCGAGCTGCCGTGAGAGTAGAGCGAGGCCGGAACCGACCCGAGCCCGAGGGTGAACACCGGGGTGAAGGTCGCGGCCAGGCTCACCATCAGCAGCGCGTGCAGGCCGAGCAGCAGCCAGAACGGCATGGTCATCGTGACCTGGGTGAACCCGACGAGCGCGACCGCGATGCCGATCGCACCGGGGACGATCAGCACCCGGGCGCCGAAGCGGTCGAACAGCCGACCCACGGTCGGGCCGAGCAGCCCCATCGCCAGACCACCCGGCATCACGAGAAGCCCGGTCTGCAGGGCGGTGAGCCCACGGACGTTCTGCAGGTACAGCGGGAGCAGGATCATCGAGCCGATCATCGCCAGGAAGGCCACCGCCATCATGATCAACGCGATCGTGTAGGTGCGGTGGCGCAGGGTGCGCAGGTCCATCAGCGGCGTGCCGCGCTTCTGCAGGCGCAGCTGGCGCCAGACGAAGACGGAGATGGCCACCAGGCCCGCCACCACGAACCCGACGGCGGTACGGGTGTCGCCGCTCTCGAACCCGCTGAGCCCGTAGACCAGGCTGCCGAAGCCCGCCGCGGCGGTCAGCACGCTCAGCCAGTCGACGGTGCTGAACTTGGGCTCGCCGACGTTCTGGAGCTGCCTCAGCCCACCCCACATGATCAGCGCGGCGATGGGGAACACCACGGCGAACAGCAGCCGCCAGGAGCCGAACTGGAGGATCACCCCCGAGACCGTGGGACCCATCGCGGGCGCGACCGAGATGGCCAGGGTGACGTTGCCCATCACCCGGCCCCGGTTGCCCTCGGGCACGACCTGCATCAGCGTGGTCATCAGCAGCGGCATCATCACCGCCGTACCGGACGCCTGGATGATGCGGGCACCCAGCAGCACCTCGAAGGTCGGTGCGACGGTGGCCAGGGCCGTACCGATCAGGAACAGGCCCATCGCGGCGGTGTAGGCCGTGCGGGTGGACACCCGCTGCAGGAACCAGCCGGTGATCGGGATGACGGCGGCCATGGTCAACATGAAGGCCGTCGAGAGCCACTGCGCGGTCTGCGCGGTGATGTTCATCGCGCTCATCAGCCGCGGGATCGCGTTGATCATGATCGTCTCGTTGAGGATGACCACGAACGTGGCGAGCACCAACAGCCGGATCACGGCAGGGGTGCGCACCTTGGTTACGGTCACGGGCTTGACTGGTGAGTCGAGCTGTGTGCTGGGCACGGAACCTCAATCGGGTTGTCGGACAGGACGTCGTTGCTGGCGTTCCAGCCGTGAGACACACGAAAGTGTGTTCGTACAAAGACTGACGGGTGCCACCGACAAAACTCATCGCTCACGCTCAACATTCCGCCATCTGACGCGAAATGTCACCCGATTTTCACCACCGATGGGGGCTCCCAGAGCCCTGCACAGCTCCCCGAAACCACCTACGAGCTGGGCGAATGCCACTCAGTGACCAAGTTCGGACATCACAGGCCGGAACATCCTTCTATCCCCCGAATGACACTTCCCCAAACGGCGCCTCCCCCGAGTGGTCGTCAGGTGTCAGGACACGCCACCTCGGTACGGCGAAGCCGGAGGCCCTTCGACAGAGGCCCTCACGTGCCCCGGCATGGCCGAACTCGTGGAGGCGGTGGGACCGAGGCCCCCACGTGTCTCCGCGTGCCCCGACGTGGCCGAACTCGTGAAAGGGGGCGACGACGGCCCCGCGTTCCTCCGTGTACCCGGCGTGTTCCCGCGTGTCCGTGACCGGCTCCACGGCGGGAACCGGAGGCCACGGCGCCCGGTCCGGCCGGATCACGCCGCCGCGGCCCTTTCAGGGTCACCTTCCGGTACCGGTTCGGCCCTCGGCGTCAACGACGACGGGTGGGGAGATCGTCCGGTGACCGTCTCAGGGGGTGAGCCAGGTGACCGTCTCAGGGGGTGACGAACCTGGTGGCGATCCGGGTGGTGAGGCGTTCGAGGAGGGGACCCGCCTCGGTCATGCATCGTCGTACGTCGGGTTCGATGTCGGTCAGCGCGTAGGCGGCCTCGATACCGGCCGCCCGCAGCTCCGCTTCGCTCACCGAACGCCGGCCGCAGACCGCCACGACCGGCACGCCGTGCCTGGCGGCCGCCGCCGCGACGCCCACGGGGGCCTTGCCGCGCAGGGTCTGCTCGTCGATCGAGCCCTCACCGGTGATCACCAGCCGGGCGCCCCTCACGTGCCGGTCGAAGTCCACCAGGTCAAGCAGGTAGCCGATGCCGGGCCGGATCTCCGCGTCGAGGAAGGCCAGCGCGCCGAACCCCACCCCACCCGCCGCCCCCGCCCCGGGCCTGCTCGCCACACCCGTCACGCGTACGGCCCCGCCAGGAGTGGCCGTGTCCCGCGCGTGTACGGCCCCGCCGGGAACAGCCACGCCCGTCGTGTGTACGGCACTGCCGGGGGTGGCCGTGTCCGGCGCGTGTACGGCGCCGCCTGACCCGGCCGTGTCCGGCACGGACGCGACACCGCCGGACTCGGTGACGGCTACCAGCCTGGTCAGGCCGGCCTCAAGGACGGCCACGTCCTCGGGGGTTGCGCCCTTCTGGGGGCCGTACACGGTCGCGGCGCCGTACGGTCCGAGCAGTGGGTTGTCCACGTCGCTCGCCACGACGACCTCGAAGCTGCGCAGTCTGCCCGAGGCGTCGATCGTGCGCAGGTCGCACAGCGCGGCGCCGCCCGGCGGCAGGTCGTTCCCTGCCGCGTCCAGCAGCCGCACGCCGAGCGCCTGGAGCATGCCCGCGCCGCCGTCGGTGCAGGCGCTGCCGCCGAGGCCGAGCACGATCCGCCGCGCGCCGTGCCGTACGGCGTGGGCGATGAGTTCGCCGGCGCCCCGGCTCGTGGCGGTCAGCGGCGCCGGGTCACCGGGCAGTTTCCGCAGGCCGGAGGCCTCGGCCAGCTCGACGACCGCGACCCGGCCGTCCCGTTCGTCGCGTACGGCGTAGGCCGCCGGGATCCGCGCGCCGACCGGTCCGGTCACCTCCGTCTCGACCCGGGTGAACCCGCTCGCGACCACCGCCTCCACGGTGCCGTCACCGCCGTCGGCGACCGGGAGCCGGACCACGGCCACCCGCCCCTGAGCGGCGGCGCGCAGTCCGGCGGCCACGTGGGCGGCCACCTCGGGAGAGGTCAGCGACCCACGGAACTTGTCCGGCGCGACGATGATCCGTCCCGCCGTGAGTCCCGCTGTGAGCCCTGTCATGCCGTGTCCCTCCCCGATGTACCTCCCGCTGCTCCGTCCCGACCCGCCCGACTCCAGCGAGCCGACGACGGACCGATGGCGAACCGACCGGCCCGGTTCCGGCGCACCGGCGATGGACCGGCCGTCCCGACTTCGGCGAACCGATGACGGACCAACCAGCCCGACTCCGGCAAACCGGTGACAGGCCGGCCGCCCTTCCTGGAGGACTTCCCTGGAGGGCGGCCGGGCGGTCATCTCATATGACGCGTACCCGGTTGACGACCTCGCCGACGCCTTCCACGGTCACCGTCACCACGTCGCCGTCCCCCACCACCAGCGGGGGCGTGCGCGCGAAACCCACACCCGGCGGGGTACCCGTCAGGATCAGGTCCCCCGGTTCGAGCGTCAGGTAGCGGGAGGCGTAGGAGACGATCTCCGCGACGGAGAAGATCATCTTCTCCGTCGAGCCGTCCTGGACGACCTGGTCGTTGAGCCGGGTGACGATGCGCAGCGCCTGGGGGTCCTCGACGTCCTCGGCGAGCGTCACGACCGGTCCGACCGGGCAGAACCCGTCGGCGGACTTGCCGCGCAGCCACTGGCCGTCGGAGAACTGGGCGTCCCTGGCCGACAGGTCGTTGGCCGCGACGTAGCCGAGGACGTGGTCGAGCGCCTCGTCCAGGGCGACGTCCCTGGCCCGGCGCCCGATCACGACGCCCAGTTCGCCCTCGTAGTCGAGTTGGCCGGACAGGTCCTCCGGCACCTCGACGACGGCGCCGGAGGCCCGCAGCGCGTTGGGGAACTTCGCGAACAGCAACGGCCTGGCCGGAGGCTCGACGCCCGACTCCTCCGCGTGGTCACGGTAGTTGAGCCCGACGCACACGATCTTCGAGGGGTTCACGACCGGGGCGAGGAGTTCGAGGTCACCGGCCGCGACCGGCTCGCCGTCGGCGCGCCACGCGCCGGTGTGCAGCGCCTCCCTCAGCACGTCGGCCGCCGGGTGGTCGGACTCGGTCGCGAGGACCGTCGCCTTCTCCGACTCGATCCTGACGAGCACGACCCGGCCGTCGCCGAGCCGGGCACGCGCCAGACCCCGTACGGCACGCACCGGATCCGGTGCGGTACCACCGCGCACCGGGTCCTGTGCGGTACCGCCACTCATCAGGCCGGTCACCTGCTCACCCCGGCGATGCGCCTGGCCTCTTCGACGTTCGCGATCGGGCGGCCGATCTGCTGGGCCATGGTGACCGCGACCTCGACCAGTTCGGCGTTGCTGCGCGAGGCCTCACCGTTGGGCAGGTAGGGGTTGTCCTCCCAGCCGACGCGGACGTGGCCGCCCAGCGCGATGGCCAGCGGCAGCAGCTGCCACTGCGCGACCGGGTCCATGACGCTGATGTTCCAGTTCGTGTTCGGGGGGAGGTGGTTGACCATGTACATGAGCGCGTCCGGGGTCGGCGGCGTCCACGCGCCACCCTGCCAGCCGAAGAACAGGGTCGCCCAGGCCTTCTCCTTCAGCAGGCCCTGCCGCCGGACGTACTCCAGGTTCCAGAACGCGCCGGTGTAGAAGCACTCGATCTCCGGCTTCACGCCGTTGGCCTCGGCCGCGGTGACGAACTCGACGAGCTCGTCCCTCGGGTGCAGGGAGTACATCTCGTTGGCGGGGTAGGCCGGGTCGGGCTGGAAGTACTCGTCGTGCACGTTGAACGCGTAGGACATCATGTCGGGCTTGAGCGACATGAGTTCCACCTTCTCGGGCAGCCGGGCGCTGGCGATGCCGAACTGCATGATCGGATCGGTGCCCACGGTCCGGATCTTCTCGGTGAGATCCCGCCAACCGTCGAAGTCGATCTTAGAAAGCTTCTTGCCGTCTTCCTGGATGGCGTCCTCCAGGTAGTGGACACCGTGGTGGTGGCACAGTGTCGCGCCCGCGTTCACCGAGTCGATGTACTCCTGGCCGACCTTGTCGGTGTCCTCGATGGCCGGCATGCCCTTGTAGCCGGGATAGGACATCGTGCTGTCGACCGTGACGGTGATGACGAGCGGGTCCATGGGGGTTTCTCCTCTGTCTGTGGAACGGGGTGACAAATCTCAGAGCGAGACGGGACGGCCGGTGGCCACCGACTCGTAGGCGAGTTCGATGATCCGCACCGCGTAGGCGCCGTCCTCGGGGGCGACGGCGGTCGGCTCGTCCTTCGCGATCGAACGGGCGAAGCTCTCGATCCCGGCCGCGATCGAGTTGTACTTCCAGGTGGTGGGCTCGTAGGCCGTACCGGGCAGGGGCGACCCCTCGTGGTCGCGTTTGCCGTGGAAGATCATGGCCGGGGGGTTCTGGTGCTGGTCGACGACGATGAGGCCCTTGGTGCCGTGCACTTCGAGGCGCTCGTTCCACGGTCCTCCCGAGGTGAAGGTGGACTCGACGGAGAAGAGCGCGCCGGAGCGCGTCCGGCCGCACACCAGCGACCAGTCCTCGACCTGGCTGACGTCCACGAGCCGGTCGGACATGGCCCGCAGTGAGGCGACCTCGCCGAACATCCACTTCAGCAGGTAGAAGGAGTGGGCACCGGCGTCGATGATGGTGCCGCCGCCCGAGCCGTCCTGGCGGCCCTTCCACAGCTTCGGGTTGCCGAGCCGTTCGAACTCGTTGCCGCTGATCAGGGTGCGGACGAGGGTCACGTCCCCGATCTCGTCGCCGTTGATGGCGTCGAGGGCGGCCTGGTAGGCGGGGATGAACCGGGTGTTCTCGTTGACGGTGAACTTGAGGCCCTTGCTCGCGGCGAGGGCGACGAGTTCACGCGCGTGCCCGGCGTCCACGGTCATGGGCTTCTCGATCAGGACGTGTTTGCCCGCTTCGAGGAACTCCCGTGCGATCTCGTAGTGCACGTTGTGCGGAAGCACGAGGTCGACGGCGTCGATCCGGTCGTCGTCGAGCAGTTCGCGGTAGTCGGTGGACGCCCGTGCCCCGAGCGACCGTGCCGTCCGCTCGGCGACGGCCGGGTCCAGGTCGCAGACGACCGCGGCCTCCAGGCCGTCGGCCCGCTGGTAGGCGAGGTGGTGGGCGAGCTGGTAGATCTCTCCGAGGCCGACGACGCCAAAGCGTATCGATCCGGTCACTGGGCAACGCTCCCTTCGAGACGTTCGCGAATGATGCGAAGGTTGTGGGTGAGGGAATCCATCACCCGTGACTCGTGCCGGAAGACGGCCACCGACAGGACGCCGTCGAAGGCGACCTCACGCAGGGCGTCGAACACCTCGTCCCAGTCGATGTCGCCGTGCCCGATGTCGAGGTGCTGGTGGTTGCGCACCCCGGGGCTTCCCGGGTTGAGGAAGGTACGGCCGGGCAGCAGGGTGTCGGCCAGGTGGACGTGGTCCATGGTCTCGCCGGCGTAGGTGATGATGTCGCGGTTGACGTTCTTGAGGTGGCCGCGTTCGTCCTCGACACCGGTGAGGTAGAAGGTGTGCGGCACGCAGTGCAGGTAGGTGACGTGGTCGCTCTGCAGGCCCCTGATGAAGTCGACGGCCCCGATGCCGGACTCAAGCCAGTCGCCGGGGTGCGGTTCGAGCGCGATCGTGATGCCCTCGGACTCCGCCAGCGGCAGCACCTCCTCCAGGGAGCGGCGCATCGCGGCCTCACCGGCCTGCGGGGCGCTCGGCCGTCCGGTGAACTCGGAGTTGATGCGGTCGCAGCCCAGGTCGACGGCCAGCTGGACGGTCTGCTTCCAGTAGCCGACCGCCGCCTGGCGGATGTCCTCCTCCGAGCTTCCCCAGGCCTGCTCGATGAAGATGGACGCGATCCCGACGCCGTGGGTCTTCGACGCCGTCGCGATCTCGGCGATCTTCGCCTTGGACGCGCGCCTGCCGCCGTAGCTCGGCATCACGTCGGGCCGGGGCGAGAGCTCCAGGTGTTCGAAGCCCGCCTGCCGTACGGTCGAGAACACCGTGTCGATGGGGTGTGGACGCAGCATCCACGTGTCGGTCGCGATCTTCATCTCGTTCCTCGCTGGTCGTTGTGCGTGATGAGGACCCGGCCCCGTGCCTGGCCGCTTCGCAGCCGGGCGAGTGCCTCGTTGGCGCGGTCGAGGGGGTACTCCTCGTCCAGTGCCGGGGTGATGGCGCCCTCGGCGAGCAGCCGCAGCGCGTCGTGCTGGTCCTTCCTGTCGCCGTTGCGCGAGCCGACGATCTCCAGCTCGCGCTGGGCGAGGACCGTCGAGCTGACGCCGGGGAGGTCGGGCTCCTCACCGACCACGACGATCCGGCCCCTGCGGCGTACGTACCGCGCGGCGTCGGCCATGGACTCCGACGTTCCGACCAGGTCGATCACCAGGTCGGCGCCGTCGGCGGGGCCCTCGTCACCGGCCCGGGACGCGGCCCAGGCGCACAGGGCGGACACCCGGTCCGCCGACGACGCGGGCACGACGTACTCGGCCCCGTTGTGTACGGCGAGCGCCAGGTTCTCCTGCCGCACGTCGACGGCCGCGGCGGAGATCCCGGCACCGGCCAGGAGTTGGAGGATGATCTGCCCGATGCCGCCCACGCCGATCACGACCGCGGTCCGCACCGGCGTCACGGTGCCGCGCCGGTAGGCGTGCACCGCCGTGACGACCGCGCAGCTCGACAGCCCGGCGATCCTGGGGTCGAGGCCTTCGGGAACCCTCAGCAGGTTCCTCGCGGGGGCCGCGAAGTACTCCGCGAAGCCTCCCGGCAGCGTCACGCCGATGATCCCCCGCAGGTGCAGCGCCTGCGCGTCGGCCCCGGCCCGGGTGAAGCGGCACTCCCGCTCGGCGACGAACAGGTGGGGCACGACCACCTCGCCGATCTCGACCCCGGAGACGTCCCGGCCGCGTTCGACCACGACGCCCGCGGGTTCGTGGCCCATGATGTGCGGCAGTCCGGGCACGTAGGCCAGGCCGTCCTGGATGTGCAGGTCGGTACGGCACACGCCGCTGGACAGAGTCCGTACCAGGACCTCGTCCGGCCCGATCTCGGGGACGGGAACCTCGCGGATCTCCAGCGGCCCGCCGACGCGGGTCAGGAGCGCGGCGCGCATGGTGGCGCTCACCGCCATCCCTCGGCCCACCCCGCGAAGAAGGCGTCGGCGGCCTCGGCGGTCGAGTCGTAGTAGCCGTAGCACCCCTCGGTGGTCACCAGCGTCGGCAGGCGCAGCCCGGCGATGCGGCGGCTGAGGACGCCGAAGTCCGCGACGTCCAGGCGCAGCAGCCCGAACCCCTGCTCCCGGTGGGCGTCGTAGCCCAGGGCCAGGACGAGGTGGTCGGGTTCGAAACGGGTGATCGCCTCAAGCGCCGTCTCGAACGCGGGCAGGTAGGCGTCGAAGCCCGAACCGGTCGGCAACGGCAGGTTGAGGTTGCCGCCGGGGGCGCCGGGGCCACCGGTCTCCTCGGCGAACCCGGCGACGTGCGGCCAGCCCTCGGCGTGGATCGAGACGGTCAGGACCGACGGGTCGTCGTAGAACACGGCCTGGGTGCCGTTGCCGTGGTCCTGGTCGATGTCGAGCACGGCGACCCGGCCGCTTCGGGAGAGTTCGCGGGCCGCGATGGCGGCGTTGGCGAACACGCACAGTCCGCCGCCCACGGTGGGCAGGGCGTGGTGGCCCGGGGGGCGGGACGGCACGAGCACCAGCCCCGGGGAGGACCGGTCGGCCCGCGCGAGCCTGCGGGCGCCCTGCTGGGCGGCCGCCGCGCTGTGCAGCGCCCCCTGGCAGACCGAGGGGGTGGCCTGGGTGATCTCGTCGAAGAAGTACTGGATGTGCCGTCCCACGAAGGTGCGCGGCTCGGAGACCTTCAGGGCGGGGACCGCGATGACGTTCAGCGGGAACTTCGTGGACCCCTCCTGCCGTCCGCTGCCCTCCTTGACGAAGTCGACGTATTCGGGGCTGTGCACGGTCAGCGCCGCGGCGCCGCCGTCCTCCTCGGGCGCGAGCCGTTCGGCGTCGGGGAACGACCGGCGGAAGGCCTCCAGCGTCGCCGTGACCGAGGTCGGGTAGACGATGCCGGGAAACTCCTGGTTCTCGACATAGGGGGAGGTCATCTCCGCGACGACCGAGGGGGTGTTCATGAGGCTCCCATCCGGCTCAGCGCCACCCGTACGGCGCGCACGAGCCAGGCCATGACGAACCGGAGGAGGACCGCGGCCGCCCCTGCTCCGAGCAGGACGACGGCGACGACGGCTGTCCTCGGGCTCACTTCGAGTTTGATGTCCTGGAACATCCGCAGCGGCAGCGTCACCGCGGTCGGCCCGGACATGAAGGTCGCGACGACGACGTCGTCGAACGCGGCGAGGAAGGCGAACACGAAGCCGCTGACCAGCGCCGGGCGCAGCGCGGGCAGCAGGACGTGTCTGAGCACCGACAGGGGTCCGGCGCCGAGGCTGCGCGCGGCGTTCTCCAGCCGCACGTCGAGGTTGCGCAGCGCCGCCGCCGTGATCGACACCGCGAAGGGCAGCCCCAGCACCACGTACGGCAGGACCAGGCCCAGCGGGGTGCCGACGAGGCCGTGCGGCGCCACGAGCACGAAGAACCCGAGGCTGTAGATCATCGGAGGGACGATCATCGGCATCGCGACCAGGACCGCGACCGGCACCCGCGAGCGCCGTGGGCCCCGTACGAGACCGAAGGCGCCGAGACCGCCGATGACCACGCCGATCGCCGCGGAGAGCGAGGCGATGCCCAGGCTGAGGAAGGTCGAGCCGATCCACGACTCGTCGGCGAGGTAGTCGGCGAACCACCGGGTGGAGTACTCCTCCGGCGGGAAGATCAGGTAGGTCGCGTCGCTGAAGGACCAGATGGCCACCACGACCAGCGGCGTGACCAGCAGGGCGGCGCCCACGAGCCAGCCGCCGACCAGGATGGGCAGGCGCAGCCGTCCGACGACGCCGAGGACGGTGTCGAGCACCCGGGCACGCAGGTCACGCAGCCGCTCATACCGTTCGTCCTGTTTCGCGGACTCCCGGCGGGGGCTCGCGGCGGTGCTCCCGATGGAGAGCGAGGGCGCGAGATAGCGGAAGAGGACGACGAACAGCACCAGGACGACCAGCAGGAGCAGTACGGCCTGCGCCGCGGCCCCGGCGGGATCGACGAGGTTGGAGAACTGGACGAGGATGGACTGGGCGATGAGCGTGTCGCCGGGGCCGCCGAGCAGCGCGGGCGTCACGTAGAAGCCGAGGGTGCTGATGAAGACCAGGGCGGCGGCGGCCAGGACCGCCGAGGAGGTCGCGGGCCGGTACACATGCCAGTGCGCGACCGCCGGTGAGGCCCCCAGGCTCTGCGCGGCCCGTACGGCGGCGCGGTCGATGCCGCTCATCACGCTGTAGATCGGCAGCAGCGCCAGCGGCAGCAGGATCTGCACGGTGCCGATCAGCATGCCGGTCTGGTTGAACACCAGGTCAGGAGGGTTGTCGATGCCGACAAGCGCGAGCGTTTTGGCGACGAGCCCGCTGGGGGCGAGGATCGCGATCCACGCGTAGGAGCGGATCAGGATGCTCGTGAAGTACGGCACGAGCACCACGACCATCAGCGCGCCGCGCAGCCGTTTGGGCATCCGGGTGAGCGCGTAGGCCATGCAGTACCCGAGGGCGACGCAGATGCCGGTCGAGAGCGCGGCGATGACCAGGGTGCGGCGCATCGCCCGCCAGAAGACCGGCGAGGTCACCTGCTCGTGGTAGTTCTCCAGGGTGAGTCCCTGCCCGCCGCGGAAACTGTCGACCAGCAGTGAGCACAGCGGGACGACGAACAGCAGGATCAGGACCGCCAGGAGCGGAACCAGGGTGAGCCACCGGCGATCCGGCCTGTGCCGTGGGGGGGCGGCCGGATCACCGGTGAACCGCTCCGGGGAGCTGTCGACCGACATGGATCTCCTAGGTCGAGGTCGTCTCGATCGCGGACGGGCCGTGGGCTACTTGGAGACCCACGCCTGCCAGCGCTCGATGGCGACTTCCTCATTGGACTTGGTCGACCCGGGGGCGGTGGCGGTCCACCAGTCGTAGTCCTGGGTCACGGCGGAGGCGACGTTCTTCGGCGACGTCGGCAGCAGGGCGGCGCGGTCCTCGGGGAGCAGGTCGAAGGCCGCCGAGTTCGCCGGCGAGTAGGTGATCGCGTTCGCGAAGTCCGCCTGGGCCTGCGGCTCCATCATGAAGGCCAGGAGCTTCTGGGCGTTCTTGGCGTTCTTGGCGCCCTTGAGGATCGCCCAGTTGTCGTACTGCAGGATCGACTGGTTCCACGTGCTCGCGACCGGTACGCCCTTCTCCTTGGCGCCCGCGACCCGGCCGTTCCACGCGCTGGCGACCGTGACCTGGCCGCCGGTGAGCAGCTGGATGGGCTCGGCGCCGGTCTCCCAGTACTTGACGAGGTTCGGCTTGAGCTTGTCCAGGCTCGCGAACACCCGGTCGTAGTCGATGGGGTAGAGGTCCTTCGGCGCGACGCCGTCGGCCAGTGCCGCGATCTCGAACGTCGCGCCGCCCGCGCCCCAGGCGCCCGGCGCGAGGGTCCGCTTCCCGGGGAACTTCGCGACGTCCCAGAAGTCCGCCCACGAGGTCAGCGCCTGGTCGCCGAGCTTGGCGGTGCTCCAGGCCGGGACGACGGAGATGTAGTAGGCGGGCACCGCGTCGTCGGCGGCCTTCACCGGGGAGATCTTCTCGCGGTCCCCGGCCTTCCACAGCGTGTAGTCGACCGGTTCGAGGGCGGCGCCGTCGCGGAACCGCTGGAGTACGGCGCCGTTGATGTTCACCAGGTCGAAGGCGGGGGCACCGGCCTTGACGCCCGTGAGCACCACGGCGGCGTCGAACTCGCCGGGGCTGAGCACGACGTCGATCCCCGTCTTCTTCTCGAACGGGTCGAAGAAGGCCTTCTTCATCGCCTTGCCCAGGTCACCACCGGGGTCGGGGACGACGACCGTACCGGCGGAGGGGGCACCGCCGGTGTCGTCGCCGCTTCCACAGGCGGTGGTCGTGAGCAGGGCTCCGGCCGTCACCGCCGCCCCCAGCACGGTCTTCCGGGAGAACTTCATCAGCCGAACCTTTCTGTCTTGCACATCTCTGACGCGTCCTGGCCCGCGGCTTACCGCCGGCCGTCCGCGTGGTAGCCGCGTGCGGCGTAGGGGTCCCAGTGGACGGCGACCCGGTCGCCGACGGTCCATCTGGTCTCGGTGAGGTTCCTGAACGACAGGCGCGCGTTGAGGTTCCCGATCGCGGTCTCGACGACGTGCAGCGCCGTCGCGCCTTCGTACAGCACCTCGCTCACCACACCCGGTACGGCCTGCGCGCCCGTGCCGTCGGCGCCGTCGGGGGGCAGCAGCGAGACCTGTTCCGGGCGGACCCCGACCTCGACGCCCCGGTCGGGCCTGAGCGAGGCCGCGTTGGCCACCTCACGGCGGTGTTCCGACGAGTCGCCGTCGAGGACGACCCGAACCTGGCCGTCGGCGTCGAGGACGGAACGGCCTGTGAAGAAGTTGGTCTCCCCGACGAAGTCGGCCACGAAGGCGCTCGCGGGTCTCTCGTACAGGTCGGTCGGCGTGCCGAGTTGTTCGACGGCGCCGTCGTTCATCACCGCGACGCGGTCGGCCATGGTGAGGGCCTCGCCCTGGTCGTGGGTCACGTAGATGACGGTCGCGCCGAGGTTGCGCTGGAGGCGTTTGATCTCGACGCGCATGTGCTCGCGCAGCCGCTTGTCGAGCGCGCCGAGCGGCTCGTCCATGAGGAGCAGCGCGGGCCGGAACACGATCGCGCGGGCGAGCGCGACCCGTTGCTGCTGACCGCCGGAGAGCTGGTCGGGGAAGCGGGTCGCGTAGTCCTCAAGTTTGACCAGCTCAAGGGCGTGCTGGATGTGGCCGCGCTGTTCCCGGAGCGGCATCCGCCGCATCCGCAGCGGGAAGCCCACGTTCTGGGCGACGGTCATGTGCTTGAACAGGGCGTAGTGCTGGAACACGACGCCGATCTCGCGTCTGTGCGGCGCCAGCCGCGCGACGTCCCGGCCGTTGATGCGGATCGCACCGCTCGTCGGCTCCTCGAAGCCGGTGAGCATGTTGAGCAGCGTCGTCTTTCCCGCACCGGAGGGACCCAGGATCGCCAGGAACTCACCGCGTCGGATGTTCAGCGAGACACCGCGCACCGCCTCGACGGTCCCGTACTTCTTCGACAGGCCGTCCAGCTCAACCTCACCGCCCGTCGCGACCTGGTCGACGACCTGGACGCCCTCCGACACCTCGGACATCCTCAACTCCTCGGTAAAGTTGCAATCAATGCAACGCGTATGGCTGACGAACTTAGGCAGCCCCGCAAGGCGTGTCAAGGGGTCAACCAGGGGTGAAACAGCACAGATCCGGCACCTTGGACCGGTCCAGCTGCGAAATCGGGCGCTTCCTTGGCCCAACTTGAGCGTGCTATGTTGTCGGCAGCGCAACACACCTCAGTGCGCGGCGCACCCCTGCCCACACTGAGAAGATTCCGAGAAGACGGTCAGTCCAGGATCTTGGTAAGGAGAGAATTTCTCTATGCCAGACAATCCATCACGGGACAACAGCGACCTCGGGAGCATGTCGCACATCAGGCGCGGTCTCATGGTTCTTGAGCAACTGGCCACCAAGTCTGCGACGGCGGCCGAGGTAGGGCGGTTGGTCAACGTGAACCGCAGCAGTGCGCTGCGCATACTTGGCGATCTCGTGGACGCCGGCTACGTCGCCCGCGACGACGCCACCAAGGAGTTCACCATCCGCCCGGAGCGGTTCTACGGGCTGATCGTCAACCATCCCGCGCACGAACAGCTGATAGAGAAGGTCGGCCCGCTGCTCAAGCGGCTGACCGGCGGGACCGGTGAGGCCTCCCTCTTCGCCGCCCCGGCCAGCGGAAACATGGTCTACGTGCAGTACCAGCCCTCGTCCGAGGTGCTCACCCTGCGCGAACGGCTCGGCACCGTACGGCCCATCCACTGTTCGGCGGTCGGCAGGGCCTACCTGTCGACGTTCGACGACGTCGCCCTCGACGAGGTCCTCGGCACCCTGAGCTACTCGGGCGGCACGGACCGCGCCGCCAAGGGCCCGCTCGACCTGCGCCAACGGGTCGAGGAGTCCCGGCTCCTCGGCTACGCCCTCGACATCGACGAGACCCTCGTCGGCGCGTCCTGCGTCGCGGCCCCCCTGAACAACAACGGCAGGTGCATCGGTTCGATCGCCCTGTCCGGACCGACCTCCCGCATGCCCAAGGACCGCCTCGTCGAGCTCGGCTCCTTCCTCGTCGGCGAGATCGCGAACACGTTCTGACCTTCGGCGAGCGCCCACATCGGGGACGGCCCTCGCCGAACGTCACCCAGCGGGCACCGCGCCCTCCCCGGAGAAACCAACGTCACGGACGACACCGCCGACCCGAGATCCGGAGTCCTATGATTCCGGGATGCCCCTCAGATCCGTTCCGTTCCTTCTGCTGATCCTTGGGCTCGTCGCCGGTTGCGGGCTTCGCGGAGCCGGGGCGGAGACGTCGATCCAGGGACGCTGGTGGACCTGGGCGTCCTCGGAGCCCGAGAACACGAATCCGGTCACGGACCCGAGCGGACGGTTCTGCCACCGGAACCAGCCGGAGGACGTGTGGTTCCTCGCCGGCACCTTCGGCGGTACGGCCCGGCGGACATGCGAGGTTCCCGAGGGACGGCCGATCGTGTTCCCCCTGGTGAACCGGACCGCCACCAGGGCCGAGTGCCGGAGGTTCATGGCCGCAGCCAAGGGTGAGGCCGTCCTCGACGGCGCGCCGGTCGCGTCCGAACGGCTGACCGAGGGCCGCGTCGCCATAACCGGCGTCGCGGGCAACCCGCTGACCGGCCGGAAGGGGAGGATGCTCTCCCCCGCGTGCGGCATCTGGGTACGGCTGCGGCCGTTGAAGCCCGGCCGCCACACCCTGACCATCCGCGGCTCCTCCGAGGACTTCCGCACGGGCGTCGACTACACGCTCGTCGTCGATCCCCCCGGTCCCCAGGCCTGAGGACCTGTTCCGGGGGCCCTCGCCACGGTGAAGATCGTCCTGGAAGGGAACGGTGGCCTTTCCCGCCGGCCGGGGGATGTACTGAGCGGTCCTCTGTCACAGATGGCCGGGCTGCCCTGTCAACTGTGCGCGGAGAATCGATCTTCAGTGTGCTTCGCCGTCGCGACCGTTAGGAGAAGGCACGTGTCCCACCCCCTCCCGTTCGTCATCGACCCCGCCGGTGCCGACCGGTACACCGAGTACCGGGCCCTACGGGACCGAGGCCCGGCCACCCCGGTCGACGTCCTCGGCCTGCGCGTCTGGGCGGTCACCGACCCCGCCCTGCTCAGGACCCTGCTCACCAGCCCCGACGTCTCCAAGGACGGCCGCCTTCACTACCCGGCCTTCCAGCGGACGATGGAGACCTGGCCGCTCGCCCTGTGGATCGGGGTTCAGAACATGTTCACCGCCTACGGCGCCGACCACCGCAGGTTACGCCGCATGATCGCCCCCGCCTTCAGCGCGCGCCGCATCGCCGAGCTGAGGCCGACCGTCCAGGCCATGGTCACCGGGCTGGTCGACGACCTCGCCGCGGTTCCCCCGGGACAGGTGGTCGACCTGCGCGAGCGGCTGGCCTACCCGTTGCCCATCGCCGTGATCGGTCACCTGATGGGCGTCCCCGAGGAACGGCGCAACGACTTCCGGCAGCTCGTCGACAACATCTTCGACAGCACCCTCACCCCCGAGCAGGCCCAGGCCAACACCGCGCTGCTCTTCGAGACCATCGAACGGCTGATCGCCGACAAACGCGACAACCCCGGCGACGACATGACCTCCCTCCTCATCGCGGCGCGCGACGAGGAGTCGGACGGCACCGGCCTCACCGACGCCGAACTGCGCGACACCATGATCCTGATGATCAGCGCCGGGTACGAGACGACCGTCAACGTCATCGACCAGGCCGTCTTCGCGATGCTGACCTCCCCCGACCAGCTCCACCTCGTCCACGAGGGCCGGGCCACCTGGGAGGACGTCGTCGAGGAGACCCTCCGCGCCGAACCCGCCGTCAAATACCTGCCGCTGCGCTTCGCCGTGACCGACATCGAACTGCCCGGCGGGCAGGTCATCGCCGCGGGAGACCCCATCCTCGCCGCGTACGGCGCCGCCAACCGCCACCCCGACTGGCACGGGCAGGACGCCGACACCTTCGACGTCACCCGGGCGGCGAAGGACCACCTGACGTTCGGCTACGGCGTGCACTTCTGCCTCGGCGCCCCCCTTGCCCGCCTTGAGGTCGCCGAAGCCCTGCGGCAGCTCTTCGCGCGTTTCCCCGCCATGTCGCTCGCGGCGCCCGCCGACACGTTGCGGCCGGTCCCCAGCCTCATCAGCAACGGCCACCAGGAACTCCCCGTGCGCCTGCGCGCCGCCGAGTAGCCCGCCGTACGATCCCGGAGGACCTCTGGGCCGGCTACCCGTGCGGGTAGCCGGTCGCCCCGCGCAGGCCCGGTCGGCGACGACCGGGTCAGCCGATGGTCACCACCCGTGCCCACTCGGGTGGCCGATCCGGCACGTAGAAGGAGTCGTCCTCCTCCCACGAGCGAAGCCGCCCCCTCCTGGAGAACAGCCCGATCACCGTCCGGCACGGTGGCCGTACCTCCGGCCAGCGGGTCTGCCCGTCGGTCAGGACCACGACGACGTCCGGCGCGGGCCTCGTCCGCAGCGCTCCGGCGAAGCCCGTACGCAGATCCGTCCCGCCACCGCCGACCAGCGGGATCCCCTCCGCGCGGCACAGCCCGTGCACGGCCTGGACCGCCGCGTCGCATGACAGCACGCCGACCAGGTCACGCCTGCCGCCCACGGCCCGGACGATCGCGGCGATCTCCACGAGCGCGCCGCCCAGTTCGGCGTCGCTGACCGACCCCGAGGTGTCGACGACCACGGACACCCTGGGCGGTCTGCGCCGCAGGCTCGGCAGCACGACGCCGGGCAGGCTCGTCGAGCGCCGCGACGGCCTGCCGTACATGTAGTCCTCACCCGCGCCGGGGCCGGAGAGCGCGGAGCGGACCGCGGCGCCGAGCAGCTCGCGCCACGGCTGAGGCGGGTGGAACGCCTCCTCGGCCCACCTGCGCCATCCCTGTGGGGCGTCGCCGGGACGGCCGACGATGCCCTCCGCCACCCGGAAACGCACCGCGTCCCGCTCCTGCGGGCTGAGCCCGTACGCGCCGTCCGGCCCGAGCTCCCACTCCCGTTCCAGCCCGTCGGCCCCGCTGCCGCAGTCCAGCCAGACCAGCCCCTGCGTGTACGGCCCCAGCGTGAACCGGCGCAGGTAGTCCTCCATCAGCTTGCCCTCGGGCAGCCCGAGGGCCTTCGGATAGACGGCGTCCTCGGGCCTGACCAGCCCGTCCCCGTACACGTCGTCGTTGATCTCGCAGTCCGCGGCGATGTTCATCCGCAGCCGCTCCCCCGGCCCGGTCAGTCCCCGTTCCGCGGCGACCCGGTCGCTGCGTCCGTGGTGGTCGCGCAGCAGGTGGGAGACCTCGTGCACCCACACGCCCGCCAGCTCCTCCACGGAGGTCGCGGCGACGAACGGCGGCGAGACGTAGCAGCGCCAGTACCTGTCGACGGCCATCGTCGGCACCCGCCGTGACTCGACCGGGTGCAGCGCGAACAGCGCCGTCGCCAGGTAGGGCCGGGCCCGGACGGCGAGCAGCCGGGCCGCGAAGAGCTTCTCCAGGTCCAGCGTCCCCGTCGCGCCGGACGTCATCGGCCCCGCCCCGCGACGGCGGTGATCCGTGCCGCCGCCCTGTCGGCCTGCCCGCTCAGCGACACCACCCCGGCGAGCCTCTCGATCGACGCCGGGACCTCCCAGTCGGCGTGACGCAACGCGGCGAGCGTGGACGCGGGCACGACCACCAGGTCAGGGGCCCCGGTCTCCAACGCCCTGACCAGCAGGGCCCACGCCGCCTCCCACCTGGCCCGTTCAGGCCGCCTCCTGACCGCCTCGACCACCCCGTCGAGTACGGCCTGGCGCAGGTCACCCCGTTCCGGCAGGACGGCCGCCGCCGGGTCGGCCAGCAGCGTCTCCGGGTCGGGCAGGTCCATCCTGTCCGTCCAGGCCAGCAGCTCCAGCCCGGGGCCGTCCCCGACCGTGCCCCTGACCAGCGTGGACAGCACCTCCCTTGAGGTGTTCGCCGCGGTGGCGAAGGCCGTGAGCCGCAGCGCCATCTCCCAGCTACGGGGCGAGGGCCACGGCCCGCCCCTGCGGGTCTCCTCGCTCGGCAGCCGGTGCACGAGGGTGGGACGGGCGGCGAGGAGCCCGCACACCGCGCGCCTGGCGAACGTCACGGCCTGCGGCAACAGCTCCGGGTCGAGCCGGGGCAGCGTCGCCCTCGGCCAGGTCCCGCCGAGACCGCGCACCACCACGTCGTGGTCGTGAGCCCACCGCAGGTGGACGAACCGGTTGGCCAGGGGCGCGCTCAGCTCCCAGCCGTCGGCCGCCGAGGAACGCGGGTTGGCCGCCGCCACGATCCGCACCCCGGGCGGAAGCCGCAGGGCGCCGACCCGGCGTTCGAGCACGAGACGGAGCAGGGCGGCCTGCACCGCGGGCGGCGCCGTGGACAGCTCGTCCAGGAAGAGCAGCCCCCTGCCCGCCGCGGCCAGCCGTACGGCCCAGTCCGGCGGGGCCATCGGGACGCCCTGGGTCTCGGGGTCGTCGCCGACCACCGGCAGGCCGGAGAAGTCGGACGGTTCGTGCACGCTGGCGATGACCGTGGTCAGCGGCAGGTCGAGGGCGTCGGCGAGCTGCTGGAGGGCCGCGGTCTTGCCGATCCCCGGCTCCCCCCACAGCAGCACCGGCAGGTCGGCCGCCACGGCCAGGGTCAGCGCCTCAAGTTGCGGGTCGGCACGCGGCTCCGTGGTCGTGTCGCCGAGCAGCGCGATCAGGTCGGCGGCGACCTCCAGATCGCCGGCGTGAGCGGTACGGGATGAGAATTCGAGCATCGGATCACCTCTGGGTCTGAGAAGGGTTCAGCGGGATGTCCGCTGACGTTCGGTGGGGACGTTCAGCGGGACGTCGTGCGGTGCGAACGCGCGTGGTCGGCCTTGGCGCCTGTCTGGGGCACCTGACCAGGCCAGATGGCCGATTCCTTGCCTGGCCCGGTCAGTCCGGTCCGGAACAGCCCGTGCGCGACCCGTCGCCGTGCCGCCGCCTCAAGCTCGTCCCGTAGGGCGCCCTCGGGCAGTGCGGCGCCGGGGCCGAGGAGGTCCTCGACGGCGGCCAGGGCACCGGCGACGTCGCCGTGCTCCAGCCGCGCGCGGATGCCGGGGAGGCCCTCCGGGGCACGGTGCGCCTCCTCGATCACCCGCAGGCAGGGCAGCGGGGTACCGGTCAGCGCGGACAGCAACCTCTCGCGGTGTATCTCCGCGGGGTCGTGGTCGAGCGGCACGAGCACCCCGTCGACGAGCCCGATCCGGTGCCGGGCGCCACGGCACTCGACCAGCCGCCACGCCTCCCGGCCACCGGTTCGCGGTGGGCGGGACGGGGAGTGGTCCGGTGCGAGCGCCGACGCGACGAGCGGGTGCAGCCGGTCGGCCTCGATCAGTCCGGCGCGGAGCAGCATCAGGTCGGGCGGCACCCACGTCGCCGCGTCCGGCAGCACGGGCAGCGCCGACCGGCCGCCCCGTGTGGGAGCCGTCGTGATCCGTGCCTCAGGGAACGCCGTCAGGTCCAGCACCAGCAGGCGCCGCCTCCCGAGCCGTACGGCGACCGCGTCCCCTTTCTCCTCCTGGAGAAGGGTCCACGCCTCGGCCGCCCACCGGTCCACGGCGCAGCCGGGCTCCAGCGGCACCCCCGGATCCTGAGAGGGAGGGTCGCCGGCCCCGGCGCGGACCCGCAGCTCACCGGCCCTGCGGGCGTCCCACAGGTGGCGGTGCAGGTCGAGGCGGAAACGTCGGTTCGGCCGGGGGTGCGGATGCCGTCCGGCCCCGGACCCGTCCCACAGCGCCAGGCTGATCCGCTGCCCGGCGCCCGCCCAGGCGGGTGGGGTCCGGGCCACGAGGTGCACCGTGGCGCCGCCGCCGTACGACGCAGGGTGGTATCGGGCCAGGGAGACGGTCAGGCCCGGCCGCAGCAGACCGTCGGGGACGATCCGCGGCATGTGCCAGCGCAGCAGGTCAGGAGCCAGGTGACGAAGGTCGTCCCGGACTCGGGCCATGAGCTCCCGGCCGTGGGTGCGAGCCGTGGAGCGCAGGTTCAGATCGATGTCGACGTGCGCCGCCGCGCACGCCCCCGCCCAGTCTCCGACGGTACGGCGGGCGGTCGCTGTCTCGATCATGGAGGGCGGCACGGCGAACTCGCGCACGTGCAGCCAGAGGGAGAGCCGGGAATCCTCGGTCGCGGTCAAGGGGCGCATCAGCACTCACCTTGCCGGAACGAGACCCCCAATCCACAGGAGTAGGTATTCATCCCGGCCAGCATAGAGCCTTCCCCACCGGATCCGCCATGCACGAAATACCGGCCCCACCGGAAGGGGGACGATTTTCCGGAGGAATTTCCGTTTTCCACGCGGCCACCCGGCCATAAACCGGTCCTGTGGACAGATTGGTCGTTCCTGTACGCCCCGGTGGCGCGCCTGTAGTGTTCTCCACCGTGATACTCGCGAGCATTCCCAGCCCGGCGACAGCGGTCTGGTACGTGAATCTCGGGTTCTTCGAGATTCCGATCCGGGCTTACACGTTGTGCATGGTCGCCGGTGTCGTCGCCGCGAGCCTCATCACGAACAGACGCATGCGCAGCCGTGGCGCGCCCGCGACCGCCGCCCTCGACATCGCCGTGTGGGCGGTGCCCTTCGGCATCGTCGGCGCCCGCCTCTACCACGTCGTCACCACCCCGGAGAAATACTGGGGCGCAGGCGGTGAGGGCGTCATGGGCACCCTCAGGGTGTGGGAGGGCGGCATCGGCATCTGGGGCGCCGTCGCCGGAGGCGCGCTCGGCGCCTGGATCGCCTGCAGGAAAACGCGGTTGAGCTTCACGCTCCTCGCCGACTGCATCGCCGTCGGCCTCCCGATCGGCCAGGTGATCGCCCGGCTGGGCAACTGGTTCAACAACGAGCTCTACGGCGGCAGGACCGACCTGCCGTGGGGCCTTGAGGTGCACAGGATGTCCGGCGGCGGCCCGGGAGACCCGCCGACCGGCAGCGCGGCGGTCGACGCCGAGGGCAGGCCGGTCCTGCTGGAGGGCCTCTACCACCCCGCGTTCCTCTACGAGATGGTGTGGGACCTCGGCGTGGCCGGGTTCGTCTACTGGCTCGACCGTAGACACAGGTTCGGCAAGGGCCGCGCGTTCGCGCTCTACGTGATGGCCTACACCGCGGGCCGGGCCTGGATCGAGACCCTGAGGACGGACGAGGCCCTGATCCTCTTCGGCCAGCGTCTCAACTTCTGGGTCGCGATCGTGGTGTTCCTGTCCGCCCTGGCCTACTTCGTACTGCGCAGGGGGCCGAGGGACCATCTCGTTCCCGCTCCCGGCGGTGAGGGCTTCCTGACCGTCACCGAGGCGGAGTTCCTCGCCCACAGGGCGGCCGAACCCCGGACCGGCACCGGCGATTCCGCCCCCGCGGACGAGCCGGACGGGGCACAGGCCAAGAACTGACGACCCCTTTACTCTTTCAACGACAATTCATGACCGGAACGATTGTGTCGATTTCCTGAACAGACCGAAGAGAACGGTCGCCGTCCAGGAATCTTTCCTCTCATTCCTGCGAATGTGGACAAGCCATCGAACATGCCTCTCACATTCCATTCACCACATCAAGTGACATACATTATTCCACTTGTCGGACGTCAGGGCCGTCCTTATACTCGCCCGTAAGCCAAGCAGCCTGACGCGATCAGTCACGCGTCATCCCCCATCGGCGGACGCTCCACTCACCAACCCGTCGACGGATCGATGAAAAAGGCCTTCACCTCCGGTGCTTGTGCTCTTGTTGTCGCCATGGCCCCCCGGGCCGCCGACAACGCCACGCCGTACATCGGCGGGGTCTGGATTCACAGAAAAGTCACGAGTCAAAGAAAACAGGAATCAATGGCCACCGATAACCGCACGAAATCACCGGCGACGAGGAATGCCGCCTCCCTCGGCAGGGGCTCCGCGCAGGTTCCGAGACGTGATCGGCGAAGGTGGCCCGCGGCGTCCAAGGTGTGGTCGACGATCAGGGGCGGCGCGAACGGCACCGGCCCGCGGCCCGACGAGACCGGCCGGACGCTGATCCGCGCGAACGGCATCGTCAAGACGTATCGGTCCGGCGAGATGTCGGTGCCCGCGCTCAGAGGCGTGAGCCTCGAAATCCAGGCCGGTGAGTTCGTGGCCATCGTCGGCCCTTCGGGCACCGGGAAGTCGACGCTGATGAACTGCCTGTCCGGAATCGACACCGTCGACTCCGGCACGGTGATCGTCGACGGCCTCGACATCCACGCGCTCTCCGACCGGAGGCGTACGGAGCACCGGGCCAGGCGCATGGGGTTCGTGTTCCAGGGCTTCAACCTGATCCCGGTCCTCAACGCGGTGGAGAACGTCGAGCTCCCCCTCCTGGCGGCGTCGGTCAGACCGGCCGAGGCACGCGAACGCGCCCACGCCATGCTGGCGAGGGTCGGCCTGACCGACCGGGCGAGACACCGGCCCGGCCAGCTCTCCGGAGGCCAGCGGCAGCGCGTGGCCATCGCCCGCGCCCTGGTCGGCGGCCCCGCCGTGATCTGGGCCGACGAGCCGACCGGGAACCTCGACTCCTCGACCGCCGCGGCCGTCGTCGAACTGTTCGCCGAACTGAACGAGGGCGGGCAGACGATCGTCATCGTCACCCACGACGACACGGTCGCCACGTGCGCCAACCGGACGATCGAGCTGATCGACGGCCGTGTCGCCACGGTCCCGGTCACCTGGGGTGACTGGAGGCAGTCGTGACGTACGCCGCCGTCGCCGTCCTGGCGCTGCTCGTCCCGCCGATCGTCTTCGACCTCGTGTTCCGCCCGGCCATCCGAAGGATCGGGCTGCGTGAGGTCCTGCGGCGTCCGAGAGCGGCGGCCCTGGTCGTCTTCGGCTCGATGCTCGCGACGGCCCTCATCACCGGGTCGTTCGTCGTCGGTGACTCCTTCGGGACCTCCTACCGCGTCCGGGCGGAGACCCACCTGGGGCCGCTGGACCTGCTCGTCACGTCCGAGAACGTCAAGGACGACCTCCGTACCCTGGACGCGTCGCGCCTGGTGGACCACAGCCCGATCGAGTCGGTCATGGCGGTGCGCGAAGGAGAGATCACCGCCACCGACGGCCACGGAAGGACGCGGCCCCGCACGAGGTTCTGGGAGCTGGAGCCCGCCGAGGCACGCGCGTTCGGCGACGACCTCGACGCCTCAGGCCTGACGCGGCTGCCCGCCAGGCTCGGACGCGACGAGGTGGCGATCAACACACGTCTGGCCCGGAGCCTGGACCTCACCCCCGGAGACGACCTCGAACTGACCGCCGGTCCGACCACCGTCAAACTGCGCGTCGCCAGGGTGCTCCGCGAGCGGGGAATCGCCGGATACGCACCGATCATCGTCACGAAGGGCACACTGAGCGACGCGCTGCCCCACCGGCCCGGCGTCGTCCGGGACATGATCGCCGTCTCGAACGTCGGCGGCACGTACGGCGGGGCGGACAGGACCGTCGAGGCGGAACTCTGGATCGTCGCGGCGCTCGGCGACCGGACCCCCGTCGTCTCCGTGAAGTCACCTGCCCTGGACCGGGCGAACCGGATCGGCGACGAGGCGAAGAACCGGTTCGGCATGGCCGGTGGCTTTCCCTTCGCCGCGGCCGTGCTCCTCGTCATCAGCCTCTTCGTCATGTTCGTGACGGAGCGGAGGGCCGAGCTGGGGACCCTGCGCGCCATCGGCCTGCGGAGGGGACACATCCGCAGGATCTTCGCCGTGAAGGGGCTGGTCCTCGGCCTGCCCGCCACCCTCCTGGGACTCGGGGCCGGGGTGGGCGTCGCGGCCCTGGTCGTCCGCGTGAGCCACGGCTCGTTCGGGGCAGACGAGAACCTCCGGCTCCACCTGGACGTCCAGCCCGCCGCCCTGCTGTCGGGGGCGCTCATCGGTCTGGCCGTCTCGCAGCTCACCGTGCTGGCCGCGACCCTGAGGACCACCGGAGCCGACATCATGGCCGCGATGCAGGACGCCGCGCCACACGGTTCCGGCGGGCCAAGGCGCTGGATCGTCCTCGGCCTGTCGCTGTCCTGCGTGGCGGCGGCAGGCTGGATGCTGACGTCGGACCGTCAGTTCACGGCGTTCGCCGCGCCGATCGTGTTCGTGCTCGGCTTCCTCCCGCTGCTGATCGACAGGATGGGCCGCAAGGTCGCCGTGACCCTCTGCTGCGGGCTGGCCCTCGTCTGGGCGAGCACCGTCTTCGGCATCCTGACCGGCACCTTCGAGGAGGTCGACCTCAAGCTGCTCATCGTGCGGGGCGTCGTCCTGGTGGGGTTGTCGTCGGTCGTCGTCGCGGTGTTCGACGGATGGCTGGTCGCCCCGATCCTGGCGGTCACCCGGAGGTTCGTCGCGCCCCGTCTCGGTCTGGCGACCGTGCTGGCGCGACCGGTCAGGACCGCGTTGCTCACCTCCTTGTACGCGCTCGTCGCCTTCGCGCTGACCTTCACCGCGATCCTCAACACGGTCCTCAGGCAGGAGGAGCCGAACGACGTCGCCCGCGCGGGCGGGGGCTACGACGTCGTCCTGTTCAGCAGCCGTCTGTCCCCGGTGACGACGAAGCAGCTGAGAGCGCGGAGCGACGTCGCGTCGGCGATCAGGCTGACCGACGGCTACGCCATGATCACCTCAGCCGCCCTGGACAGGTACGAGGCCGCGCAGGGCCACCGGCACGCCTGGGACTCCGGCACGCCCCGGCCGCTGCGCAGGACCGTCACCCTCGTCACGCCCGAACTCGCGGGCAACCGCCCCCCGAGGCTGGCGGAGCGTTCGCAGGAGTTCGGCTCCGACGCCGAGGTCTGGGCCCACGTCGCCGCCGACGCCTCCGCGGTCATCGTTCCGAAGTACGTCGGCCTCGAAGTCGGCGACAGCGTGCGGCTCGTCGACCGGTCGAACCGTCCGGCCGAGCTGAAGGTCGTCGGCCTCAGCGACTGGAACCGGCTCGTCGGGGCCGGGCTGTACGTCTCGGAGAAACAGGCCGGATCGCTCCTGACCGAGGTGCCGCCCCTGCGCCGTCAGTACGTCGCGGCCGCGCCCGGCACGACGGCGGACGCCCTCGCTGAGGCGCTGAACACCGACTACGTGACCGCCGGGGCCGACGCCCACTCCTTCGCCGCGGACGTCGCCGCCGAGTCGGCGAAGACGGGGGCGTTCGTTCGGACCCTGCGGGGTTCCATCGGTCTGGGGCTGCTGGTCGGCATGGCCGGGCTGGCCGTCGTGCTGGTCCGCGGCGTCCGCGAACGACGTGGGCAGCTCGCGATGCTGCGGACCATCGGGTTCAGGCCCGGCGCGCTCAGGAACGCCCTCCTCGTCGAGGTGTCGTTCGTCGGCGTCCAGGGCACCGTGCTGGGCGCCGGGCTGGGCGTGCTGAGCGTGTGGCAGGTCCTGGCGCCGCGGACCGCCACGGCGCGCGGCCTCGGCTTCACGGACCTCACGGACCTCACGGTGCCGGTCGCCTTCCTCGTGGTGCTGGCGCTGTCAGCCCTGGCCGCGGCCCTGCTCGCCGTCCGGGCGGGACGCGCCGTCTCCGCCGAAGCGCTCCGGCCGTCCCACTCCGGCCTTCTCATCTGAACCACTGTGATACCTTCGGCGGCGCCGTGCATTATTGCGAATTCGAGGAGGTGAGTCCGATCAACGCTGTGACAGGCCGGGGCTCCCTCCTTCGCATGGCCTAGGGAGCGCCCGCACAAGGCATCCCGAAAGGTCCGAAACGCTGATGCGCTTCACCTCCCAGACGTCGTCGGACGGCGTCACCGAGCAGTTCTTCACCCTCGACGAGATCCCCGGCGTGCTGTGGACGCCGGATGACGCCCCCGGCACGCGGCCGCTGATCCTGCTGGGCCACGGCGGCGGGCAGCACAAAACGGCTCCCACCATCGTGTCCCAGGCGCGTCGCTACGCCGCCGAGGGCTTCGCGGTCGTCGCGATCGACGCGCCCAACCACGGCGACCGCCCCAAGGACGAGGAGTTCGGCCGCGTCGTGGCCGAGATGCGGGCCGGTATGGCCTCCGGCGAGAACCCGGGCGTCGCGGTCGCCGGCATGCACGGCCACCTGGCCGGTCGGTCCGTCGCGGACTGGCGGGCGGTCCTCACCGAGGTCCAGCGTCTCGACCGGGTCGGCGTCGGCCCGGTGGGCTACTGCGGCATGTCGATGGGCTGCGGGCTCGGCATCCCCCTCGTCGCCGCGGAGCCCAGGATCCGCGCCGCGGTGCTGGGCCTGCTCGGCGTGTACGGCCTGGCCGAAGAGGCCGCGCGGGTCACCGTACCGGTGCGGTTCCTGATGCAGTGGGACGACCGGCTGGTGCCGCGCGACCAGGGCCTGGCCCTGTTCGACGCCCTGGCCTCCCCCCAGAAGACACTGCACGTCAACCCCGGCGCACACGGGGACGTGCCGTCGTTCGAGATGGACAGCGCCCTGAGGTTCCTCGCCCGGCACCTGACCTGACCTGCCAGGACGCGCCGGCCGGACCCTCGCCTCCGGCCGGCGCGCACCGGTACGGCCGAACCACGTGCGCGTCCGGTACGGCCAAGCCGGGACACCCGGCACGTCCCTGCTCCGACAGAGCGGGGACACCCGTTCGGGCGGGGAGGGGTGTCCGTTCGGGTTAGTCAGGGCGCCCGTTCCAGTGGGCGGGGCACCCGTTCGGGCGAGACGGGGCGGCCGTTCCGATGGGCCGGGGCGTCCGTTTCGGGGCGTCCCTCGGCGACATGATCCCCACCCTGTGGATAGTTGTGCGTCCTTCCTGGCCCCGTATCGTCCTCACCAGTGATCACAGCCGTGTGGGAAAGGGAGGGTATGACCGACGACGTGGTGCGACGCGTTTTCCAGGCGGTGGACTCCTTCGACCCCGAGGAGTTCGTGCGGCTGCTGACCGAGGACGCCAGGTTCGTGTTCGGCAACGCCGAACCGCTGGTGGGCCGTACGGCCATCGTCGCCGGGCTGCGGGCGTTCTTCTCCACAATCGGCGGCCTGCGGCACCGGATCGTCAGAAGCTGGCAGGTCGACGCCGACGTCATCGCCGAGACCGAGGTGACCTACCAACGCCTCGACGGCAAGGAGACCGACGTCGTCGCCGTGTCGATTTGGCGCACCCACGACAACGGCCTCATCTCCGACTACCGAATATTCGTCGACCTCACCCCCCTTTACGCGCCTTGGAACCCGCCTCCAAAGCGTCACGACCACGCCAACAGCTCGGTGGTCTTGCCTGCCCGGGATCTGCCGAGGGCGTGATCCGCCTCCCCTTTCGGCCTCCGGCGGCATGCCGGTGGGCGCGCCGGGTGGCTCCGCCGGAGCCTGCTGGTGCGCCCTCGCCTTCTCCGTTCCCCCCTTTCAGGGGTCGACGATCGAGCGCGGACAGGCGCACCAGCCGGTCATCGGGTCAGGAGACGCAGCGGCGCAGGGCCACCCGGCCACCGTCCTTGGTCACATCGCTGGAATGCGGGGCCAGGCAGAGCTTCGTCCACTGGTTGGAGAAGGTGTAGCGCCCGCCCGGCATCGGGTTGACCGACCAGTACTGGTTGGCCGAGTCCCAGCGGGTCTCGCAGCCCCACCACATGAGCTGCGTGTTCTCCCCGGGCGGGGTGCCGTTGTTGTACGGCGCGGTCAGGCAGTAGCCGTTGGCGTTCTTGATGTTGAACCATCCGCCGTTGCGCGGGGCGGCAGTCCACTTCTGCGACGACTTGCCGTTGCACGAGCGCTGCACGACCATGCCGCCGCCGGAAATCGTCGAACCGCGGTCGAGGCACTTGCCACTCAGCACGTTCTTGTAGGCGGTCGTGTTCACCGACCACAGGTCGTACGCCCCGGTGGGCTTCGGCTTGGGCAGGCTGCCGCAGTCGTACTGCTGCAGCGGCGCGTCGTTGCTCAGCAGGTTGTTGTGGTCGAGCGCCATGCACTTACCGCTCTTGCGGTTGTAGAGATAGAACGCAGGCTGCGCGTCGTAGTGCGGCGGGATCTTCACCGTCACCCGCATCACCGCCCAGTTCTGCTGCGGCGCCGACGGCGTGCAGTTCTGCTGGTCGAGGCTGAGCCAGTCGGCCATCTCATCGCCGGTGACGTCCGCGCACTTGCCGGAGGCGTCGTTCTTCTGCAGGAACGACCCATCGGCCTGCTTGACCCGGGTCCAGCGCAACGCCGAGGACGTCCCGGTCGGGCAGTCGCGCTGCACGATCCTCGCCCCCGCCGTCCTGCTGTCGTCCTTGACCACCATGCACTTGCCGCTGTGCGCGTTGAACAGCCGGTACTGGCTCGGCAGCCACAGACGGAAGTCCCCATAGGACGACTCAAACGAGGTCGACTCGGTGTAGCCGTTGTCCCCGCCCCCGCCGCTGCCGCAGTACTTGGAGATCTCCCAGTCGCTCATCGGCCGCGAGTTCAGCGCCCAGTCGTAGGAGCGGCTCTTGTCGGGCACGTACACGGTGAGGTTCTTGCCGTACTGCATGCCGTTGCCGTCGTCGTAGTCGGCGGCGATGTCCACGACGGCCTTGATGAGCGGCCGGCGTACGGTGATCCACGCGACGCCCCAGCCGGGCACGTTCGCGGTGTTGGTGTAGGTGTCGCTGGTGCTCCAGCTCCACGACCAGCCGAGCTTCGGCCCGACGGACGCCTCCCAGTCGCCGAACTTCTTCTTCCCGCCGATGTCGAGCCCGAAGGAGAAGGAGGTCGACGAGCTCTTCATTCCCGCGACCCCGACGCTGCCGCCCGCGGCCCCGCAGGAGCGGGCGACCGGGCGAGGCTTGTTGGAGTCGCCGATCGCGTCGGGGATCTCCGCCTCACCGAGCACCTGCTGGGAACTCTTGTAGGTGAGCCTGCACTCGGGCACCTCGTACACGAGGTCACCCGCCTGCCGGTAGGTGACGTTGAGGCAGTCGCGAGCGATCTGCTCGGGGGATCTGGCCGCGGCGGCGGGTGAAGGTGAGATGACCATCGTGCCGAAGACGGCGGTAACCGCCGCGAGCATGACGGCACCGGCGCGAAGCCGGGGGAGGACGTGCATGACGCTCCTGATCAGAGTATTCAACGTGCTCGCGCAGGCTAGAAGTCCAGGGAGGCGCCGGACTGAACGGCTCAGGAACACGACTTGAAATGATCATTCAGGGGCTGGGCGTCGGCTGTCGGCGCGTGCCGCGGTGGTGAAGGCCGGCGGAGCTCGGATCTCGGCTTCGGATATCCGGAGTTTTGGCGTCCCCGCCGTGCGCCCGATCGTCGTGCGGTGACGCCCACCGCCCCCAACAGCCGCACCCGGTGACCCGGTACCGCCGACCGGCCGCGGCCGCCTCCACCGAGCCGGATCGTTCCTCTCGGCGGTCTCACCGCTCGCGGATCACGTAGCGGGTGTGGGCCCCGTCCATCCACTCCCGGTCGATCTCCCGGCCCGTCACCCTGCCGACGAGCGCCAGAGCTGATGTGAGGCAGGTGGCCATGGGCGGGCTGTACCCGTTGAGAGCGAGCGAGATGAAGTCCTGCCACCCGTCGGGAATGTCGTCCTCGTAGTCCTCCTGCCCGCTCTCCAGGCGGGCCTCCTCCCACGCGCAGTACTCCAGCCACCCCGCCGGCAACTCCGGATCGCTCGTCCAGCCGGAGTCGTTCAGGTCGAACTGCAGTCCCCGCGCGTAGGAGTCGAGCGCCTGCGGATCGCGTCCCCACCGCTCTCCGGGAACGGTGACGCCGAAGCCCGTCACGTGGTCACCGTTGACCGCGTACTCAAGATCACGTGGCCCGTTGATGTTCCAGCTCATCTGCAGCGCCCGCCCGCCGTACGAAAGCTCCCGTAGAGCCCGATCGCAGTCGAACCCCCGCACCTGGATGATCTGCGTCCAGTCCGCCGTCAGCCGACCGGCCCAGACAACCCCCGCGTCACCGTCGGCGGGCCTCCCGCGTACGGCGTCCGCCCAGACGCACTCAACCGCGTCATCCACGTCGGCGACCGAAACCCCCAGGCGTCGTGCCGCCTCCCACACCTCCAGCCCCTCGACCCAGGCCGCCATGAACCATTCGCCCATGCGGTAGGACCGGACAAGATGCCAAAGACGCTCTGATCGCCGCATTCCCGTCCCCGCCCGCTCGGCACCCGTTCCTGAGGCGACCCAATCAGACATCCCCGACAGTCACCGTGGGAGCGGGCGCCACCGTCACCCGGTCGTCCACGCCGCCGTCCGGGTCGCGCCCGGGCTCGGTTCCAGTGGATCACAAGTCCCGGTCCATAGCGTGCCGCCATGAGTCTACGCACACGGGTCGCCGGTGCTTTCTTCGTTCTGGCGGTCCTCGCGGTGGTGAGCGCCCTGGTCGGCGCCCTCGGGCACTACACGGTTCTCGACCGGCCGGTCCTGCTGGGAACCCTGGCCGTGAGCCTGGTCGTCCTCGCCGGAGCGCTCGTTTTCGGCGGAGGGCCCCGCGGCCCCGCCGTCGCGCTCGGGATGATCTGGGCAGTGGTGGGGCTGGTCACCTACGTGAACAGCTGGCAGGTGTACGCCCGGATCCCCGGCCCGACCGGCAGCGGGCTGGAGGTGCGTGTCCTGTACGACGACTGGATCATCCCCGACTGGGCGCTCGTGGTTCGCAGGAACGACGGCCTGCTGACGCGTGAGTGGCCCCTGGTCGAGCGCTTCAGCTCCGAACACTCCGACGGCCTGCCCACGGTGACCTGGGTCGATCCCTCACACGTGCGCCTGGACGACAGGCCGGGTGACGACCGGGCGCCCTGGGGCGGGCAGGTGATCGTCCTGGACCCCGGGACCGGGCGGCCGCTCAAGCCGGACCACCCGGTGAGCGCCTTCTGAGATCCGACCGTCCGGGAGCCGTTGACGTCGGCCGGTGAAAGTCCGCACCTCCTTCGTTCCCCGAAGAAGAACACGATGTTCGCCGCCGGTTCCCCTGGATGTCATGAGCATGCACTCGTACGTTGGTTGATTACCGGCACTCTCACCGTCGATAGACGCAATGCCGACGAGGAGCACGTGTTATGCGCTTCAGTTCTCCGTACCGCCTGGCCTCGGCACTTGGGGCAGCCGTCGCCGTCACCGTCGGCTCCGGCGCCGCCCTGGCGCCATCCGCTCTGGCCGCACCCGGTGCGCCGGGCACCCGGCCGTCCTTCTGTGAGCACGACAACCGCGACACGCCGTTCGCGAAGTACCTGTGCGCCAAGCCCGGTGACCTGCTCGACGTCCGCATCGGCGACGTGCACCCGACCCAGCCGTCGCTCGGTTACGACGAGGTGTACTACAAGCTCGGCCGCTACACCCTCGGCAAGGACGCGATCAACAAGAAGTTCGACGACTGGTGCGAGGCCGACGGCCGGGAGGAGGCGGCGTCCGTTTCGCCCGGCGCGCGCCTGGACGACCCGTCCTCGTTCACGTGTCAGATCCCGGTCGGCGCGGAGACGCCGGACAGCGTCGCCGCCATGAAGACCGTCGTCATCGGCCCCCATGGCGAGCCGTTCCTCACCGACGGGCACCACACGCTCACCTCCTTCTTCGAGACCCCTGACGGCGGCGCCGACCTGCACGTACGGCTACGGGTGCAGGCCAACCTGAGCACCTTCACCCGGCAGAGGTTCTGGAACGAGATGCAGGCGCGGAAGTGGGTGTGGCTGCGCGGCCCCAACGGCAAGCCGGTCACCGTGAACAAGCTGCCGACCGGCGTGGGCCTGGCCAACTTCACCGACGACAAGTACCGCAGCCTGCTCTACTTCGGCCGTGACATCGGCTACGAGCAGAACGGGCTGCCGTTCCAGGAGTTCTACTGGGGCAGCTGGGTCCGCGACGCCAAGCCGATCGACCTGGCCGGCTGGAACCAGAACGACCACGGCAGCTACCTGGCCACCGTCAAGGCGCTGACCGAGGCGATCACCGCGCTGCCCAAGGGCACCGTCGTCGACAACGGCCTCACCGCCGCCCAGTTGGGCGCGCTGGCCCAGTGGAACAACGGCAAGGCCGCCAACAAGGGCGAGTTCGACAAGCTGAGCAAGCCGTACTCCGACGCCAAGCCAGGAAAGCTGGCCTACACCCTGGAGTACAAGCGCGCGCACGGCCTGGGCTGAGACCTCCGGGACCGTACGGCCGGGCCGCCGGGCGACCGTGCTCGACGGCCCGGCCGACGCTTTGGCCGGGACCGCTCGCAGGACACGAACAGCCAGGTGGGGCGCGGCGATCCGTTCGCTCGTCACCACGGCGTCCCGAAGATCCCCGCGCCGTGGCCGGATCGGGCGGCGCCGTGTTGTCGTACCCGGTAACTACTCTTCGGCGCATGACGGTCCCCGAGGTCATTCCCATCGCCCACGAGCCCGGCTATCACACCGACACGATCGGCCACTGGGACGGCGGGCAGTTCCTCGGCTCCGTCGTCGCCGCCTTCCCGAACGGCTACACCGTCACCGACGACTGGCCCGCCCACAAGCGCTGGCACGCCGTCCTGCACACCTTCGACGCCTCAGGCCACCACCTCGGCTCCCGCGTCGAACGCACCGGCACCGACGAGAACCACCGGACAGCCGTCGAAACCGCCGAGAACCTGCTGACGCGGTGGCTCGACGCCCTTCCCGGCCACCGTTACGGCGACATCGCCATCCGGCCCTTCCGGCACGAGGTCGACGACGTGCTGTTCGGCCTTGTCATCGAGACCTTCGAAGGCACGGAACACGCCGAGCTCTACCCGGACACCCTCGGCTTCTACGAGCCCTGGGACGGTTCGTACGACACCTGACCGTTCCCGGATCTCAGCTGTCTAGCCCTGTTGCTTGAGGCGGAGCGCCTCTTTGCGAACCTTGACCTGGAGGGCCTGCTCGCGCTCCAGCCACTCCGGGTTCTCCGCCTTCAGCGCGTCGATCTCGGCGGTGGTGAGCGGTTCGGTGATCCCGTTCCTGAGCAGACCGGCGACGGAGACCTTGAGCTTCGCGGCGATGACCTGCTTGGTGTGCGGGCCGTTGCGGCGCAGGTCGACGAGCCAGGCGGGAGGCGTCGACTGCAGCTCGTTCAGCTCGTCCCTGGAGACGACACTCGCCTGGAACTCGGCGGGAGTGGCCGAGAGGGGGACACCCAGCTTCTTGGCCGCCGTCGAAGGCTTCATCGTCTGGGTGGTCTTCGGTTTGGGCGAGGTCATGGCGTCAAGAGTAGCCAGCCGGAACGGGTTCTCCTGACATCGATACCCTGGGGAAGTGACCGATGGAGAGACCGGCAGGGTGTTCCGACTGGCGTACGTGCCCGGGGTGACGCCCGCGAAATGGGTCAACATCTGGAACGAGAGAATGCCCGGGGTGCCGCTCACCCTGGTCGCGGTTCCCGCCGCCGAGGTGGTGGAACTCCTGCGGAGCGGCGGCGCCGACGCCGGGTTCGTCCGGCTGCCGATCGACCGCGACGGGCTCAGCGTGATTCCTCTCTATGTGGAGGACACGGTGGTCATGGTGCCCAAGGGGCACATGGTGACCGCCGCCGACGAGGTGACCGTCGCCGATCTCGCCGACGACGAGGTGTTCCACCCTCTTGACGACACCATCGAGTGGGCGGTCCGGCCAGGGCAGCCCGCGTTCACCCGCCCTGCCACGACGGCGGAGGCGGTCGAGCTGGTGGCGAGCGGCACCGGGATTCTCCCCGTACCGCTGTCGCTGGCGCGCCTCCACCACCGCAAGGACCTCGCCTACCGGCCGGTGTCGGACGCGCCGCAGTCCCAGGTCGCGCTGAGCTGGCCCACGGACGCGACCACCGACCTGGTGGAGGACTTCATCGGCATCGTCCGCGGCCGTACGGTGAACAGTTCGCGAGGCCGTACCCCCGAAGCCCCTGCCTCCTCGGCGAAGAAACCGGCACAGCGGCAGGCGCAGAAACCCGCGCAGAACGGCTCCGGCCGCCGGGCCGTACCGGCCGGTCGTAAGAAGAAGGGCCACCGCCGGTAACGGAGCCCGGTGCGTCGATCGGTTCCGGCGGCGCCTCCCGACCGTGCCCGTCGTGGTCGCCCACGCCGACGCGAGAGGAGCGCCCCGGCAGGGTTAGCGATCAAGGACCGGGCCCTTGTGGGCGGCGAAAAGCCCAGGCCGGGACGTTTCGCGTCCTGAGGCGCCCGCTAGCATCGGGGTTCCCCGGTCCCGCCTCGCGGACGCTCCTACCGCGACGGACGCCCGGCCGACTCGCGACGGAGCCCGCGTGCCCACGATCGATCCCCGCCGTCTCCTCATCCTCCGCGCCTTCGTGCTGTCCGACTCGGTCACCGCGACCGCGGCGGCGCTGCACCTGACGCCGTCCGCGGTGTCGCAGCAGCTCGCGGCGCTCGAACGCGAGGTCGGTCACGTGCTCGTCGTACGCGCGGGACGCAAGCTGGCGCTCACCCCGGCCGGGCGCATCCTCGCCGAGCACGCCGAGGAGATCAGCTCCCGGCTGAAGATCGCCGAGGCCGACCTGGCCGCGCACGCGGGCGGTGTCCTCGGGCAGCTCAGGATCGGCGCCTTCCCCACGGCGATCAGCTGGTTGGTTGCGCCCGCCATCGTCGAACTGCGCCGTCAGGCACCGGGCGTCGACGTCACGGTCGTCGACGCGGAGGCCCACATGAGCCACCGGATGCTGATGCGCGGCGACATCGACGTGACCGTGACCATGGAGTACGAGTCCAGCCCCGAGCGCGACTCCCCCGACATCGTGAAGTTCCCGCTCTACATCGAGCGGTTCAAGGTCGTTCTCCCCCACACGCACCCGCTGGCCGGTGAGGAGGGCGTTGGGCTCACCCAGCTCGCCGAGGAGAACTGGATCATGCCCTCACCCGGTAACCCGTGCCGCACGATGGTGTTGCAGGCGTGCGCCGAACTCGGCTTCCACCCGTCGATCACCCATGTCTCGGACGACTACCGCGCCGCGCTGGCACTGGTCGCCGCCGAGGCGGGGATCTGCCTGGCGCCGGAGTCCGCGCTCTCCGCCCGCGACGCCGACTGGGTGGCGATCCTGCCGACGCGCGGCGTCGCGCCGCTGCGCAAGGTGATCATGACGACGCGACGCGACAACCAGGGTCATCCCGTCGTACGCGCGGGGCTTGAGGCGATGCGAGCCGCCGTCGCCTCGCCGGACGCGGAGATCTACGGCCCGCTCGCGCGGTCCGACACCTTCAGTGTCGAGTGACGGCTCCGGCCGGTGGCGCGTTCTCGCGGAGGAAGGCGTCGACGTGCCGGTGGTACTCGTCCGGCTTGTCGCGGCGCACACAGTGGTGGGCACCCTCGATCACGACGACGTCGAAGCCGGGCGCGACGGCCGTGAGACGCTCACGGGAGTGCTTGTCGACGATGACGTCGCCGGTACCGGTGACGAGCAGCGCGGGCACGCCCGCCGGGCCGACCGTGATCTGCCGCGCGGTCGGCGTCCAGATCCGGCGCTTCTCGTGGAGCCGCTGCTCCATGTAGTCGGTGTCGACGGCCTTCATCGCCTCGGCGAGCGGACGCAGTTCCTGCTCCGCCCAGTGGGGATAGAGCTCGCGCTGTATCTCCACGAGTTCCTCGACCGACGCCGTGTCCGCGTGGTCGAAGGGGTCCTTGATGGTCTGCTCGACGCTGAGCCACGGGTTGGGACCTGCCTCGGGCACCCACCATGGCGGGTCCTCAAGCACGACGCCGGCCACGAGGTGCGGGGCGTCGGCGGCGACGAATGCGGCGATCCGCGCACCCATGGAGTGCCCGACGACGAGCGTCCTGCGCCCGGTCTCGTCGAGCATGTCCTTGAGGATGTCGATCGCGTCTTGCACCATCACGTCGGTCGACGGAACACCCTCGTGTTCGGGCAGGCGGCCGGGTGACTTCCCGTGGCCCCGGGCGTCAGGCGCCACGATGTGGTAGTCGCCTCCCCAGCGGTCGACGGCGTCACCGTAACAGGCGCCGGACTCCACGGCGCCGTGCAGGATGAGAATGGCGGGCGCATCTGCTGCGCCCCGCCCGTACTCTCGGACGAACAGGTCGGTTCCCACGTGTCCTCATTCAGTGCTCTGTGGCGCCGGCCTCCGGCCGGCTCACAACAGGGTGATCGTTTGGTGAGACATGGTCGTGATCGTGGCACGCCTCGTCGGCGTCGCGCAACGCTCCCGCAGGCCAGGGGGGCGGCTCCGCCTCCGGTGTCGCCTCGACCAGCGCGCGCGTGCAGGGGTGCCGCGGGGAGCGGAAGATCTCGTCGGACGGACCGGTCTCGACGATACGGCCACGCTGCATGACGGCGACGCGGTCGCTGTAGAGCCGGATCACCGCCAGGTCGTGGCTGACGTGGAGGAACGAGATCCCCTGGTCGCGCTGCAGGTCGGCCAGCAGGTTGAGGATCTGGGCGCGCACCGACACGTCGAGCGCCGAGGTCGGCTCGTCCGCGATGATCAGATCCGGTTTGAGGGCCAGCGCGCGGGCCACGGCGACGCGCTGGAGCTGCCCGCCGGACGCCTCGTGCGGGAAACGCCCCAGGTACTCGGCGCCGAGGCCGACCGACTCCAGCAGTGTGACCAGTTCGGCGGTCGACGTCGTCTCGCCGTGCGCGCGGAAGACGTTCTCCAGCGTCTGCCGTACGGTCTGCCGCGGGTTCAGCGACGCCAACGGGTCCTGGAAGACCATGGCGACGTTGCGCCGTAGCCGCCGTAGTCCTCGCCTGCCGAGGCGGGCGAGATCCTGCCCGCCCGTACGGACGGTGCCGGACGTCGGCACCACCAGGCCGTTGGCCATCCGCGCCAGTGTGGACTTGCCCGAGCCGGACTCGCCGACCAGGCCGAGCGCCTCGCCTCGCTCGACGTGGAGCGAGACGCCGTCGACAGCGAGGAAACCCCCGCGCCCACGGCCGAAACCACCGAATGTGCGGTAGCGCTTGCTGACGTCGGTCATCTCCAGGATCGGCTCGCTCACCGGGCGACCTCCTGCGGTGCGGGGAGACGATCGAGGTGGCAGGCCGCGAGGTGCAGCCCGCCGACCTCGCTGGTCGGGCGGGCGGTGGGCAGCGGCGCCTCGACGAGGCAGCGTTCGCCGACCTGGCCGGCGAGGCCGCAGCGCGGCGCGAAGGCGCAACCCGGTCCGGCGTCGCGCAGCGACGTGGGCGCGCCGGGGATGGCACGCAGCCGGGTCCGCCGCCCTCCGGTTTCGAGCCGGGCGTCCAGTCGCGGCGTGGCCGCGCGGAGACCGGCGGTGTACGGGTGGGCGGGCCGGTGGAAGATGTCGCGGAGGCTGCCGTACTCGGCCTGGCGGCCCGCGTAGAGCACCAGGACCTCGTCCGCCGCGCTCCCCACCACCCCGAAGTCGTGGCTGATCAGGAGCATCGCCATGCCGTACTCCTGCTGGAGTTCGCGGAGCAGGGCCAGGATCTGCGCCTGCACCGTCACGTCGAGCGCGGTGGTCGGTTCGTCGGCGATGAGGAGCGCGGGCCGGTTCACCAGGGCCATCGCGATCACCGCGCGCTGCCGCATGCCGCCGGAGAACTCGTGCGGGAAGCGGCGTACGGCGTCCGCGGGCTCGGGGATGCCGACCCGGTCGAGCATCTCGACCGCACGGGCCCGCGCGGCGCGGCGGGTGACCGACGCGTCGTGCAGGCGGAGCGCCTGGGCGATGTGCGCGCCGATGTCGAGGTACGGGCTGAGCGCGGACATCGAGTCCTGGAACACCATGGCGACGTCACGACCGCGGGCCCGGCGCAGTTCACGCTCGTCGGCGGAGAGCATCTCCCGGCCCGCGACGACGATCCGGCCCCTGGCGCTCGCCCCGCGCGGCAGCAGCCGCATGATCGCCCGGCCGGTGATCGTCTTGCCCGAACCCGACTCGCCGACCACGGCGAGGGTGCGTCCGCCGTCCAGGCTCACGGAGAGATCCCGGACCACATCGGCGGTGACGCCGCCACTGGTGAACGAGACACACAGGTCCTCGATCTGGAGTACGGGGTCAGACACGGCGGATCCTCGGATCGAGAAGCGGCATCAGCAGATCGGCGACCAGGTTGCCGACGATGATGAGGAAGGCGGAGAAGAGCGTCACCCCGACGACGATGCTCAGGTCGGACTCGTTCACGCCGGACAACAGCAGGTCACCGAGCCCGTGCAGGCTGAACACCTTCTCCGCGATCACCGATCCGCCCAGCAGCGCGGTGACGTCGAGCGCGAACATCGCCGCGACCGGCACCATCACACCGCGGACGGCGTGCCGGTTCACCTGCCGGTTCGACGCGCCGCGCGCGGTCATCGCGACGAGGTGGTCGGCCGAGAGCTCGTTGAGGAGCTGGGTACGGGTGACCCGGATGTATCCGGCGGCGAGGATGAACGACAGCACCATCCACGGGCCGATCAGGTGCCAGGCCCAGTCCGCCGGCGACTCCGAGAACGACACGAAGCCGGAGTACGGCAGCGCGTTGAGCATGAAGCCGAAGACCTGCAGGACGAGCAGGCCGACGAGGAAGGTCGGCACCGACAGCCCGAACATCGCGAAACCGGTCGAGAACCGGTCGACGACCCCGCCCTTGCGTATCGCCGACAACGCGCCGAGGCCGATGCCCACGACGAGGCACAGGACGGCCGCGCCGAGCGCGAGCGACAACGTGACGGGCAGCCGCTCGGCGATGAGCGTCGTGACGTCGCTGCGGTTCGGGAACGAGTAGCCGAAGCAGGGCGCGGGACAGTGCACCTGCTGGGCGCCCTGGCCGTACGTACGGCCGGCGAAGAGGCCCTTCACGAACTCGGTGTACTGCCACAGCACGCTCTGGTCGGTCTGCATGTAGGCGCTGACCTTGGCCCGGGTCTCGGGCGGGCACGGCTTGCCGCACATGGAGCGGGCCGGGTCCTTCGAGGCCCCGAAGAAGAGACAGATCGTCACGAAGGCGATCGAGAGGAGCATGAACACCGCGGTGACCATGCGGCGGGCTATGTAGACGATCACGCGGCATCCTCCGTGCGCACATCGAGGACGTCGCGGAGCGCGTCACCGGCGAGCGTGGCGCCGAACACGATCAGGAACACCACGGCTCCCGGGAAGAGCATGTACCAGACGTCCGCGCCGCTGTAGATCCACGGCAGCGAGTCCGAGAGCAGTTTGCCCAGGTCGGGGACGTCGCCACGCAGACCGACGCCGAGGAACGACAGCCCCGCGACGACGCTGACGTTGCCGGGCAGCGACATCGCGAACAGGACGACGACCAGGCCGAAGAGGTGCGGCAGCATCTCGCGGCGGATGATCTGCCAGGGCGGGGCCCCGGTCGCGCGCGCCGCCTCGACGAAGGCGCGGGCGTTGACGGCTCCGGCCTGGGCGCCGATGATCCGGGCCGGGACGGTCCAGCCGAAGAAGGCCAGCACCAGCACGAGGACCAGGCCCCGAGGCATCTCCTCGGGCACGATCGCCATGATCGCGATGACGAACATCAGGCCGGGGAAGCCGAACATGAAGTCGATCAGCCGCCCGGCGACGGCGCCGAACCAGCCGCCGAAGTAGCCGATCGCCGTACCGAGGACGGCGGCGAAGGCGATCGACAGGATGCTCGCCCCGAACGCGATGAACAGCGACGAGCGGATGCCGTAGACGATCTGGGCGAACAGGTCGACACCCGTCACCGGGACGACGCCGAACCAGTGGTCGGCGCTGACGCCGCCGAAGGCGCCCAGCGGACGGCCGCCGTCCGGGTCGAGCAGGTCGGTGTGCAGGGTGCTCGGGTCCTGTCCCTCGATCCACACGAGCAGCGGGGCGCAGAGTCCCGCGACGAGCGGCACGACCAGCATGACCAGGCCGGCGACGCCGGACCGCTTCCTGAGGAAGCGGCGGAGGGCCGACGTGCCCCGGCCCTCCGCCTGCCGGATCTCAGCTGCCGACACCGACGACCAACTCGTTCGCGAACGGTGGGTAGGCGGGGATGAAGTAGTTCATGATCTTCGAACCGGCCAGGGCCTGCGTGCGCTGCACGAGGATCGGCACGATCGGGGCGTCCTCCATGATCTGCTTGTCGATCGCGGCCCACATCGTGGCGGCCTTGCCGAGGTCCGGCTCCGCGACGGCGGCGTCGATCGCGGCGTCCACCTTGGGGTTGGAGTACTTGGAGGCGTTGCCGCCGCCGTCGCCGATCTCACTCGACGCGAACAGCGGCTGGATGGTGCTCATGCCGCTCGGGAAGTCCGCTCCCCAGCCGTTCGTCGTCATGTCGTAGTCGCCGTCGTCGGAAGAGATGAGCTCGAACCAGGTGTCGCCGTCGAGGCCCTTGAGCTCGACCTTGACGCCGATCCGCGCCAGCGAGTTCTTGATGCTCTGGGCCTCCTTCTCCTCGATCGCGCTCACGTCGGTCGGGTAGGTGAGCGTGAGCTTCAGGTCGGAGACCCCGGCCTCGGTGAGCAGCTCCTTCGCCTTGTCGACGTTGCCGGTTTCGCCGCCGTCGTACAGGTTGTACTCGGTGCGGCCGGGGATGCCGGGCGTCATGATGGTCGAGGTGATCTGGCCGCCGAACTTCGGACCGCCGTACACGCTCTGCAGCTCGGCCTTGTTGATCGCGTAGTTGATCGCCTTCCGGACGCGGACGTCGGAGAGGCTCGGGCGCTTGACGTTCATGGCGAGGTAGCGGAAGTAGCCCGACGGGCTGTTGGCCATGCGGTTGGAGATCGACGGGTCGGACTCGATCCGCTGGAACTGCGACGGCGAGATGAGCGCGTTGCTGATCGCGTTCTTGTCCGCGCCCTTGTCGTCGATGAGGCGCTGCACGATCGTGTCGTTGTTCAGGCCCATGTCGAGGACGATCTTGTCCGGACCGGCGAGCCGTACCTGGTCGGTGTCGGCCTTCCAGTTCGGGTTGCGTTCCAGTACGGCCTGCGAGCCCTTGCGGAAGCTCGTCACCTGGTACGGGCCGCTGGCGACCGGGCGCTCGCCGTACGTCTCCGGCTTGGTGTCGGCCGCGGCGGGCACCGGCGCGAAGGCCGGCATGCTGACGATCCACGGCCAGTTGCCGAACGGGCGCGCCAGACGGAAGACGATCTTGCGGTCGTCGACGACCTCGATGGAGTCGAGCTTCTTGCCGTCGTACGGGCCGTCGTAGTCGGCGCCACCGACCAGCAGCGTCTTGTGGTAACCGAGGCCGCCCTGGAACATCGGCGCGAACGACCGCTCGATGCCGTACTTCACGTCCTGCGCGGTGATCGGGCTGCCGTCGGAGAACTTCAGGCCCTCCTTCAGCGTGAAGGTCCACGTCTTGCCGCCGTCGTCCGTCGTACCGGTGTCGGTGGCGAGGTCCGGCACGAGGACCGTGTCCTTGTCCGGGAACGTCTGCCACGACGTCAGCCCACGGTGCACCCACCGCAACCGGCTGGTCGGCACCATCTGCGCGTTGGCTGTCTCGAAGGACTCGTTCGCGCGCCGCGAGAGGTAGTGCAGAGTCTGGCCCTTCGGCACGGACTCAAGCGCCGTCGCGTTCTTGTCCTTCGTCGGCCCGGTGGACTGCGAGCTGGACTGCGAGTTCGCGTTGCAGCCCGCCGTCACGAGGGCCAGGACGAGCGCGAGCCCTACGGGCGCCACTCTCCGGGATCGATTCGCCATAGATCGCGCTTCCTGTGAGGCGGTCCCAATCGTTCGGGTCCGCTGCTGGATCTCAGGAAGGGAGTCTGTTGGCGGGCGAGAGCACCCGTCCATCGAGGAGTTCTACACGGGATCTTTAAGAAAATCTGATAGATCGCGGAGGCCTGCTCGTGTGACACCCACGATACCCCCCTCTCCGGGTGGCTGGAAGATCACGACACACACCCGCGGGCGGAGCCCTCTCCTCCGCGCACCGACCCCCTGCACTGGGTCATGGAACCGCGCCTGCCTGTAGCGATATTTGGGATGTTTTCATACCGTTGTCAGGCTTCTGTCATGCCGTTCTCATCCTCACGACACGTTCATTCGCCGGATGAAACGATTAAATACCGCAGATAGTGAACTATGCCCCAATATGGTGAAAACCATATTTAAATCCAGGCCTGCCGTGAAGTGACCACAGGCACGCACAGGCCGTGCACAGGACCACCAGGAGCGGCGACACCGTCTTCACCGAGCAGAACAGCAGCCGATGGAATCGCAGAACATTAACCAGAACTTCAAAATCAACTACCCCCGGACGAGCAACCCAACGACCCAAGCCCCACCACCCGGCACACCCTGGCGCCGTCCCCAACCGCCTTCACACCACCCGGCGCCCTGCCGCCTCACCCCTGACTACCCCCGCGCCACCCGACACACCCCCGCGTCACCCCTAGCCGCCTTCACACCACCCGGCGCCCTGCGCCTCACCCCTGGCTACTCCCGCACCACCCGACACACCCCCGCGTCACTTCTGGCCGTCCCCACGCCACCCGGCCCGCGCCTCATCTCCGACCGCTCCCCCGCATCCCCCTGACCGTCCTTTCATCGCCCCTAGCCACCTCACATCACCTTGCGCGTCTGCGCCTCGCCCTCAGCCGCTCCCATCGCCCCTGATCGCCTCCACGTCACTCCTGTTCACCCCTCGCATCGCCCTTGGCAACTTCACGTCGCCCCTGGTCACCCTCGTGTCATTCCTGATCGCCTTTTCGTCGCCCCTGGCCATCCCCACACCATCCGGCCCGCTCCTCATCTCCGACCACTCCCACGCATCGCCCCTGACCGTCCCTTCGTTGCCTCTGGCCACCCTCACATCGCCCGGCGCGCCGCTCCTCACTCCCAGCCGCCCCCGCATCACCTCTCCGTCACTTCTGTTCACCCCGCACCACCCGGCGCATCTGCGCCTCACCCTGGCTACCCCTACCATCCGATGCACCCCCAGGCCCCCGCCATCCTCATGTCATTCCTGATTGCCCTCTCGTCGTTCCTGGCCGTCCCCACGCCATCCGGGCTTGCACCCCGCTCCAGTCCGCCCCGCATCGCCCCTGGCTGTCCCTTCGTCGCTCTTGGCCACCCCCGCGTCGCCTCCGGCCATCCTCACGTCGCTTCTGGCCGCCCCCGCTGTCGCGATGCGCATCCTGCTGTGCTCGCAGATTCCCGCCCCGAAAACCGGGGCTCAATCACCGCGGCCATCGCGCAGGGGTCACTTCGGCGGGTGAAACGCGGACCGGAAAGATCAGCCACGTCGCGACGAGAGATTTCTCCGAGACCGTGTCGATTCGCAGGCCGCTCATTCGACGTGTAGATGAGAGAGCCGAGAGGCGGCCCCGACGGACGAGGAGAACGCGATGTCGAAGTACCTGCTGATCATGCGGGGCACCGACGAGTCGAACGCGGCCATGATGGCCGATATCGACGAGATGATGGCCACGACCCGCCTATTCATCGAGGACGCGGTCAAGGCCGGTGTTCTCCTGGCGGCGGAAGGGCTGGACGATCCGGGCCAGGGCGTCGTGGTCGACTTCAGCGGCGAGACCCCGGTGGTCACGGACGGACCGTACGGCGAGACCAAGGAGCTGTTCGGAGGCTTCTTCATGCTCGACGTCGCCTCGAAGCAGGAGGCGGTCGAATGGGCCAAGCGGGTCCCGGTGGCTCGCGGGTCCAAGATCGAGATCCGGCGGGTACCCGGGGACGACGAGGTCCCGCAGACCAACGATTGACCACCCAGATCTGGACCGGCGGCCGGATCCAATGGGCATGACCGGCACCGAGGCCGTCCTACGGGTTGGTCGGCACGGACTGTCGTCGAGTCGGCCCGATTCACCGGCGACTTCGAGCCGACCGAAGCCTCGACCGGGAGACGGTGACGTCATGGCCGCTCGCCCCTCCGGCGAAGCCGACCGACCAGTTGGACCGTGGAGGATCGACCCGCTCCGCCACCCGACCACCTTCCAGAATCGATGCGCCCCGCCGTCGGCCGACTCGACGGTCAACTCAGCCATCAACGAAGAACCGATCCCGGCAAGACCGATGACGGCGTGTCGGCACCGACGTTCGTCGGCTACCGCCCCGTGCTTTTCCCCGGGGCCGGGGCCGGGCGGGCCGACCCCACGCGTGATCGGTGGCCTGCCCAGCGAGGAGATCGCCCACGCGTTCCCCACACCGGCCCGCATCACCCGGGACGAGAACGGCCGTTGCGCCATCCAAACTGTCGCCGGCCACCGAGAGCGGGTGGACGAGCGTGCCCAGAGCCACCTACATGACCTTCTCCAAGGGGCCAACGACCGCGTCGAGGACCGGCCGCCGCGCCCCGGCATCGCATACGAGGCGATCCGGTCGGCCTCCGCACCGGCCACGCCGCGGCCGGACGAGCTTGGAGGTGCCCGGCCTGATCGAGAGGTCCTCCAAGACCGCAGACCGAACGCCCAAGTACGCGACAGCGGTCACCCTCGAATCCCAGAAAGGCGAGAGGCGCTTCTCGAAGCGTTCGCGGCTCTCACCGTACGAACAGCACGGAAGCCCATCAAGGGCGTGATCCACACCAGCGAGTGAGGCCGAGAAGCCGCACCGGACGTGCCAACGCCTCGCCTTACTGACCTGCCCGGCTCCTGGAAACCGCCTGACGATACAGAACGGTGTGCGCCTCCCGCCGACGAAGAAGGGGACACCGGGGATCAGCAAGGAGCGGCTCGATCAGGCCTTCCCCATCGAGTGGATCCGCCGTCTCCGAGGTGACCTCGGAAGTCTGACCTCACATCTGTCAACGACGGCTGAATCTTGACCCTCTGACGTCGCCTGAATTCTGACCCCCTGATGTGCTTGATCGTTACTGATCGCTGCTGTGACCCGCCGC
>NZ_JBEXZT010000026.1:0-118572 GCF_040631275.1 Streptosporangium sp. NPDC020145 | reverse complement strand
GTACGGGGCGCGCTACAGCCCGCACGACAACCCGGTCGAGCGGATCTGGGCCGCGCTCAAGGCGTTCATCGCCAACACCGCCGTCACCTGGCCCGCGCGGATCCAGGCCGACGTGCTCAGCCAACTCGCCGAACTCCAGGAACGGGACGACCCGGAAGCCGCTCTCGACGTCCTCGAACGGATCATCGTCCTCAACCCGGACCCTGAGGAGACCTGGCGGCGCATCATCCGCCTCCAACTCCGCCTGAACCGCCGCGACCAGGCACGAAACACGGCGGCGCTCCTGCGGAAACGCCTGCAGGAGTTGGGAGTGAGGCCTATTCGCGAGACGGAGAGGCTGTTCTCGAAGCTGTGATCGTTCCGATACGGCACGTCCGAGGTCGAGCACGAACCAGGAGGTGCCGTTGAAGAACGACACGGGCACTGGCCCGGCCTCAAGGCCGGGTCAGGCTGTGTGACGGGAGCGTGTCAGAGCCAGCCCACCGAGGACCATGGCGATCAGCCCGATCGCCAGATCCACGAAGCCCCCGACTATTCCGTAGCCGGTGCCGGGACCACCTTCGGCGGCGGCCACGACCAGCCCGCCGATGACCATGCAGGCCAGCCCTGCCACCAGGGCCACGATGGCCCTCTTTCTCCCGGTGTCGGCACCGATACGATCGGCGGAGCGGGCCAGAGCCAGCCCGCCGATGACTACGCCGGGCAGTCCCAGCAGAGCGGCCACCACAGTCCAGAGACGCCCGGAGGTCAAGGTGTATGCACCGACGGGCTGGACCAGAACGTGCGCGGCTGCCGGTGTGGCGAGTCCCACGATTCCGATTAGGGCGGCTGCGGCGGTGGCTAGCGAGTGACGGATGGACATGAGGATCCTTTCTGTCGGTAGCGTGTTCAGCGCTCGCGGAATCGATCATCGTGCCGTCGAGGCGGTCGCGGCCTCCGACAGCGGACGGCAGTGTCTACGCAGTTCTGCGTAGACACCTCGTGCCTGGCTACATCCGTCGTCGTATGCGGTCGCGCATCTGGGCGGAGTGGTCTCACGTGCGGGAACCGTAGGATCGCGGGATGAAACACCGCGTGGTGTCGTTGCGTCTGCCTGCGCTGGTGCAGGAGGTGTTGCTCGCGCTCTTCATCACCGTGACGCAGGTTCAGGGCACGATCGTCCGAAACGCCGGCGAGGTGGTGCAGCGACCCCTTACCGACCTCGGAAACCTGGGATATGTCCTGCTGGTCGTGAGCGGCGTGGCCGTCGCCGCCCGCCGCCGATGGCCGTTGCCGGTGTTCGTCACCACCGCCCTCGCCAGCTTGGTGTACTACGGCCTTGACTTCCCGGACGGACCTGGCTGGCTCGGGCTCTACGTCGCCCTGTACACCTTGGCAGCCTATGGGGACGGGCGCCGGTCGCTGGTGATCGCCGGCGTCGGTACTTCGGTGCTCGCCATCGCCTGGCTGGTCGCCGCGGCTGACATCGAGCCACGCGCCGCCATCGGCTGGGTGTGGTTCCGGATCGGCGCGTCGGTCATGAGCGCGGCCCTCGGCGAGTCCGTCCGGTCCCGACAGGTCATCGCGGCCGAAGCCAAGGAGCGCGCTGAGCTGGCCGAACGGACTCGCGAGGAGGAAGCGCGGGCGCGTGTGGACGCCGAACGGCTCCGGATCGCGCGCGAGGTCCACGACACCGTCGCCCACGCCATAGCGATCATCAACGTCCAGTCCGGTGTCACCGCGCACGTACTCGACAAGCGGCCGGAAGTGGCGCGCGAGGCGCTGCGAACCATCGAGCAGACCAGTTCCCGGGCGCTGCGGGAGATGCGGGCCATTCTCGGGGTGCTCCGTGACGACGACGGTGACGGGCGGGCGCCGTACCCCGGGCTGGGGCAGATCGACGAACTGGCCGCCAAGGCACGTGAGGCCGGGCTCGACATCACGCTTGAGGAGACCTTGCCCTCGGTGCCGTTGCCCAGCGCGGTGGGAGGTGCCGCCTACCGAATCCTTCAGGAATCGATCACCAACGTGATCCGCCACGTCGGTCCGACTCGGGTGACCGTAGCGCTGAGCCCCGGGATCGACGCCTTGGAGATCCGCGTGACGGATGAAGGCCGCCGTGCCGCCCGGCATCCGAGCGGCACGGGCAACTCGGTCGAACCCGGCCGCGGGATCGTCGGCATGCGCGAGCGCTGTCAACTGCTGGGCGGAGAACTCGACGCCGGGCCCCTTCCAGGCGGCGGGTTCGAAGTCAAGGCACGGCTGCCCCTCACACCGACCGGGTCAAGCCTATGAACACAGCGGCCGTCTCACCGTTGACCAACGCTCCGATCAAGGTGTTGCTCGCCGACGACGAGGGTCTCGTGCGATCCGGGTTCAGGGTTCTGCTCGACCTTGAGGACGACATCACTGTGGTGGGAGAAGCCACCAACGGTCACGAAGCCGTCGAGTGGACCCGCGCCATCCGCCCCGACGTCGTGCTGATGGACATCCGTATGCCCAAGGTGGACGGGATCCAGGCCACCGCCCAGATCGCCGGGACGCACGGGTTGGAGCAGGTCCGGGTCCTCATCCTCACCACCTATGACACCGACGCTTATGTCTTCGACGCCTTGCAGGCCGGTGCCAGCGGCTTCCTGCTCAAAGACGCCGGGCCTGCCGAACTCCTGCATGCCATCCGGGTGATCGCCGCCGGAGACGCGCTGCTCGCGCCGCGGATCACCCGACGCCTTATCGGCCAGTTCACGGCGCGACGAACGGCTGTCCGTGCCGCGGAGGACCGGCTCGCAGTGCTGACCGAGCGCGAGCGCCAAGTGCTTGCCCTGGTGGGGGAGGGCCTGAGCAACCATGAGATCGGTGCCGAGTTGTTTCTCAGTCCGGCCACCGCGCGCACCCATGTCAGTCGCGCGATGGCGAAACTGGGTGCGCGCGACCGTGCGCAACTGGTCGTCATCGCTTACCAAACAGGACTGGTCAGCCCTGCGGTGTAGGGCACGGCCACGCCGCGCTCGTACAGCGACCGAGCGTAGATGATCACGTCGTTGTCGAACGCCGGGGACGCCCGCCGTCGCGGCCGCGCTCGCGGTCGGCGGATGAGAGAACATGGTGTCTGACCGGTATTTCTGCGAGATCGAACGCTAAGGGTTGTTATCGCAGATAGTGAATGATTGCCTGGGGTGACGTCGATCCCGTCCCGGGAGATTAACGGGGCGACTCTCGCTGCTTGTCTGCGATAGCCCGTGGGAGGGCACCGGGGGGTCGCTCCACCGCCTGTAATCGCCGTCGGCCGCTCTGGCGCTGGAAGCGGCGGGTGCGTTTCTCACTCAGGTCGCCAACGCCAACGCTGCCCGCGTCTACGGCATCGCCTTGCGCGCCCTGGTCGCCGAACGCTTCGAGACCGCCATGCCCAACGTGCGGGCGGACCGTGGGCCCTGCAGCGGTTGCGCCACTCCGCTCTTACCCACGCCGCCGAAGACGGCGCCAACACCTCCACTCTGCTGGTCTACTCCGGCCACACCTCGGTCGCCTTGCCGGCCCGCTACGCTCGCGTGTCCCCGAGGCGATGGCCCGTTGGCAGGCCAACCGGGGCCTGGCGACGCGACGCCGGTAACACCCACGACGCCGAAACCCCAATTCCGGGGCAGGGCCATGGCTCCTGTTCGGCACGCCGATCACTCGATCTTCATGCGGTGCCTGGCCGGTGGGGGAACCGGACGTCCGCCGCACCCGGCCATGAGGTCGTGGGGTCGGGTGCGGCGGGTACGTCCCTGGAGGGGCTGGGTTACGGTCCCCGTGCATCGTCAGATGGAGCGCCCCTTCTGCGGGATGGGGTCACCGGGCGAGGGTGAGTACCGAGACGCTGTGGGAGCCGGTGTTGGTGACGTAGAGGAAGGTGCCGCCGGGGCCGGAGGCGGTCCAGCGGGGGTCGTCGCCGACGGCGACCTCGCCCAGGACGGTGTTGGTGCGGGTGTCGAAGGTGAAGACGCTGTCGGAGCCGGAGTTGGCGACGTAGGCGATGCGGTTGCCGGTGTGCAGGGCCAAGCCGCGCGGGTTGGCGCCGACGGTGATGGTCGCGGTGACGGCGTTGGTGCGGGCGTCGATGACCGAGACGGTGCCGCCGATGGTGTTGCTGACGTAGACGGTGCGGCCGTTCGGGGTGACCAGGACGCCGCGGGGCTCGTCGCCGACGGTGATGGTGGCGGTGACGGTGCGGGTGGCGGTGTCGACGACTGAGACGGTGTCGGAGTCGGAGTTGGCGACGTAGGCGGTGCGGCCGTCGGGGGTGAAGGCGATGCCTCTGGGGGAGCGACCGACGGTGATGGTGGCGGTGACGGTGTGGGTGGCGGTGTCGATGACGGTGACCGCTCCGGAGCCGGTGCTGCTGACGTAGGCGAAGCGGCCGTCGGGGGCGATCGCCACCCAGCGGGGGGCGTCGCCGACGGGGATGGTCTTGATGACCTTGCGGTGTGCGGTGTCGATGACGGACACCTCGTCGGAGTCGCGGTTGGCGATGTAGGCGAAGGCGCCGTGGCGGACGAAGCCGACGCCGTAGGGGAAGGCACCGACGTCGATGGTGTCGATCACGGCGCGGCGGCGCACGTCGATGACCGAGACGGTGTTGGATCCGGCGTTGGCGACATACGCCTGGCGCCAGCCGGGGGTGAAGGCGACCGCGCGGGGGTTGAGGCCGACGTCAATGGTGGCCAGCACCACGGGGCGTCCTGGGCCGGGGTGGGTTTCGACGTGGCCGTTGGCCGTCACGCCGGACAGCGGGCCCGCTGGTGTGGTCACGGTGACCGCCGCGGCCGGTGTGCCGACGGTGATCAGGGCGGCGCAGGCCAAGAGGGGCGGCAGGAGGCGGCGGGCGATGTTCTGGCGGGGACCGAGACGGTCAGGTGACATGGGTGAGGTGACCTTTCGTGAGGAGGGAAGGCTGCGGGGCCGGTCATAGAGGACGCAGTGGCCGGCCCGGCGGCTCGCCGTACCAGGAGGCGAAGCGCGCATGCCTGGGGTGGCGAAATCGGCACCGACGGTTCGGTGATCGGTGCGGCGGGTGAGCGGAACGAGGAGCGGTCAGGGGAGCGGGTCAGGCGGGGGCGCCGGGTGCCGCCGTAGTCGGCGGGGACAGCGGTTCGGTGCGGGTGCGCGCCAGGGCGTAGGCGGCGGCGCTGACATACAGCGTGATCGGCAGCACGTAGTCGCCGTCGCGTTCGACGAACTGGAACCACTCCTGGCCGACCAGCGGACGCAGCAGTTCGGTGCCGAGTTTCCAGACCAGGACGAACAACAGCAGCGACCGCCACGGCTTTACCAGGATCGCCAGGCCAAGCAGGATTTCGAAGGCGCCGACCAGCACCATCAGGTTGGCCGAGTCCACGGCTGTCTTGCCGAGGCCGAAGAAGGCGAAGAAGTCATACCAGTAGCGTTTGTGCTCGAAGGCGCCGAAGCCGCCGTGGCCGATCAGCAGCAGGGCCAGGCCGCCGCGCATGGCCCAGTGGATGGCGATGAGGGTGCGGTCGGAGATGGCGGCGGGCTCATCCACGCGCTGCAGCCAGCGGCGCAGTGACCAGCCGCCCCAGCCGGCCATGATCAGCAGTGCGAGTGGCATGCCGTAGTTGCCGCCGCGCTCGAGGAACTCCCACCAGCCTTCGCCGACGGTGGGGCGTAGCAGGGCGGTGAAGATGCCCCACACGGTGGTGTGCAGCAGCAGGATGCGGGCGGGCCAGAACAGGATGAGCAGCCCGATGGTGATGTCGATGGCGCCGGTGACGTACATCAGGTAGTTCAGGGCGACGTCGGAGGAGATGCCGAACAGGTCGTAGTAGGGCAGCCAGGCCCGTGAGCGGCTCAGGCCCGCCCAGCCGTGCCCGATGAACTCGATGCCTACCCCGATGCGCAGCAGCCAGTAGAGCTTGGTGGTGACCGAGGCCTCGGCGATGGTTTCGCGCAGGGATTTTCGGCCTGGAGAGAAGAGGGTTTGGCTCATCACGGACGCCCCAATCTTGGACGGTGGGGGTGATATCCGAAAAATAGGCTTAAGAGATGAGCAAGGAAAGAGGGAAATTGCGCATATTTTTGCGGAAGCGTGCCACGTCTTTCGAATCAAGGCGCGAAAAATTCGCCTCTGAGCTGCAGCTTCCGTTGACGCGTCAATATGGCGCCGGGCGGGGCCGGTCGCGCGACAAATCGCCTGTACCGATGGCTTCGCGATGCGGCAAAAAGGCGGGGATTCTATTTTCGGTCCCATTTTTTACGAGTAGGGGAAATAAGAAATCCTTTCCGTCGTCATGTCGCTGGAGTGCATGGGGTTGCCGGTGGCCGTCGACGACCGGGTCCATGCCGTGAACGCCTTGGGGGTGCGGGTCCGACGGCCCCCTGAGGGTGTCGGCGAACGGGGTGAGGGGGGTGCGGGGCGTGGTGATCAGGTGCGGCGTTGACTCATGAAAACACCTCAGCCACCATTGACTCAATGGACATTGAAGGAAGGGTGTCGCCCGAGCGCCTCGCCCTGCACCAGGCCCTGGCCGACCCGGCCAGGCTGGCGATCATCGACGCCCTGGCCGTCGGCGACCTGTCGCCTGGAGAGCTGGGCCACGCCCTGGACCTGCCGTCCAACCTGCTGTCCCACCACCTGCGTGTACTGACACAGGTGGGCCTCATCACCCGCGGCCGCTCCCACGCCGACCGCCGCCGCGTCTACATCCGGCTGATCCCCTCAGCCCTGGAGGCCCTGAACCAGCGCCGGGTCGTCACAGCGCCGCGGGTGGTGTTCGTGTGCACCCGCAACGCCGCCCGCTCCCCCCTGGCCGCCGCGCTCTGGACATCACGCAGCGCCGTCCCGGTCACCTCCGCCGGCACCCAACCCGGTCCCCGTCTCAACCCCCGCGCCATCGACACCGCCCGCCGTCACGGGCTGAGCCTGGAGCGGCACGGCACCGCCGACGTCCGCGACGTGCTCACCCCCCACGATCTGGTCGTCGCCGTCTGCGACAACGCCTACGAACACCTCGCCCCGGGCCTGCGACAGGTGCACTGGTCGATCCCCGACCCCGGCCCCGTCGACACCGACGAGATCTTCGAGGACGTCCTGGCCCTGCTCGCCGAGCGCGTCGACCGGCTGGCCACCCTGACCGGGCCCACGACGGCACCCGGCCCGCCGTGAGCGGCGTCCGCCAGATGATCGGCGCTGATCGCCGCAGAACCGGCCCGCCGCACCGGTCCCGCTGTGCACCTTGCCCCGCGTTTCCCCTCATGCTCGGCGGCGTCGTCGGCGAGTATCGACCCGTCTCCAGGAGGAGCCATGACCGGTGAGCGCGAATGCCCCTACTGCCACCTGCAGGAGGGCGGCCAGGACCCGATCGGCGGATGGGTTCACAGCGACGAGCACTGGCTGGTCGGGCAGGGGCCCGCCGAGACCACCATGCCCGGCGCCCTGAAGATCACTTCACGGCGGCACTTCATCGACTTCGCCGAGATGACGCCGGACGAGTCGGCCTCCTTCGGCGCTCTGCTCACCCGGCTGGACACCGCGCTGCGCGCCACGACCGACGCCGAACGCGTCCACCTGGTCTCCACCCGCGACCGCGTTCAGCACTTCCACGCCTGGCTGTACCCGCGCCCGGCCTCGCACGCGCTGCGCGGCACCGCCTTCCTCAACGCCCCGCAGCGCAGCGATCCCGCCGACGCCGCCGAGACCGCCCGAGCCGTCCGCGATCATCTGGACCACACGATCACGGCCGGCCCCACCTCACCGGCCCCCTGACCCGACAGCGAACACCGATAACCGATATCGGCCCGTGTAAGAAAGACACCGGTTTCCCGTGAGCCCGCAACCACCCAGCCCGAACGGCACCTCGAACGACCCAGGCGACCCCGACCGCGAAGCAGCCCGGCGCCGCCTGCGGGAGGTGACGCTGGTGTTCCTCAAACTGGGCACGATCGCCTTCGGCGGCCCGGCCGCGCACACCGCGATGATGCGCGACGAGCTGGTGCGCCGCCGCGGCTGGGTCAGCGACCAGCGGTTCGTCGACCTGATGGGCGCCACCAATCTCATCCCCGGCCCCAACTCCACCGAACTGGCCATCCACCTGGGCTACGACCGGGCCCGCCGGCGCGGCCTGCTCGCCGCAGGCGTGTGCTTCATCCTCCCGGCCGCGCTCATGGTCACCGCACTGGCCTGGGCGTATGTCACCTACGGCCACACCCCCGCCATCCAGGGCATCCTGTACGGCATTGTCCCGGTGGTGATCGCGATCATCGCGCACGCCCTGTTCAGCCTGCTCCGCACCGTCGTCAAGAACATCTGGCTCGGCGCGCTGGCGGTCGCCGCCCTGGCCGCCTACCTGCTGGGCGTCAACGAACTGCTGATCCTGGCCACCGGCGCCCTGTCGGCTGCGGCCGTCCGGCTGGCCCGCCGGCTACGCCGCGATTCCCCCCAAGGAATGCTGGCCCTGCCGCTGCTCGGCCTCGGCGGCTCCCCGGTCTTTCCCGATCCAACCGGCGGGCAGCTGGCGCAGTTGTTCCTCACCATGCTGAAGATCGGCTCAGTGCTGTACGGCAGCGGGTACGTGCTACTGGCCTTCCTGCGCGGAGACTTCGTCGACCGGCTCGGCTGGATCACCAACCAGCAGCTCATCGACGCCGTCTCCATCGGCCAGGTCACCCCGGGCCCGGTCTTCACCACCGCCACCTTCATCGGCTACCTCGTCGCCGGGCCCATCGGCGCGTTCCTCGCCACCGTGGCGATCTTCCTGCCCTCCTTCCTCTTCGTCGGCCTGCTGACCCGGCTCACCGACTGGCTGCGCTCACGGGCCTGGACCGCCGCCCTGCTGGACGGCCTCAACACCGCCGCGCTCGCCCTGATGGCCGGAGTGTCGTATGAGCTCGGCCGGACCGCGATCGTCGACGGGTTGACTGCGGCCATCGCTCTGGCCACGCTGGTGCTGCTGTGGAAGACCCGGCTCAACAACGCCTGGTACATCGCGGCAGGCGCCCTGATCGGCTTTGCCCACACCCTGCTCGGCTGAGAGCCTCGACCGGAGCCAGGTCCCCTTCACCACACCTCCTTCCGGTTCACCACCCATCTGCTGGCGGCCGGGATCGATGCCTCCGTCGGTACCGTCGGAGATGCGCTCGACAACGCCCTGATGGAGGCACAGATCGGCTTGTACAAGACCAAGCTGATCAAGCCTCAAGGGCCTTGGCGAAGCCTGGCCGACCAGCACCTGAAGCAGCAGCCCGAGCGTGTCCACGACGATGTGCCGCTTTCGGCCGTTGATCTTCTTGCCGCCGTCGTAGCCGCGCGTCGCGGACCGGACCGAGGCGGCGGCCTTGACCGACTGCGCATCGATGTTGCCCGCGGTCGGCTCCACCGCCCGGCCCTCGGCGATGCGGCACCGCGCGCAGCCGGTCGTGGAACTCGCCGGCCAGGCCTTGGCCGCGCCAGCGGCGGAAGAACGCGTAGACGCAGGTCCAGGCCGGGAAATCGGCTGGCATCGCCCGCCACTCGGCGTCGGTCATGTCCGACGGGTACACGCGTGCCCGGACCGGCTGGCCCTCCGCGTTCCCGTACATGCGCGCGAGGCAGTCACACTCACGGTGGAACGGACCGGACTCGCCCGCCGCGACCGTGTACAACCGTGGCAACAGGGCCTCCTGGACCTCCCGTTCGGCTTCGACAACCACTGAGATTCCAAGGGGCCCTGCTCGCATGCGCGGACAGCACAGAAATCGCCCTGCCAGGAAACCAAGTCCTGTAACCCGACGCCGAGGTCGGCACGACAACGGCTTCTCAGGCATCCGTCGATCAGGTCGCTGCGGTACTGGATTTCGCGGAGTCCCGCCGAAGGTGACGGACGAACTGATCGGTGTCGGTAAATGCGGTGTTGGCCTGCGAGCCGCGCCGGAGCAGCGACCTCTCCAGCACCGCGAACAGGTCCGCGCGCAGTTTGGGCCTGGCCCCGGTCCGCGACGCCGCCAGTTTCACAGTCCCGTCGCCAGCCGTCATCGCGCATGTGCCACGCCTGTGGTCGCACCTCATCGGACCGGGAGCCTACGTCCTGCGTCTGACAACGCCGCGACAGGTCTGGACCTCGGGATCGACGCCTTCGGCAGCAGGGCTCGGACGGATCGTGACCTGCGACGGGCGACGCTCGGATGAAGGAACTCGGAGAAGTGACCTTCACTCGGATCGCCCGTCAGCATGCTGTCGTAGCTGTGAGGGAGGATCACGGCAGCTATCGAACGCTGCGGCGGCGACCACCCGCCGATGACCCCACTGTCGAAAGGGAGAGGCATGTTTCTCGAATCGCCCACCGCAAACTGGGATGCCGTGCCAGTTGAGGAGGCGCTGGAGCAGTACGACATGGCCGAAGCGAGCAACCGCACCAGCTGGGATGTCGACGACTATTTCGGTGAGGAACCCGAACATTTCTACGTCCACCGCGGTGACCTGACGATCGACGGTGCACTGGCGCTGGGCAACACGCCCTGCGAGGACGAGGACACGGTCTACGTCATCGATGGCGATCTGACCGTCAGCGGTCCCCTCACCTTTTGCAACGCGGATGTCTACACTTCGCTCTACGTCACCGGCTCGGTCGTGGCACAGGATCTGGTGTGCCTCTGGGACAGTTGCCTGTTCGTCGGCCGGTCTTTGACCGTCCGGAACCTTCTCGCGACTTCGCTGTACGACCCGGCCGCCCTCGTCGTCAAAGGGCCGGTGTCTGCACACACCTGGCTTGAGATGGGCGGCCGGGGCTGTATCTACTTCGCCGGCAAGCCAACGACCGACACCTGTGTTCGCGGTCACCTGGACGAGTACGCCGAGGGAGCCAATGCCGCTGTCTACCTCGGCGGGGAAGGCAAGGTCACCAGCGTGGCGGAGGCGGTCCTGCCTGAGTTCCTCGAAGAGGACGGAATCGGCGACAGCCTGAAGATCCTGAAGGCGGTGCTTGAGGGCAGGCCCATCCTGCGGTAGGCGCCCGCCCAGGCGCGCTGTTGTGCCGGTTCGGGGTTCCCGCGAGCGCGTGGACCCCGACCGTCGAAGCCGACGGCACCGTCGGCGAGGACGTGTGGGACGGGGCTGGTCGTGCGGAAGGAACGCCCGCACCCCGGCGCCCGATTGTGGGTCACCGACGTGGACGTAAACCGCGTTCGCTGCGAACACCCTGGGCTCACCAGCGGAAACGCAGGAACTACATTCGGTAAGACAACGGCTTTTAAGGGGTCACGTCCAGTGAAGTGGTGTATGAGCTGACCTTCGCGTGATCCTGTTTCTGCAGGTTAAGCGGTAAGTGTCTGCGGTAGCGGGTTGTGGGCCGGTGTGTCGCTCGCAAGAACGCGCATCCGGCATTTGGCCAGGATGTCGAGCCCCATGGAGCGGCGGGCCTCGGTCCACTCATCGGTCTGCTCGGCCAAAACCGCACCGACCAGCCGGACAACCGCGGCCCGATCCGGGAAGATCCCGACCACGTCGGTACGGCGGCGGATCTCCTTGTTCAACCGCTTCTGCGGATTGTTCGACCAGACCTGCCGCCAGGTCTCCTTCGGGAAAGGCGGTGAAGGCCAGCAGGTCTTCGCGGGCGGCTTCCAGGTGCTCGCATGCGGCCGGATACCTGGCCCCCAGCGCGTCGATCACCCAGGCATGCTGAGCGCGTACCTGCTCGGCGGCAGGCTGGTCGAAGATGGTGCGCACCAGGGTGGCCACCCACGGCTGCGCCGACTTGGGTACGGTCGTCAAGAGGTTGCGCAGGTAGTGGGTGCGGCATCTCTGCCAGGACGCGCCCGCCAAGGTCGCGCCGATCGCCTCGACCAGGCCAGGATGGGCGTCGGAGACGACCAGCTGCACCCCGCCCAGCCCCCGGGCCACCAAGCCCCGCAGGAACCTCAGCCAGCCGGCGCCGTTCCCGGCCGAGGTGACCTCCAGCCCGAGGATCTCCCGGTTGCCGCCTGCGTTCACGGCCGTGGCGACCAGGACGTGCACGTTGATGATCCGGCCGCCTTCGCGGACCTTCTGGGTCAGGGCGTCCAGCCAGAGAAAGGCATACGGCCCGCCGTCCAACGCGCGGGTGCGAAACGCCTCCACCTGGGTGTTGAGCACCTTGACCATCTGGGAGACCTGACTCTTGGAGATGTTCTTGATGCCGAGTTGCTCGACGAGCTTGTCGACCCGCCGGGTGGAGACGCCCAGCAGGTAGCTGGTGGCCACCACGCTGATCAGCGCCTGCTCGGCCCCCGCTGGCGCTCCAGCAGCCGCTCGGGGAAGGTAGGAGCCCGAGCGGAGCTTCGGGACGGCGAGCTTCACGGTTCCGGCGCGGGTGTCCCGGCCGCGGGTGCGGTAGCCGTTGCGGCGGTTGGTGCGTTCATCGGTCCGCTCGCCGTATCCGGCGCCGCACAGGCCGTCGGCCTCGGCCGACATCAACGCTTCGGCCATGGTCTCCCGCCATGGATCGCAACAGATCCGGATCGCCGGTCTCGATCTACTCCGCCAGTCAGGAATCGGGGGCCACACTGTTGTCTACGGCCATCGCCTGGTTCTCCTTCGAACTTGATCTTCGCTACTCGAAGGATCACGTGATGGCCGTCACCATTTCTCGGCGCCACTCTTGTGACCAGGTCAAACTCGTACACCACCTCCGTGGACGCAACCTTGGGTGATGCTGTCCGGGTGCTGAACGAGGCCGACCCCGAGCGGAAGGCCAGGATCTACTCCGCTTTGGGGATGCGGTTGACCTACCACCCCGGAAAGCGAAAAGTCCTGGTCAGTGCGAGCACTGACCAGGACGATATCGGCCAAGGGTTTGTGTCCGAGGGGGGACTTGAACCCCCATGCCCCGCAAAGGGCACTAGCACCTCAAGCTAGCGCGTCTGCCTATTCCGCCACCCGGACTTGGTGCCTGCACGCGGGACCGTCATCCCGCGTCGGCGGAATCAGGTTAGCAAACTCTTGAGCTTGCGTCATATCGGTATGCGGGCAGGTCCGCCGGGGATGCCGAGACGTGTCCGGCGACGGCAGGATGGGAGGCGCAGGCCGTACGAGATTTAAGGAGTCGCCATGACCACGCTCAACGGTGAGGACGAGGTCGCGGGGCTGTGCCGTGATCTGATCAGGATCGACTCGACCAACGCGGGCGACAACTCGGGTCCCGGGGAACGGGCGGCGGCGGAGTACGTCGCGGAGAAGCTGGCCGAGGTCGGGCTTGAGCCGCGCATCCTGGAATCCGACAGCCACCGGGCGAACGTGGTCGTGCGCGTCGAGGGGGAGGACCCCTCCCGTGACGCGCTGCTCCTTCACGGTCATCTTGACGTCGTCCCGTTCGACGCCGCCGACTGGACCCTCCACCCGCTCAGCGGGGAGATCGCCGACGACTGCGTCTGGGGGCGTGGCGCCGTCGACATGAAGAACATGGACGCGATGATCCTCGCGGTCGTCAGGCAGCGGATCAGCGAGGGGCGCAGGCCGCCGAGGGACGTGGTGCTGGCGTTCACCGCCGACGAGGAGGCGGGGGGCGAGTACGGCGCGCAGTGGCTGGCCGCCGAGCACAAGGACCTCTTCGAGGGGTGCACGGAGGCGATCGGCGAGGTCGGCGGGTTCAGCGTCTCCATCGACGACGCGCGCAGGCTCTACCTCATCGAGGCCGCGGAGAAGGGCATCGCCTGGATGCGGCTGACCGCGACCGGCAGGGCGGGGCACGGCTCCATGCTCAACGCCGAGAACGCCGTGACCGAGCTCGCCGAGGCGGTCGGCCGTGTCGGGCGTTACCAGTGGCCGGTACGGCTGACGCGGACGGTGGAGACCTTCCTCACCGAGACCTCCCGGGCGCTGGGGTTCGACTTCGACCCCGACGACCCCGAGGCGACCGTGGCCAAGCTGGGCCCGCTGGCCAGGATGATCGGCGCCACACTGCGCAACACCGCCAACCCGACCATGCTCCAGGCGGGTTACAAGGCCAACGTGATCCCGCAGACCGCCACCGCGCACATCGACGGCCGTTTCCTGCCCGGTTACGAGGAGGAGTTCTTCCAGACGCTCGACGAGCTGCTCGGGCCCAACGTGACCAGGGAGTTCGTCTATCACGACGTCGCCCTGGAGACCGGGTTCGACGGGCCGCTGGTGCGGGCCATGGCCGACGCCCTGGTGGCCGAGGACCCGGGGGCGCTGGCGGTGCCGTACACGTTGTCGGGGGGGACGGACCTGAAGGCGTTCAGCGTGATGGGGGTGCGCGGGTTCGGTTTCGCGCCGCTCAAGCTGCCCGCCGACCTGGACTTCTCCGGGATGTTCCACGGGGTCGACGAGCGGGTGCCCGTCGACTCGCTCAAGTTCGGGGTGCGGGTGCTTGACCGTTTCCTCGACGCCTGCTGAGAGGTTCTTGGCCAAACCCTCAGGAAACCTCTCACGTTGACTCCCCGTGCTGATAGCGTAACGCTCCGTTGAGGGCCGGGCTTTGCCTTGGGCTGGTCCGGCTGGGAGCTTCGGGGAGGTTCGCGTGGCGCGTGTGCCGCATGGTCGGTGGAGGGTTCTCCCGTCCGCCGTCCAGCGCGCGTGCGTGACTGTCCCCGTTGTCCGGGCTGACCGGATGGCACGGTTCGTGGCCGGTGCTCGGACAGTCGTCAGGCGGGTTCTCGCGCTCGGCGGCCTGGTGGCCGCCGGGTGGTTGCTCGCGCTTGTCTTCGGGCTTCTCGGTGCCGCTCCGGCGATCGCGGACACCACCGCGGCCACGGAGACGGCACATCTCGACGTTCTCGATCCGGCCGCTCCCGGACCGGCCTTCCAGGCCGGTGTCTTCCCCACGGGCGGCGGCGGGTTCTCGGTGTCAGGAGACGCCGAGGCCATGGCGGGGCGGGGTGTGGACGGGCTCACCAGCCAGTCGAAGCCTGCTTTCCCGACCCCCGCGTCGGCCGACCACAACTCGGGCGCGAACGGTTTCGTGCCCCAGGGCGGTGGCGGTTCCGGTCTTTCCTGGCCGGGCGCGGGGGACGTCACCCGGTTCGTTCACGACCCGCGGGTGACGGCGCGGCGTGTCCCTGCGGCCCGCGCGTTCCCCCCGGTCGTCCGCACAGCGGCGGACGACCCCTCCATCTCCCCTGACTGAGTTCCCCTGGCCCCGATCCGGGCCTCTCGCGCGCTCGTGCCGGGCGCCGGCCCGGTGGTCGCGAACTCAGATCATTCCGCCGGAGAACACACATCCCTCGTGACGGTCGCCGCCGTACGGGCGCTCAGCCGACCCCGCACGGCCTCCGGCCGATCACGAAATTTCCGGCATTCCCCTATTAAGCACCGATAAATAATCGCATAGGAGCATAAATCATGCGTATGTGGGTCAAGGGCACCGCCCCGGCGGCACTGCTCGCGCTGGGCGTCATGTCCCTGGGCAGCGGTACGGCCCTCGCCGACACCGACGGCAGGCACTCGGTCGGCGGCGGCAATCAGATCCAGGCTCCCATCACCCTGCCCGTCGACATCAGCGGGAACGCCGCGGCCGTCGGAGGCACGTCGACCGCGGTCTCCCAGGGCGGCGCCTCGGCCGCCGAGAAAGGCGGTATCCCCGGCAAGACCTCGGGCAGGTCGTCCGTGCTCGGTGGCAACCAGGTCAACGCGCCGGTGACCGCTCCCGTCAACGCCTGCGGCAACGCCGTCTCGGTCGTCGGCGGCTCCTTGGCGGCCTGCCGGGGCGGCGCCTCGGTCGTCAAGCGGGGCCGGGGCGCAGGCGGGGCCGGTGGCAACCGTACCGACGGGACCTCCAGCGTCCTGGGCGGCAACCAGGTCACGGCGCCGATCACGGCGCCGGCGAACGTCTGCGGCAACGCGATCGCGATCTTCGGTGACGCGGTCGCGGGCTGCCGGGGCGGCGCCTCCGTGGTCGGGTCCGGCGGTCGCGGCGGGGCGGGTGGCAACACCACCTCGGGCAGGTCGTCGGTGCTCGGCGGCAACCAGGTGACGGCGCCGGTCACGGCCCCGGCGAACGTCTGCGGTCTCGCGGTCGGGGCGGTCGGCAACGCCTTCTCCGGCTGCACGGGCGGTGCCGAGGTTCCCGGCGTCCCCGCCCGTCCGAACACCGGCTACGCGGGCACCGGCCGCCCCGGCGCGGGCGGTAACACGACCTCCGGCACCTCCGGCGTGGCGGCGGGCAACCAGGTCACGGCGCCGATCGCGGCCCCGGTGAACGTCTGTGGCACGGCGGTCGCGGTGGCGGGCGACGCCGCCGCGGGCTGCGTCGGCGGCTCCTCGATCAACGGGTTCGGCGCGGGGCGGGGCGCGGGCGGCAACACGACCTCCGGCAGGTCCGGTGTGGTCTCAGGGAACCAGGTGACGGCGCCGGTCGCGGCCCCGGTGAACGTGTGCGGTACGGCGGTCGCGGTGGCGGGCGACGCCTTCGCCGGGTGCCGGGGCGGTTCCTCGGTCGGCGCCGGTTACGGCCGGGGCGCGGGTGGCAACCGTACCGACGGGACCTCCGGGGTGGCGGCGGGCAACCAGGTGACGGCGCCGATCACGGCCCCGGTGAACGCGTGCGGCAACGCGGTCGCCGCCCTCGGTGACGCTGCCGCGGGCTGCCTCGGCGGCTCCCGGGTGGGGAACCCGGTCGGTTCCGTCGCCGGGGTGCCCGTCGGGGCGCGTCAGGTGTGGCAGGCCTACGGCAAGGGGAACCCCCCGGCTCCCGTCGCGCCCCCGGCCGCGCCCCCGGCTGTGGCCCCCAGGGTCGTCGGAGGGCTGCTGTCCGTGCTTCCCGCCCCGGTCAAGGGGCTGATCGGCCGCGTCAAGGGAGTCCTGCCCACGCTGCCCCAGACGCCGGTCGGCTCGCGCCCGCGTCCGGCCTCCGCCGGTCTTGTGGACGGCCTCCTCGGGAGGGGCGGGATCGTGGGGGTGACCCGTACCTCCCAGTCGGCGCCCCAGGCGGTGCCTCAGTCGGCGCCCCGGCCCGCGCAGGGGAAGGGCGGCGCGCTGCTCGGCGGCAAGGACCTGCCCGTCGACGCCGGGCTGCCGGTCGGCCTGATGAGCGCCGCCCAGCCGATCGGGGTGACCGGGATGAACTCGGGCTCGCTCTTCGCGCTGCTGCTCGGAGCCATGGCCGCCGCCTCCGCCGCTCTCTTCGTGACCGCGCGCCGTATCCGCTTCGCCAAGAAGTAAGGCGTTAGTAACCCTCTAGACATGTCTCCTCCGATCATCTGTGGGAGACGCCGGACGCTTCGCGGATGACGGGGGAGATCGACGATCTTCGTTCATCGAGCGGGGCACGAGAGCTTTGCCCGCTCCGGGGGCGCGGCCCGGGGCGGGCAAAGCCATGTCGAAAGCCGTCGAGGGGCATGGCCGAAAGCCATGACAGAGGTCACATTGTCCTGGTCACACGTATGATCTTGCGACGCAGGCGGATGTCACGGCGGCCGTCGGGATACAGTCGCAGACGGTCGAGTTCCCAGTCGCCGTATTCTGCATGTTCGGTCAGTATCCTCCGGGCCACGTCCCGGGAGGTGCCACGCGGAAGATGGAGAACCAAGTAGGAGTAGTCGAGCACAGCGATTAGTCTCCGAGGGTGTGCAGGGGACGTCGGCTCCCATAGGGCTTTATTGTGCGTCCTTGCGGCTTTACTTGGAGTGTGCCCGATGCGGATCGGGTAACCCGAGTGGAAGTGAACGGGGAACGAATGGGAACAGCGAGGTAGGAAGCAGCGTGCCAGCCAAGAACGGCAACGTCGGCGGAACCCGCCTGGTGATCGTCGAGTCGCCCTCCAAGGCGAAGACCATCGCTGGGTACCTCGGCCGTGGCTACGTCGTGGAGTCCAGCATCGGACACATTCGCGACCTCCCCGAGAAGGCCGACGACATCCCGGAGAAGTACAAGGGCGAGCCGTGGGCCCGTCTGGGCGTCAACGTGAACCACGAGTTCGAGCCGCTCTACGTCGTCAACCCCGACAAGAAGTCACAGGTGAGCAAGCTCAAGCAACTGCTCAAGGACGCCGACGAGCTCTACCTCGCCACCGACGAGGACCGCGAGGGCGAGGCGATCGCCTGGCATCTGCGCGAGGTGCTCAACCCCAAGGTCCCGGTTCACCGCATGGTCTTCCACGAGATCACCCCGAGGGCGATCCAGGAGGCCGTCGCCAACCCGCGTGCCCTGAACCTGCGTCTGGTCGACGCCCAGGAGACCCGGCGCATCCTCGACCGTCTCTACGGCTACGAGGTCAGCCCGGTTCTGTGGAAGAAGGTCAAGCCCCGCCTGTCCGCCGGGCGCGTGCAGTCCGTGGCGACCCGGCTGGTCGTCGAGCGGGAGCGTGAGCGCCTGGCGTTCACCAGCGCGAGCTACTGGGACCTGCAGGCGCTGTTCGACACCGGCCGCGACGAGGTTCCCCACGAGTTCACCGCCGCGCTGACCGGCGTCGAGGGCAGGCGCGTCGCCCAGGGACGCGACTTCGCCAGCAACGGCACCCTCAAGACCGCGGGCGTCCTCCACCTGGACGAGGAGGCCGCGCGGGCACTGGCGGGCAGGTTGGCCGGTACGGCCTACACGGTCGCCTCCGTGGAGCGCAAGCCGTACACCCGCAAGCCGTACGCGCCGTTCAGGACGACGACGCTGCAGCAGGAGGCGAGCAGGAAGCTGGGCTTCTCCGCGAAGTCCACCATGCAGGTCGCCCAGCGCCTCTACGAGAACGGCTTCATCACCTACATGCGAACCGACAGCATCACGCTGTCGGAGACCGCCGTCGCCGCCGCCCGCAGCCAGGCCATCAAGCTGTACGGCTCCGCCTACGTGCCGGACAAGCCCAGGGTCTACACCAGCAAGGTGAAGAACGCCCAGGAGGCACACGAGGCGATCCGCCCCTCGGGGGAGGAGTTCCGCACCCCCGGCGAGACCGGGCTGACCGGCGACATGTTCCGGCTGTACGAGCTGATCTGGCAGCGGACCGTCTCCTCCCAGATGAAGGACGCGGTCGGCGAGTCGATCAACGTCAAGGTGACGGGGACGTCCAGTTCGGGGGAGCAGGTCGAGTTCTCCGCCACCGGCCGGACGATCACCTTCCACGGCTTCCTGAAGGCCTACGTCGAGGGGGCCGACGACCCGGCGACCGACCGTGACGACTCCGAGAAGCGGCTGCCGACCCTGACCGAGGGCGACCGTCTCACCGCGGCCGAGCTCAACGTGCTGGCGCACGCGACCAAGCCGCCCGCGCGTTACACCGAGGCCTCGCTCGTCAAGGAGCTTGAGGACCGGGAGATCGGCCGTCCGTCGACCTACGCCTCGATCATCGGAACGATCCTGGACCGTGGCTACGTCTTCAAGAAGGGCACGGCGCTGGTGCCGTCCTTCCTGGCGTTCGCGGTGGTCAACCTGCTCGAACAGCACTTCGGGCACCTCGTCGACTACGACTTCACCGCCGACATGGAGAAGGTCCTCGACGACATCGCCAACGACCGGGCCGAGCGGGTCCCCGAGCTACGGCGCTTCTACTACGGCGCCGAGGGCGACGAGGGCCTGAAGGTCCTGGTCACCGAGCTGGGAGAGATCGACGCCAAGGAGATCAGCTCCTTCCCGATCCGGGGCACCGACATCATGATCCGGGTCGGCCGCTACGGTCCGTATCTCGACCGTGACGGCGCCAGGGTGAACGTCCCGGAGGACCTCGCCCCCGACGAGCTGACCGCGCAGATGGCCGAGGAGCTGTTCGCCCGGCCGTCCGGGGTCAGGGAGCTGGGCAAGGACCCGGTCACCGGCAACGTGATCGTGGCCAAGGACGGCCGCTACGGCCCCTACGTGACCGAGATCCTCCCCGAGGTGGAGGAGCCTCCCGCCGAGGGGAAGAAGCGCACCAAGAAGGCCGACGCGCCCAAGCCGCGCATCGAGTCGCTGCTGAAGAGCATGACCCTGGACACCGTCACCCTGGACGACGCCCTGCGCCTGCTCTCGCTGCCCAGGAGCCTGGGTGAGCTCGACGGCCAGGTGGTCACGGTGCAGAACGGCAGGTTCGGGCCCTATGTGAAGAAGGGCACCGACTCCCGATCGCTGGCCTCCGAGGAGGAGATGTTCACGGTCACCCTGGAGCAGGCCGAGGCGCTGTTCGCCCAGCCCAAGGCCCGTGGCAGGGGCAGGGCCGCCGCGGCTCCCCCGCTGCGCGAGCTGGGTGAGGACCCGGTCTCCAAGAAGCCGATCGTGGTCAAGGAGGGGCGTTTCGGCCCGTACGTGACCGACGGTGAGACCAACGCCTCCCTCCGCAAGGGTGACGAGGTCGAGCAGATCACCACCGAGCGCGCCGCCGAACTGCTCGCCGACCGTCGCGCCCGTGGCCCGGCGCCGAAGAAGCGCACCACCTCCAGGGCGAAGGCCAAGGCCTGACGTTCGTTCCCGCCCGGGGCCCCGATTTCCGGGGTCCCGGGCGTTTTTTCGTGGTTTTCACGGAACGTATCCGGGGTTGCGGACGTTCTTGGAAACGAGCCGGGTACGGCGAGCGGACGCGAAAGAAAGCGAGTCGTGGCGGCGATGGGCTTCGTGGTGCTGATCGTCCTGATGACCACCCTCGTCCACTACTACCTGTGGCGCAGGCTCGTCCGGGCGACCACCGCCCCGGGGCCGCTCCGCAGGGCGCTCACCTTGGCGACGGTCGCGCTGGGAGCGCTCATCCCCGTCACGCTCGTCGGCTCCCACAGCGACTGGAGGCGTTTCCTGGCGTGGCCGGGGTTCCTGTGGCTGGCGGTGATGTACTACCTGGCCGTGTTCCTCGTGGTTCTTGAGGTGCCCAGGGCGGTCGCGCTGGCCGTACTGCGGCGGCGAGCGCCCGCGAGAACCGCCCCCGTGCTCGTCGGGGCTCCCGAACCTCCTGGCGAGGAGCCCTCCGGCGAGGAGCCCTCCGGCGAGGAGCCGAAGGGGGTGGCGATGAACCGCAGGGACTTCGTCGCCCGTACGGCCGCCGCCGTCGCCGGGGCCGGGGCGCTCGTCACGGTCGGGACGGGGGTGCGCACCGCCCTCGGCGACCCGCTGATCGAGCGGGTGAGCGTGGCGCTGCCCGGCCTCGACCCGCGTCTGGGCGGGCTGCGCCTGGCCGTGGTCAGCGACATCCACCTCGGCCCGCTCACCGGCCTCGGGCACGCGGAGCGCATCGTCCGCATGATCAACGGGCTCCAGGCCGACGTGGTGGCCGTCGTGGGAGACCTGGTCGACGGCACGGTCGCCGAGCTCGGCCCGCTGGCCAGGCCGCTGCGGAGCCTGGAGTCGCGCTACGGCGCCTACTTCGTCACCGGAAACCACGAGTACTACACCGCCAACGGCCCGGACGAGTGGGTCGAGGAGCTCCGTGACCTGGGAGTCCGCCCGCTGCGGAACGAGCGGGTCGAGATCGCCCACGCGGGAGCCGTACTCGACCTGGCGGGGGTCGACGACGTCACGGGGACCGCGGGCGGGGGCGGGCCCGACTTCGAGCGGACCTTCGGCGGGCGGGACCCGGGGCGCTCGACCGTCCTGCTGGCCCACCAGCCGGTGCAGGCCGTACAGGCGGCGAAGTACGGCGTGGACCTGCAGCTTTCCGGGCACACCCACGGCGGGCAGATGGTGCCCTTCAACCTGATCGTCCCGTTCCAGCAGCCCATGGTCTCCGGCCTCGGCGAGGTCGACGGCACCCAGGTCTACGTCACCAGGGGAGCGGGTTTCTGGGGGCCGCCGGTCAGGGTCGGGGCCCCGCCGGAGATCACCCTGCTCGAACTCCGCCCGGGAGGGTGAACCGGAGGGTTTTCCTGTCACGTCCGCTGCGCGGGCCGGGCCGTACGTACTAACCTCAGGCGACGAACGGCCTGGCACATCGCCTGGTCCCGTGTCTTCCCCCGCCCGGCGAACACCTGGATACGCTGACATCATGACCACCCCTGGCCGGAACACCGCGCGTCGCAAGCCTCCCCACGTGCTGGCCAACGCGCCGTTCCGCAAGCTGTGGACGGCCATGTCGGTGTGCAGCCTCGGCGACTGGCTCAACCTCATCGCGCTGACCGCCCTGGCGGGCAACCTCACGGCCGGGTCCGGCTACCGGATCCAGAGCTTCGCGATCGGCGGCGTCTTCGTGGCGAAGATGCTCCCGGCGATCCTGCTCGGCCCGCTCGCCGGCGCGTTCGCCGACCGGTTCGACCGCAGGCTGACGATGGTCGCGGCCGACGTGGCGCGCTTCGCGCTGGTGTTGTCGATCCCGCTGGTCGGCAACTACCAGTGGATCATCGTCGCCACGTTCCTGGTCGAGTGCGTCAACCTGTTCTGGGTCCCGGCCAAGGACGCCACGGTGCCGAACCTGGTGCCCAAGGAGCGCCTGGAGGCCGCCAACCAGCTCAACCTGCTCGTCACGTACGGCACGGCCCCGATCGCCGCGCTGCTGTTCGCGGTGCTGTCCTTCACCACCGACCTGCTGGGCGCCCTGGTGCCCTCTCTCGCGGACACCTCGCTGGCGTTGTTCGTCAACTCCCTGGCCTACCTGGCCTCGGCCGTCATCATCTTCACCCTCAGGGAGATCCCGAAGACGACCTCTCCGACCGTCAAGGTCGCCACGCCCTCGGTGCTGCGGCAGATCGTGGACGGCTGGCGCTTCGTCGGCCGGGACAGGCTGGTCCGCGGTCTGATCACCGGCATGATCGGCGCGTTCGCCGCCGGGGGCGCGGTGGTCGGGGTGGCCAAGCTCTACGTGCGGGCGCTCGGCGGCGGCGACCCGGCCTACGGCGTGATGTTCGGCGCGGTCTTCCTCGGCATGGCGGCGGGCATGTTCTTCGGCCCCCGGATGCTGCGGGAACTGTCCCGGCGCAGGCTGTTCGGACTGTCGATCATCGGGGCCGGGGCGGTGCTGGCCGCGGTCGCGCTGGTGCACAACCTGGCGATCGTCGTCATGCTCACCACGTTGCTGGGGGCGTGCGCGGGAACGGCCTGGATCATCGGCTACACCATGATCGGCCTGGAGGTCGAGGACGGGCTGCGGGGCCGTACGTTCTCCTTCCTGCAGTCGCTGGCCAGGGTCACGCTGCTGCTGGTCGTCGCGGTGGTGCCGACGCTGGCCGGCCTGTTCGGCAGCCACGACTTCGTCTTCCGCCGGGAGACGGTCTACGTGTTCGACGGCTCCAACCTGGTGCTGCTGATCGGGGCGCTGCTCGCGGTGACCGTCGGCTTCCTCGCGCTGCGGCAGATGGACGACCGCCCCGGCATGTCGGTCCTGGCCGACCTGGTCGCGGCGCTGCGGGGGCACGGCAGCCCGGTGCCGGGCGGCTCCGGGCACCGCAGGGGGGTGTTCGTCGCCTTCGAGGGCGGCGAGGGGTCGGGCAAGACCACCCAGTCGCGGCTGCTGGCGATCTGGCTGCGGGACCAGGGCTTCGACGTCGTGCAGACCAGGGAGCCCGGCTCGACCAAGGTGGGGATGCGTCTGCGCGCGATCCTGCTCGACGCCGTGCACCAGGGGCTCTCGGCCAGGTCGGAGGCACTGCTGTACGCCGCGGACCGGGCCGAGCACGTGGAGAAGGTCATCCGTCCCGCCCTCGACAGGGGCGCCCTGGTGATCTCCGACCGCTACGTCGACTCCTCGCTGGCCTACCAGGGCGCGGGGCGGGCGCTCGACCAGGCGGAGGTCGAGCGGCTCAACAGGTGGGCGACGGGCGGGCTCGTCCCCGACCTGACCGTGCTCATCGACACCCCGCCCTCGGTCGGGCTGGCCCGGCTCGGCGGGGCCGCCGACCGGATCGAGTCGGAGCCGATGGAGTTCCACGAGCGGGTGCGGCGTGAGTTCCGCGCGCTGGCCGCGGCCGAACCCGAGCGTTATCTGGTCCTCGACGGGACGCTTCCCCAGGAGCGGATCTCCCAGCTCATCCACGACCGGATGCGCGAGATGCTGCCCGACCCGGTGCCGCAGGAGGCGGAGGACGCCACGGGGACCATCCCCGTCATCCGCGACTGATCCCGGCGGTAGGTTGATGGCGTGGGTGTCTTCGATGACCTTGTGGGGCAGGAGCAGGCGGCCCTGACGCTGCGCCGCGCCGCCGTGGCGGGGGCCGAGCTCCTGGCGGGCGGGCGCGGAGCGGGGATGACCCACGCGTGGCTGTTCACCGGCCCGCCGGGGTCGGGCAGGGAGGAGGCGGCCAGGGCTTTCGCCGCCGCGCTCTTCTGCAGGGACCAGGGGTGCGGCCACTGCGACATGTGCCACCAGGTGGCCGTCGGCTCCCACCCGGACCTGGAGACGGTACGGCCTCAGGGGCTGTCGTACGGCATCAAGGACACCCGTCAGCTCATCCTGCGCGCGGCCGGGGCGCCGACCCTGGGCCGCTGGCGCGTCGTGCTGTTCGAGGACGCCGACCGTGCCACGGAGGGCGCCTCGAACGCGCTGCTCAAGGCGATCGAGGAGCCGCCGCCGAGGACCGTCTGGCTGCTGTGCGCGCCCGCTCCCGACGACATGATGATCACCATCAGGTCGCGCTGCCGTCAGGTGACGCTCGTCACCCCGCCGACCGCCGCGGTCGCACACGTGCTGGCCACCCGGGAGAACGTGCCGCCCGCCACGGCGGAGTTCGCCGCCAGGGCCGCCCAGGGGCACATCGACCGGGCCCGCAGGCTGGCGCTGGACGAGCAGGCGCGTAAGCGCCGGGACGCGGTGCTGTCCATCCCCAGGTCGCTGACCGGCGTCGCCGAGTGCGTCACGGCCGCAGAACGGCTGGTGAAGACCGCCGAGGAGGAGGCCGCCGCGGTCACCGCGACCCTGAACGAGTCCGAGGTCGCCGAGCTGCGGAAGATCTACGGTGAGGGCTCCTCGGGCAAGGGGCTCAACAAGGGGCTCATCCGGGGTGGGGCCGGCGCGCTCAAGGACCTGGAGGAGCGGCAGAAGTCCCGGGCGACCAGGACCAAGCGCGACGTCATCGACACGGCCCTGCTCGACCTGGTGGCGTTCTACCGGGACGTGCTGGCCGTACAGTTCGGGGCGCATGTCGAGCTGGCCAACGAGGACCGCAGGGACGACCTTGAGGGGCTGGCCCGCTCCTCGACGCCGGAGGACACCCTGCGCAGGATCGACGCGATCATGCGGTGCCGGGAGCGGCTGGCCGCCAACGTCAACCCGCAGATGGCCGTGGAGGCGATGACGCTCTCCCTACGGCGTCCAGTCGCCTGATTTTTCGGACTTTTCACCACCTGTAAGCAACCTTACGGGTGGGTTTCGGCGTCTCTTGGGCATGCAGGTCGGGATGAAACCCCGCCCGGGACGGCTCCGCCTCCCTGTGGCCTCGCTCACGCTCGCCGGGCGTGAGCCCGCCAAGGACGTGCGAGAACGCCCGGCGCGCGGGGAGCGGGTGCCGCTTGGTGAGGAACGGTTCTTAGATCGGATGGAACCATTCCCGGCTAATCCCCCTCAAAGTTGGGGTGTGCATCGTTAGAATTCCCAGCAAATTTCGATGCATTCGTTATAAAACTACCGAACATGTCCTGTTCGACGGGGATGGACAGGGAAGGACCGGGGGACTCTTGGTCAGCATGGGATCGCGGGGGGACGTGACGGTGCCAGGGGGCCGGCGGGCCGTCACCAGCCGCGTGAGAGACGACGACACACTGCGGATCGAGTGGCCGGGGCAGACCGCTCCGGCCGACGACGCGGAGATCGTTCTGCGGCACGCGGAGACAGGGGAGGAACGTTCCGGGACAGACCTGACAGGTCTGCGGGCCGGGATATGGCTGGCCTCCCACCGGGGGGAGCCGCTGGCCACCGACGACCCCGGCTTCTCCCTCGACGACCTGGTCGCCTACGCCGGGACTCCCCGTGACCGGGAGGTCAGGGCCTTCCGTACGTCGGCGGGAATCCTCGCCCTGACCGTTCGCGAGGTCGAGCCGTACGTCGAGGTCACCGGGGTCGTCGCCGACGGCGGGGTGATCGAGGTCGAGGGCCTGGTCGCCTACGGAGAGCAGTACGAAGGGGCGGCCAGGCTCGTGGCCGTGCCGCGCAAGGGGACCGAACCGGTGAGCGGGCCCGCCTCCTTCAGCGGACGGCGCTTCGGCGGCAGCGTCCTGATCGAACCGATGGCCGACGGCCAGGCGCGTAAGCGCGTCTTCTGGGACCTGCACGCCGAGATCGCGGGAGTACGGCTGCCGCTGGCCGCCCGGCTCGACGACGTCGCCGACAAGAAGACCAAGGTGCGCTTTCCCGCCCAGCACGTGGGCCGGATCAGGGTCAGGCCGTACTACACCGACAGCGACAGCCTGGCCGTCGCCTTCAGCGTCGAGGAGGAGGCCGCGTGAAGGTCTCCTACCTGATCCTCAACGCGTACGGCATGGGCGGCACGATCCGTGCCACCTTCGACCTGGCGACCGAGATGTCCGAACGGCACGACGTCGAGGTGATCAGCGTCTTCCAGCACGCCGACCGGCCCTTCCTGCCGCTGGGGGAGAAGGTCAGGCTGCGTTCGCTGGTCGACCTGCGGCCGGGGGCACGGGTCCGCTGGCCGTACACGAAGCGGGCCGAGCGGCTGAGCGCGATGGAGAGCACGCTCGTCCACCCCGAGGAACGCGCCTACCCCTCCTTCACCGCCTGGAGCGACGAGGTGCTCAGGCGGGAACTGCGGCGGCTGCGCACCGACGTGCTCGTCACCACCAGGGCCGGGCTGAACATCATGGCCGCCAGGTTCGCCCGCAGGGGGGTCGTGAGGATCGCCCAGGAGCACCTGCACTTCGAGGCGCACAAGCCCGGGATCTTCGAGGAGATCCGGCAGTGGTACCCCAGGCTCGACGCGGTCGTCACCCTCACCGAGGCCGACGAGCGCGACTACCGCGCCATGCTCGGCCAGGCGGGGACCCGGGTCTACACCATCGGCAACGGCCTGGCCGGAGGGGCGCGCCCGCGCTCGAAGCAGGACAACCGCATCGTGCTGGCCGCGGGAAGGCTGGTGCCGGTCAAGGGCTACGACCGGCTGCTGAAGGCCTTCGCCCAGGTGATCACGAAGCGCCCCGACTGGAAACTGCGCATCTACGGCGAGGGCCGGATCGCCGACAAGCTGATGAAGACGTCCGTCAAGCTCCGCCTGCACAACAACGTCATGTTCATGGGGCCGACGGACGACATCGAGGGAGAACTCGCCAAGGCCTCGATCCACGCGGTCAGCTCCCGCTTCGAGGGCTTCGGCATGACGATCATCGAGGCGTTCGCCTGTGGCGTCCCGGTGGTCAGCTTCGACTGCCCCCGGGGCCCCCGGGAGATCATCACCTCCGGCCACGACGGGCTGCTGGTCCCGCCCGACGACGTGGACGCCCTCGCCGAGGGACTGCTGGAGATGATCGACGACGAGGAGGGCAGGCTCAGGATGGCCGCCAACGCCCTGCGGACGGCGGAGAAGTACGACATCTCCACGATCTCCGCCCGCTGGGAGAGGGCCTTCGCCGACCTCACCCGCTGACGGCCACGGCCCGCGGTTTCGAGCGGCCGGTTTCGAGCGGCCGGGTCCGGGTGGGTCCGGGTTCGGCGGGCAGAGGTTTTCGCCGGATGAAGCAGCAGATCCCGATCGGCGGCGTCTCTGTGATGTGAAGGCCGAACTGCTCTCCCACGGAGAGCCAACGATCAGGGACGGCACCGACATCGCGGCGCTGTTCGCCGACCACCACCTCGGGCTGGTACGGCTCGCGCTGCTCATGGTCGGCGACCAGCCCACGGCCGAGGACGTCGTGCAGGAGGCGTTCGCCCGCACCCACGCGGGCAGACGCCGCCTGCGCGACCCCGGGCGCGCGCTGGCCTACGTCCGCTCCGCGGTGCTCAACGGCTGCCGTTCCGTGCTGCGACGCAGGGCCGTGGCATGGCGGCGGGCCGTGCCGTACGAGCCGCCCGTCTGGTCGGCGGAGCACGCGGCGCTGCTCGGCGAGGAACGCCGTGAGGTGCTTCTCGCCCTGCTCCGGCTGCCCAGGCGGCAGCGGGAGGCGCTCACGCTGCGCTACTACTTCGACCTGTCGGACCCCGAGATCGCCGAGACCATGGGCGTGGGCGCCAGCACGGCCAGGTCCACCATCACGCGCGGACTGGCCGCCCTCGCCAGAGCCCTCGGTGACCCCGGAGCGCCTGGAGCGTCCGGAGCCCCGGCAAGTCCTGGAGACCCTGGAGACCTTAGAGACCTTGGAGAGCAGCCATGACCGAGACGGAGAACCGTCTGCGCGACGCCCTGTCCGCCGCCGCCTCGACCGCCGTGAACGTCCGCCCGCTGACCGTGCCTTCGCGCCGTCGCAGGCGGTGGGTGATCCCGGTCGCGGTTGTCGCCGCCGCCGCGTCCGTCGCCGTGTTCCTGACGGTACGGGTCGCCGCTGTTCTGTCCTCTCCCGACCGGAGCGAGGTCGTCGCCATGTCCGTGGGGGCTATGGACGAGTCCGATACATCGAGCGTCAACGTCTTCCTGTGCCTCAGCGGTGACGCGACCGTGCACCCCGGATGTGCGGGAGGGAAGGCGACCGAGACGGAGAAGGCCGGCATCCAGCGGGCGCTTCAGGGGCGGCCCGAGGTGGAGAGTGTCTCCTTCAGGGACCAACGGACGGCCTACGAGGGCTTCCAGCGGCAGTACGAGGACAAAAACCCTGCTCTTCTGAAGACCGTGAAGATCACGGATATGCCGGAAACCTTCATCGTCCAGGTCAGGCCGGGCGCGGACCGGGCGGCGCTGCTCGGAGCCGCGAGCGAACTACCCGGGGTGGCCGTCGCCGTGGACGCCGTGTGCCTCCGCGAACGCGCCTCCCTGCGGTCGGTCATCATCGACACGGTCTTCGGGGACGAGGACCGACCGTCGTGCTCGGTGAAGGGCAGGGGCAGGTAACCCGGGCTTGGGAGTCCCCAGGGACGGCCGTGACGCGTAGGGTGGCTGGCGTGGGCGCTTAGCCGTACCCCCAGCCGCTTGGAGCCATATGAGCATGATCATGGCCGTGAGCTTCACCCGATACGGCCGTCTGTACTACCTCGATCCGGGCGGCCACAGCCCCAAGATCGGCGACAAGGTGCTCGTGCCGACCGACGCCGGCCCCGAGGTCGCCGAGTGCGTCTGGGCGCCGCAGTGGACGAGTGAGGAGATCGACGGCCTGCCGGTGTGCGAGGGCCTCGCCGGGGAGGAGCACCTGACCCGCGACGAGACCAACAGACGCCGGCGGGCCGAGGCCAGGAGCGTCGCCAAACGGCTCATCAGACGGCACGAACTGCCCATGAAGGTCGTCGGGGTCGACTACCTCGACACGGACAACGTCTACACCGTCTACTTCTCGGCCCCCCACCGGGTGGACTTCCGTCTCCTCGTCCGCGACCTGGCCAGGAACCTGCGGGCCCGCGTCGAGCTGCGCCAGATCGGCCCCCGCGACGAGGCCCGGCTGCAGGGCGGGATCGGTCCCTGCGGCCGTGACCTGTGCTGCGCGACCTTCCTGAAGGACTTCGAACCGGTCTCGGTGCGGATGGCCAAGGACCAGGAGCTGCCGGTCAACCCGATGCGCATCGCCGGGGCGTGCGGGCGGCTGATGTGCTGCCTGAAATACGAACACCCCCTCTACACCGAGGCGCAGAGCAGAATGCCCAAGGTCGGGGCGAAGGTGGACACCGCGCAGGGCCCGGGAACCGTGGTCGGGCGCAACGTCCCCTCCGACTCGGTGGTCGTCCGCCTCGACGACGGCGGCCGTCGCTGCGCCTGCCCGTCCGCCTCCGTCTGCTCCCCGAGAAAACAACACGACGCCGCCTACGGCGACTCGCAGTAGGATCCGAACGTCTCGCGCGTGACCTCGCACGCCCTGACCCAGAAGGATGAGGCGAGTGGTCACACCGCACAGGTACCGCCGTACGGCCGCCGCGTTCGCGGCGCTGACGTTGTTCGCGACGGCTTGTTCGGGGGTGGACGCCCGCGACGGCCGTGACGCCGGTGCCGCTCGTGACGGTGGTGCCACCCGTGACGGCGGGGTGGCCACCTCACTCGCGTGGACCTCCTGTGGCGGTGGCTACGAGTGCGCCAAGCTGGGGGTTCCCCTCGACTACGCCAAGCCGGACGGCGAGAAGATCGAGATCAGCGTCATCCGGCTGCCCGCGAAGGGCAAGCGTGTCGGCTCCATCCTGATCAATCCCGGTGGTCCCGGCGCCTCGGGCGTCGAGTACGCGCGCAACGCCCAGTCGGTGCTGAGCGACGCCGTACGGGAAAGGTTCGACGTGGTGGGCTTCGACCCACGCGGGGTCGGCGGCTCCGCGCCCGTGCGCTGCCTGTCGTCGAAGGAACTGGACGACTACACCGGTCTGGACGGCTCCCCCGACTCCCCGGAGGAGATCGCGGCCCTGGAGAAGGGCGCGCGTGCCTACGTCGCCGGATGCCAGGCCCGCTCGGGCAAGCTCCTGCCGTACGTCGGCACCACCAACGCGGCCAAGGACATGGACCTGCTGCGCGCCGCCCTCGGCGACGAACGCCTCACCTACCTCGGCAAGTCGTACGGCACGCAACTCGGCGCGGTCTACGCCGACCTGTTCCCCAAGCGGGTGCGCGCCCTCGTGCTGGACGGCGCCGTCGATCCCTCGCTCACCCCGGTGGAGATGAACGTCACCCAGGCCCGTGGCTTCGAGGTGGCCCTCGACGCCTTCCTGGAGAACTGCCTCACCGCGCCCGACTGCCCCTTCCAGGGCACGGTGGCCTCCGCCCGGAAGCAGATCGCCGAACTGCTGAGCCGCGCGGACCGGCAGCCGCTCACCAACAGGACCGACAGCCGCGCGATCGGTGAGTCGTGGACCGTCCTCGGCCTGGTCACCCCGCTCTACGAACGGCAGGCGTGGCCGATCCTGCGCCGTGCGCTCACCGACGCCCAACGCGGCGACGGAACTACCCTGCTGCGCCTGGCCGACCTGCTGGTCAACCGTGACCGGAACGGCGAGTACGCCAACCAGACCGAGGCGAACACCGCCATCAACTGCGTCGACTCCGCCTTCCCCCGGGGTTCGGCCGAGTTCGCCGCCGCGGCGCGTGAGTCGCTCAAGGACGCTCCCCTGTTCGGGCCGTACATCATGTGGGGGACGCTGGCCTGCGCCTACTGGCCGATCGAGCCGGCCCCCAAGGAGAAGATCGATGCCCCAGGGGCCGCGCCCATCCTGGTCGTGGGGACCGAGCGTGACCCGGCGACGCCGTACGAGTGGGCCAAGGCCCTGGCGAGCGAGCTCTCCTCGGGAGTCCTGGTCGACTTCGACGGCGACGGTCACACGGCCTACCGCAGCGGTTCGTCCTGTGTGGACCGTTTGGTCGACGACTATCTGATCAACCTGACCGTTCCCGAGGACGGTGTCCGCTGCCCGAAGATCGACTGACACGGTGGAGCGCAAACCCCCGCGAAGCCTGTAGACTGCCGTAGGTCGCGTTCACGCGGACGCGACATGCCGCCTTAGCTCAGTCGGCCAGAGCACTTCACTCGTAATGAAGGGGTCTCGGGTTCGAATCCCGAAGGCGGCTCCAGGTCAGAGGCCCCCACCGGGTTCCGGTGGGGGCCTCTTGCTAACACCCTTGCTAACAGCATCGTGGCCCCGGTGGTTTCTCCCGCGGCAGGGTGAGTGCTGAAGCCAATGTTCGGCGAGCGTGGACGGTCCGCTCATGCCGATCATGAGGCACACTTCTTGAATGATGGATGGAGAACTCTTCGCGGACGGTGCCCTGGATCGCTACCTGGGGGGCAGGCTGGACCGCGCGGTTGAAGCTGTCGCCCAAGTGCCTGCCGAGGAGATCCGGTTCTCAGCCGAGTCTGTTATCGATCGCTTGATTGACGAGTACAGGGTCGTGCCAGTGGAGTTCGACTTCAACTCGATCACCCGAACGCCGATAACTGAGAAAGTGATTCGTTGGCAGGATGGTTTTAGTGCGGGGGAGCTACCTGGCCAAGCACTGTCCGTGATCGTTCCCTATGTCGGCGATCCAGAGCTATTGAGGCGACGGGCCACTACCTACAGAATGAGCGCACCCAGGGCGACCATCCGTGAAGATGCGATGGTCTTCTGGGTTAGCGGGCAGCGCCTCACTTCGGAGAATGTGATGGCGCAGATTGATGCGATGCGCAAAGAGATGACGGACCGGACGAGTTGGGCCAACGGTGATGTCCAGGGTTGGGAACCTCAACTGAAGTCAGCAATTGCAAAGGCGGTAAGGCGGCGCAAGGAAGCGCTTGATCACGCTGCTGAACTCTCAGCCGTGCTCGACATTCCGCTAGCCCCTGCCCCCGAGTCCCAGCAAGTCCATGTTCCTGTCCGTCGTAAGAGAGTGCGCATCGAGCCAGCACCACCTTCACCGGGAAATGACGACCCGCGCCTGGCCGAGGATATGTATCAGGACGTGATCAGAACCATCAGCGGAATGAGTCGAGCCGCTGAGCGCCTACCTCAAACTGCTCGCCGCCTTGGCGAGGAGGGCTTCCGTGATCTATTGCTGTTTGTCCTCAACGCCAACTATGAGGGAGCGGCCCGTGGAGAAGTGTTCAACTGCATAGGCAAAACCGACATTCTCCTCGGATGGAAAGACCGTAACGTTTTTATCGGTGAGTGCAAGATGTGGGGTGGTCAAAAGAGACTCACTGAGGCTGTCGATCAATTGCTCGGGTATACGGCTTGGCGAGACACCAAGGCTGCCCTTATTGTTTTTATTCAAACAGAAAGACCTGCCGAGATTATCGAGAAGGCAGATGCTGCGATCAGGGGGCATCCCCTGTTTCGCTCTGCGGCGCGTAACGACGATCCTGAGGTCAGACGGGATTATCTGATGACGTCCAAGCATGACCCGCAGCGTTATATCAAAATGGCTTTCCTGCCTGTAGTAATCCCAAATGTGTGACTGAAATATCAGTCTTCGGTACAGATAGAGGAAAGTCTCTGATCCTAGGTTAATTAGGATCAGAGACTTCTTTGGGAGGGGAAGGGTTTTTAGCTGAGAGCTTTGGCGAAGACGTCGGCAGCGGCAGTTTCCGCAGAGCGGATCACGTGGGCGTAGACGCGGAGTGTGATCGCTGGATCGGCGTGGCCGAGGCGGGCGGCGACTACATGGACCGGGACGCCAGCCAGAAGAAGTGTGGTCGCGTGGATGTGCCGAAGGTCGTGGAGGCGGGCGTAGGGCAGGGGGTTGGCCGGAATCTGACTCTTGTCCCCCGGTTCGTTGTACGCCTTGATCAGCTTGCCCGGCAGCGCCGTCACGGTGGTCGGGTAGATGGGGCCGCCCCAGGCGGTCGTGAAGACGTGGCCGTTCTCCTCACCCTTCCAGGCGTCGCCGACCCGGAGCCTCTCGGCTTCCTGCGCTTCCCAGTGAGCCCGGAGAACCTTGACCGTCCCCTCGTCGAGAGTGACCACGCGAGTCCGGCCGCTCTTCGTGGTGCCCGCGATGTGCTCGCCGTCGACGACGCCCGTCGAGCCCTTGATGGTGATCTGCTTCCCCTCCAGGTCGACGTCAGGCCACCGCAGGTTCAGCAGCTCACCCCGCCGGGCGCCCGTGTAGGCCGCCAAGTGGAAGAAGGCGAACAGCCGATGCGAACGGGCCAGGCTGAGGAAGGTCCGGAGCTGTGCCGGGGTCCAGATCATGCCCGGCTCCTTCCAGTTCTCGCGGGGGCGCTTGGCCTTGTCGACGGGTGAACTGCTGAGGTACTCGTGGACTTCGACGGCGTCTCGGAACGCCCGGCGAAGGATGGCGTGCGTGTGGACGACGGTGGATACCGCCAGCGGCTTCCCGTCACGCCCGCCCCTGGCCAGGAGATCCCGGTAGAGCTTGGTGATCGTGGCGGGCCGGACCGCCTGAAGCCGGATCTTGCCGATGAAGGGCTTGATGTAGAGGCGAATGGAGATTCGGTAGTCCTCAAGCGTTCCCGGCTTGATCTCCATGGCATGGTCCTCGATCCAGTCATCGAGGTACTCGCCCACGGTGATCGTGTTCCGGTCGACGTACTCACCCCGCCGGGCGCTCACCCGTGCCTCGTCACGGGCCTCTTTGGCGTCGTCCTCGGTGGCGAAGCCGCCGACCCACTTGGGCTTGCTCTCGCCGGTCTCAGGGTCCTTGACGCGGATCACGTATGACCAGGTGGTTCCGCGCTTCATGACCCCGTCACGGAGCTTGGGGGCGGTCTTCTTGTTCGACTTGTCGGAGGTGCCGACGAGGGGCTTGGTCATGCCGCACGCTCCGCCGAGGTCAGGTGGTCGATGTAGTCGTGAAGGGCCGAAAGAGGGATCCGTCTGGAACCGTCGATCCGGATCGAGCTGACCGAGCCGGAGGCCAGCAGTTGGTAGAGCTTGCTCCGGGAGATCGCCAGAGCCGCGGCAGCTTCGGAGACGGTGAGGAGAAGGGGGGTCATGAGCCACCTCCGGAAAGGGAGAGTGGATCAGCCAGGGAGATTCCGGTAAGCGCGGCTACCAGAAGGGCGTCACCGGCGGACAGGCCCTTTCCGGCGTACTCCCAGTGGGAGATCACGAGGACGGTGTCCTCGTCGAAGAGCGGGAGGCGGCCGGTGGTGATGGTTTCCCCGCGGGTGAAGGCGGCGCGGGCGGCGCGGAGTTTGCCGAGGGTGGTGGAGTAGCGGCGGCTCTTGGTGGAGAAGTGGCCGCGGAAGCCGAGCATGTGCGCCCACTGGATGAGTCGCAGGTTGGCCAGGTCGTCGAGGGCGCCCAGGCGCATGCACTCGGCGATGAGCCGCCGGGGGTGGTCGCGCAGGTCGAAGGCGGTCAGGTCGTCGAGGGGGTTGATGCGCCGGTCGAGGGTGCCGACGCATTCGGCGGCTTTGGTGGCGTACTTGGCGATGTAGGCGGCGACGGCCTGTTCGGTGAGGTCGCCGGTCATGGTGATCTCGCGGGTGTCGAGCTGGGTTCCCCAGCGCAGGACCCGGGCAGGCTCGTCGGTCGCCGCGGGGGTGGTGACCGCGACGGCCGAGGCGGCATGCTGTACGGCCTGTTCCAGGGCGTCGGCCGTTGCCCAGGCCGGGGGCGGGGAGGCGGGACCGTCCCGGCCGTCGAGGCGGATCACGGCGTGGAAGTGGACGACTCCGCGGCGCTGGTACTCGGCGACCTTGGCGAAGGAGATCGTGACCTGCTCGCGGAGCTCTCGGAGCGTCAGGCCGCCGAGTTTGGCCACGCGTCGCCGCAGGGCTTCGGTGAAGCGCCGCCACAGTTCCGGGGACATGGCGTTGAACAGCACCGCTCCGGCGTAGTCGTAGCAGTCCGAGCACAGTGGTTCCCCGAGCCGGGAGTCGTCGGCCCCGTGACGGGCCGTGCAGGACATGGTCCGTCCGTGCGGGCAGGTGGGCGCGTCTCGCCGGGGGTGGCAGGGCAGGACGGTGCCGCCCTGCTCTCGCTGGGTGTGGACGGTGCCGAAGGAGGGGGCGGTGAGGGTGACGAACAGGCAGGGGTGAGCGGTGACCGAGTCGGGGACGCCCTTGCCGCCCACCAGACCGGCGCGGATCAGTTGGTAGGTGTCGGCCCGGTAGGTCTCGGCACAGGCCGGGCAGCGGGAGGCCCGCCGGGTCTTGCAGGGCAGGCGCAGCACGCCGTCCGGTTCGGTGGCGGTGGTGTAGGTGTGCAGGCGCCGGCCGGTGGCGGGGTCGACGTGGAAGACGTGGCCGCGCAGGTGGATGGGCTGTCGGCAGCCGCCGGTCCGGCGGATCTGGGAGGCCCAGCGTTCGTATTGGGGATCGTGGAGCCGGGTGATCATCCCGGCTACCGCGTAGGTGTTTGGCATGATGGGGCGCGTCCCTTCCGGGCTTTTAGGGGTTCGGTGTGGGATGGCCCCCGACGTGACGAGCGTCTTGGCGGATGTGTGGTCACGCCGGGGGCGCCGAGGCTCAGCTGAAGCCGAGGCCCTCGCACAGGTCGCAGGTCTGGCCGTGGCTGTCGAGTCCGGTCCCGCCGCAGTCGCAGCACTGCCAGCGCTGAGGGACGAGGTCGACGGGTGGAGTGTCCTGGTCATCGGTCATGCGGTCCATCTCCCGGTGTCGCGCTTGGGGGCGGTGCTGAGGAACACGCGCCAGGTGTAGGGGCGCTCGTGGAGCGGGAGGATCGGCGAGACCGAGCCGACCGGCAGGACCTTGCGGATCGTGTTGGCGGCGTGGACGAGTTCGGCATAGGTGCCATCGATGCGGATACGCATGGGGATCTCTCTTTCAGGCGGCGTGGGGTGGGGTGACGGGGTCGATGCAGCCCGCGTAGGACATCTCGGCGTCGTGGCGGGCGCGGGCGGGGGCGAGGATGCCCACGGCCGAGTACTGGACCGGCCCGAAGGCCAGGCCGGTGCGGTAGTGGCCGTAACCCCTGTCACCGGGGTCGACGTCGGTTCCGAGGAGTTCGGCGATGCCGTCGATCTCGGCGCGGATCTCGGTGTCGGTCCCGTCGGGGAAGTGGTGCACCGTGACGGAGAAGGGGGCGGGGACGCCGGGGGTGGTTTCCAGGAAGGCGGCCAGGTCGCGCAGGCCGTCGATGAGGGCGGCGCGGGGGTCGGTGGTAGGCATGGCGTTTCCTTTCGTGTCAGACGAGTTCGGGGCTGTCACGCAGGGCGCGCAACAGGTCGGAGGCGAGTTGGCTGGACACGCCCAGCCGGGCGCGCAGGGTGTCGCGGGTGATCGGTTTGCCGTGCCGAGCGTGGTGTTCGTCGGCGACGCGGCGCGCGTAGTCCAGGAGCGGATCAGCCGTACCAGCGCCGTTCTCGTCGTTCTGGATGTCGTTGGGGCTGGGTACGGCGGGGACGGGAAGCGGGAAGAGTGTGGTCGGGCCGTTCTGGGTTCCTGGTACGGCGTCCGCCGCGGGGATGGACTCCGGAACGGCGACGGGAACGGCTTTCGGGGACGGTTCGGGGCGGAGTTCGGTGGCGCGGCGTTCGAGCATGGAGACCGCGATCAGGAATGCCCCCGCCGGAGTCGCCGCGGTGATCCACCCCCAGGCGGACGGTTCGGCCTGAGCGAGGTTGGCGGCCAGCGACAGGACGATCCCGCCGACGAGGACGAGGGTCGGCCAGGAGATCCAGCCGTCTCGTTCCCGTCCGTTCTTCTTGTCGCGCTGCCGTTCCCGCGCGGCCATGACACAGGTGAGGTCGACGCAGACCGCCACCGCCCAGGCCATCGGGCCGGACTGTCCGTGTTCGGTGGCCGTGTCGCGGATGTGGGTGAAGCTGCCCGCCCCGGCGATCAGGGCGAGGATCAGCACCGGCCCGACGTCGGCCAGCCGTACGGCCAGGCGAGGCGCTGTCGTGGGCATCGGGATTCCTCCCTTCGAGCGTGGAGAAGGTCAGGCGGCGAGTTCGGGAGTGCTGTCGGCGCCAGGGAGCTCGTGACCGAGACCGGAGGCGGCGACCTGGTTCCAGGAGGGGGTCACGTCGGCATAGGTGCCGGCGGCTTGCTCGGCCGCGGTGGTCGAGACGTAGCCGGACCGCGCCCGGTACCACCGGCCGTCCGCACCGGTGATCACCGCCACGCCGGGCTGTTCCGGCGCGATGGACCGAGCGGCCACCAGCGCGTCGGGGTCGAGGTCGCCGAGGGTCATCACCGCGGTTTCCGGGTCGTTGACCCGATGGCAGACCCGTCCGCCGATCTGGGCACGCAGCGCGGTCACGCCGGGACCGAGGTCGGAACCGATGCGCTGGCCGGACAGGATCAGGTGGATCCCGAAGGCGCGGCCAAGCTGGGCGATGCGCAGCAGGGCGGTAGCCGTACGGGTGACCTGGTCCTTTTCGGCCTTGTCTGCGGTGAGGAAGAGCTCGGCCACCTCGTCGACCAGGACCACGACCGGGATGGGGCGCGCGGCGTCGGGTAGCTGCCAGATGTCGCGCACGCCGTACCGGCGACAGGCCAGCATCCGGGCGCCCATGACCGCGATCAGGTCGCCGAGCAGGTCCAGACACTCGTCACGGGTCGTGGCCAGTGCGGTGAGCCGGGCGGCGTAGGCCGACAGTTCCACCCCGCCCTTGAGGTCGAAGCCGACCAGGGCGACCGGTTGCGGGGCCAGGCCGACGATGAGCGCGTTGATCAGGTTGGACTTGCCGGACTGGGTGGCGCCCGCGTTCATCCAGTGCGGGATGAGCCGCAGGTCCATCCGCCAGGCCGCGCCGGTCTCCAGCACGCCGACGATCGGCCGGAGCAGGTCTTCGGCGCGCCAGCCGCCCGAGGGTTCAGCCGGGGGTACGGCGGGTGCGACGTGGGTTAAAGGGTCCTGGGTGATCCCCTGGAGGGTGACGCGGCCAGGTCGGGAGCCGACGACCCGGACCGCCTCGATCCGCCAGGCGTGCGCGAGACGCTCGCATACCTTGGCGTAGTCGTCGGGGATCTGGCCGTCGAGCAGGTGGAAGGTGATGCGGAAGCCGTGCCGTACCGGCCGGGGCAGGCCCATCCAGGGCTTGGTGTCGACCTCGACCCGCTGGAAGCGCCGCTTGACCCGCACGACGCCGGTCGAGGCGATCAGGCCGGGGACGGTGGTGAACCACCAGCGGTACCGCTTCTTGGTCAGCCCACAGCCGGTGGCGACGTGCCGCCACGTCCAGCGCAGCGCGATGGCCTTGCGGGGGAAGACGAAGAGGTACCAGTAGGAGGCCGGAGCCCAGCGCCGCCACAGGATCAGGGTGATCAGGACGGCGAGGACCTTGAGTAAGGGGTGGTGGAGGTCGATCACAGGTCCGCCCCCGTCCTGGGGGAACCGGCGGGGATGAATGCCTGCGCCCGGTAGGCGATGCCCCAGCGTCCGCCCTGCTCCCAGACGAAGCCGACCAGGCCCACCGGGACGACCTCCTCACCGGCGTTGATCTGGGGTTCGGGGGTGACGCTGACCTTGACCAGTTCCATGCGGTTGAACTCGTCCTCGAACAGGAGGGTGAGCTCGTACATGGTGTTGCCGTCCTTGTCCCGCTTGATCTCGCCGGTCTCCTTGCTGACCAGGCGGGGCTTGGCGGCCTTGACGCAGGTGATCTGGAGCTTGCTGACGTCGACGGGGATGGGGATGGTGCGCATGATCGTTCCTTAGCTAGATGGGTTGCTTAGAAGACATGGAACACTTGGAATTCTAAGTTGTCAATGAGTTCCTTGGCTCCTTGGTTGGTTTCTTTACGGGGGTGTGCTGAACTTGAGGGGAGACGAGGAGAGCGCAGATGGTGGAGAAGACCGGCCGACCGGCTTACTTGCAGATCGTCGATGAGCTGCGCGACCAGATCCGCAGTGGAGCACTGCCCGCCGGTACGGCACTGCCCTCCATCGCCCAACTGTGTGAGCGCTTCGACGTCTCCGCCAGCGTGGTCAAGTCCGCGATCAGTGTTCTCCGCACCGAGGGCACGGTGATCGGCCAGCAGGGCAAGGGAGTGTTCGTCCGTGAGGTCCCCGCCGCAGCCGCCGGCCCCGAGTCGTCAGCCGTGAACACCGAGGTCTTGGACCAGCTTGCCCACATGCGCCAGAGCCTCAAGGAGCTGGGGGATCGGCTCGCCACCCTGGAGGCGGCGGTGTTCCAAGAGCCGAAGTGATCTGGTCGACCCGGCACACCAGTTCGTCCAGCTCTTCCCGGATCGCGGCCAACTCCCGCAGGATCCGTTCCTCCTCTGCGCTCATCGTGCTCTCCTCACGTTCCCCGGGTTTTCGCCTTTCGGGATGACGCAAGTTCACCGCGAGCTGCGGAGTTTCTGTATCACGACGATCTAGCTAAGCTTCTTCAGGTCGTCTTACAGGCGATTTACACGAGCGTTTTCACCTGCACGACCGCACACCGCCCCCGAGTGTGAAGGCGAAGGTATGCAATGAAGACGACCCAGCGACCGGGCTGGATCCCTTCCCGCCTGCGGGAACACCGGGAGGCCCACGGGCTCACCCTGGAGGCCGCGGGCGAACGGCTACGCCAGACGGCCCTGCGCCACGGCCTTGCCGTACCGGCCGCCAACTTCCAAACCCTATGGGGACACGAGCAGGGCACCGGATACCCAGGCCCGCATTACCGGCGCGCTTACTGTCTCCTTTACGAGGCCACCGAGCCTGAATTAGGCTTTCGTCCCGCTTTGCCGGGTGAATCACAGAAAGCGGAAATCGTGATTTCCGATCTGCCTGCCCCCTCCAATCCCGCAGCCGACGACGCCGCAGCACAGGTCATCGAGGAGACGTTCACCAAGGTCTCTCTCGGCGACATTGAGGCGGACGGCTCTCCGCAGGCCCTCTTACGCGGCCGGGTGGTCGACGCATGGCGTAGACGCCACGGCGGAGGAAGTCCCAAGCCGATCCTGGTCCTGGTCGGCGGGTACGCCGGATCCGGCAAGAGCGAGTTCTCCCGCTTCCTGTCCGACATCACCGGCTGGGCGTTCCTCGACAAGGACTCCCTGACCCGCTCCATCGTCGAGCGGCTTCTCGTCTCCCTGGGCAGCGACCCCAACGACCGGCAGAGCGAGCTGTATCTCAAGGAGGTCCGCCCGCTGGAGTACCGGTGCCTGATGGAGACCGCGTGGGACAACCTCAATGTCGGCACCTCCTCCATCCTGTCGGCCCCGTTCATCACGGAGTTGAAGGATGAGGCGTGGTTCACCCGCCTGGAGAACAGGTGCACCGCCAAAGGCATAGACCTGGCGGCCATCTGGGTCCGCTGCGATCCGGAGTCAATGCGCGAGTACATCGAGTTCCGCGGCGCCGCCCGAGACGCCTGGAAGCTGAACAACTGGGAGCAGTACCTCACCGGCATCGACACCGACAACAGCCCGCCCACCGCACACGTCACCGTCGACAACCGGCTCGGCTCAGCGATCAGCCTTGCCGACCAGACCCGCGAGGCGCTCAAGCGGATCCTGGCATGAGCCCAGTCGGGATTGTCCTGTACGGCCCGCCCGCCAGCGGCAAGGACACCATCACCGCTGCCCTCAACCGGCTGGACTCGCGGTTCGTACTGCTGCCCAAGCTCAAAGTCGGCACCGGCCGAGCCGAGGGGTATGTACTCGTCACCGCCGAGGAGCTCGCGCAGTTGCGCGACGCGGGACGCCTGATTGCCGAGACCCACAGGTACGGCAACGTCTACGCCATCGACCGGCGGGCCATCGACTCCTTGACCTCCATCGGAGTCGTACCGGTCGTGCACATGGGCAACATGGGCGATCTCCGTCGACTGATCGGACGCGAGCCGGATTCCTGGTTGCGGGTGCTGCTGTGGGCGCAGCGTGAGGTGACCGAGCAGCGATCCATCAGCCGCGGGGACACCGACACCGGCAAACGCCTGGCCGCATGGGACGAGACCCTCGCCGACCTGGAAGCCAACACTGACGACGGGTTCTTTCATCTGCACATCGAGACCAACTGGCTCAGTGCTGACGCCGCAGCCGAGGAGATCATGACGGCCTACGACCGACTACGGACGGCCGGGCGTTCTCACGAGGAGGCGAACCCCCCGTGAGCCGAGCCGCGACGTCCGGCGGGATCAGATCCAACCGCCACCAGGTCCCGCAGCCGTTGCACCTGGCCCCTGTCCACATCCCCTGAGGGTTGAACGTCCAGGACACCGAGATGTGCGGACAGCCGCCGGAGGAAGACCCGTACGTCATGGCCATGGCCACTGTCTTCCCCTTCCATTCACTGCGGCTCTCGACCTTGGGATATCCCTGCCTCCTCCGCCCTTGGTCGCCGTGATGGCCATCCGACTGCCGGATCCCCCTCGTCTCTGGGGTGGTGTGGGTAACGGTGTCCGCGTGAACAGGTGGACACCGCGGACGAGGCCGGTCCGGCGCAGTACGGCCATGGGCAGTCGCCCAGGCTTCTAGGAACGGAGGAGGTAGGGGCCAGAAGTCATCCGTCGACTTCTGGCCGGCGCGGCGGCGCGCCCCTCCAGACCATCGCCGCCGCGCCTGTCTATCGGGCTCTTCCGGACAGCAGCTCTGTCCAGATCACCCCAGCTTCACTGATCGACATGAGAGGGGTTTCCCAGACCTCATGTCCGCCATCGAGCTGAACCGTCCGCCGGAGGAAGGCGCGGCCTCCACCCGTGCACAGCTCATACACCGTGGCCCTGCAACCGCAGGTCCAGGAGGTCGACCGCACCCGTTCCAACCTCGGGGAGCGAGGAGCCCACGCCAGTCGGACATGATCACGCTGAGCCATCGCCACATGCGGGCTGACGCACTTGTCCACAGCGATCACGATGGAGCCTCCTCCGAACGCGCGTGCCGTCTACGGAGATCGGCATAGTGGAGGGCGATCCGGCGAGCGGCCCGAGCAGGTTCGGCCGCCGGATGCCAGTTGTAGAGGACGCGCTGACGGTCCTGGTTCCATCCGACACGCCACCAGAAGCGCTGTTGGTAGCACCAGACGTTGAACCCGGCCCAGACCGACACCAGCGCCAGGCCGTACCCGTGATGGACATCGGCCTCGATCCGATGTTCAGCCAAGGCCACGCGGAGTCCCTGTGCCGCATTCACCGCTTCCGCGTCACCATCGAGCGGGGGAGTCATGTCTCACCCCCCACCGAGCCGGTTACCTCGTCTCGCGTCATCTCGACCTCCAGGGTTGGAGCCCTCCGATTCACAGCCGAGTGGCCTTGCCCCTCCGCCCCCTCGTTGCGGGCTTTTGGAGGATGGCCACGCGAGCATCATAAGCAAAGAACACTGTAGTGCACCATAGAACACCGCAGTATGTGCTGGTGGGGAGGGCACTACCGTCCACTTCTACCGTGTGCCCATGACTGAGCTGCGAGACGATCTGCCCAGGTGGCGCCAGGTGCGGGACATCATCGTCAAGCGTATCGAGGCCAGCCAGTACAAGCCCGGACAGCGGATCCCCTCAGTGGTCGACCTCACCCAGGAGTTCGGCATAGCCACGCAGACCGCCCAGAAGGTCATGAACGCCCTCCGCAAGGATCGCTGGATCCGCACTGAACGCGGCATGGGCAGCTTCGTCACCACCGCCGAAGAGCGCGCAGCCGAGCCCGACGAGGCAGCAGAGTAGCCAGCTAGACCAAGATCACCGGAGACCTTCGACTCCGGATGAGAACTTTCTCTACGTCTTTAAAGGCGATCCGCCTTCGGCGTCTCGCCGCGCGTCGGGCGGTCACTGGCCGCGCTGCGGCTCTTCGGCCGGTCGCGACCAGCACCGCCCACGCGCTGATATCCACCGGGCGGCAGCCCTACGAACAGCGGCAAAGTCGCCATACGTAGCCTTCCAAGGTGGCTTGAAGTGTCAGCGATCGCATTTAGGCTGTGCGCCATGAGTGCCGAGCCCGTTGACGATCTCCCATCGACCGCCGAGGGTGAGGTGTGGCAGGGTGATGCCTACGACCTCATGGGAAAGCTTGAGCCTGAGTCCATCGACCTGATCATCACGTCGCCGCCCTACTGGGGGTTGCGGACGTACGGCATGGACTACAACGAGGACATCCTTGCGGAGTGGAAAGCCGAAGGGCACTCCCAGGAAGAGCTTCCTGGTTACGAGTGGTACCGAGCACACGGCGGAGTCCTCGGACTTGAGCCTCTTCCCGAGTGGTTCATCAATCACCTCGTCGAGATCTTCCAGCGAGGAGCGCACGCGCTCAAGCCCCGCGGAAGCATGTGGGTCAACCTTGGCGACACATACTTCGCTCGGTGGTCGAGCCTGCGACACGACGGCCGCCAAGGACTTGGCGACAACCCCAGAAGCCGCCGTCGCACTCCCATGGGGGGGTACCGCCAGGAGAAGCAACTCCTTCTCATCCCTGCTCGCTTCGCCATCGCGATGCAAGAGCGGCGATGGATCTTGCGTAACGATCTCATCTGGAGCAAGCCCAACATCGCCCCTAGACCGGAGAAGGATCGTCTGAGGCTTTCACATGAGCACTTCTTCCACTTCGTGAAGCGCCCAAAGGAAGGCCGGCCGAGCTACTACTATGATCTAGGGGAAGTCGAGAAGGAGACCCGCGATGTAGTGACGGTCAACTCCGCTCCCGGTTCAGATGGCCACTCAGCGACCTTCCCTTATGCGCTCATCGAGCCGCGCATCCTGAGTTCCTGCCCTCCTGGCGGGACCGTCCTCGATCCATTTTGTGGAACCGGCCGGGCGCTTGAGGTGGCTCTCCGGAACGGCAGGAACGCCACAGGGTTCGAGCTCTCGCCGAACTTCATCGAAGCCGCCCGTGCCTCTCTGTCGAGGAAGAGTGCCTCCTCAGCAAAACAGGCTCAGCTTTTCGATGGCCCAGGAGATCAATCCACGGCAGACTGAACCCTTGTGACGCGATCTTCACAGAACAACAGCACGCCCAGCTCCCGCCGACCCGGCAACCACATCGCCGAATGGTTCGGGCATCGCGTCTTCCCGGTAGTCGCAGCGACCGAGGCAAGCCTCAGTGATCAGCAGAGCAAGCGCTGCCCGTTCCTGACGGGCATCACTGGAGAGCATCGCGTCTGCGTCAAGCGTCCGCGCTCTCACGGTGTTTGCACGATCAGCAGCGTGAGCAACGGACCACGCCAGGACTGGCTGGTCTGTCCGTTCCGTGCCCTCGACTCCGATCTTCTTGAGAACGCCGCACGCCGTCTCTTCGAGCACGATCCCGACACGGAGATCAACCTCGTTGCGGCCCCTGTACTTGAGGACCCGGCGCAGGCTCACAAGTTTCGTGAGGGCGTCCGAAACGGGATCCCTAGCTTGGTTTACTTCCAGTCCAAGCTAGGAGGAGAGATCAGCATCAGTCCGACCGAGCGCTCTCCAGAGTTCTCGTTCGATGCGACGATGGTTGAAGTCCTCCCCGATGGATCAGGCATCACCCTCGGCCGCTACGGGATCTTCGAGATCCAGACCATGGACTTCCACGGCACATACGCCCGCGCTGTGGAAAACCTGAACTCAGCGCTGCATCTCCACAGCGGCAACTTCGGCTCGACTGTGGGCGCGCATCCCCAGTGGTTGTCTGAAAAGGTCGAAGGTCCAAACATCGCGAACGTCTTCAAACGGACGTTCTATCAAATGATGTTCAAGTTCCAGGTCGGTGCGCACGGACTGTCCGCGGGGTGCGTCTTCGCGATCCCCTCCGCCGTATGGGACAGCTGGCAGCGTCATCTCGGCAAGCCCGACTTGGTCGATCATGGTGACGGCACTCTCCGGCTTTCCATCCCCGAACAGATTCACAACGAGAAGCCCTCAGCCTGGATCTACGTATTCGAGCTGGACGTCTCGGCCGAGGTGAGCCCCAACGAGATCAACCTCGTTAAGGTGATCGGCACCGACGCGGAAGCACTTGCACACTTCGCCCTCCAGGTTGCTCCCGAGGCCGCACTTGAGCAGGGCGGAAGTGTCGACCTTCTGCTCGACACCATTCGCACTAGGCTCGCCCTCTACCTTCCCGAACTGAAGGCCGTCCTGGGTCAGACGATGCTGTAGCCGACTGCATCGCCATACAGCTCAGTAGATGTTTTCCCATTGGCGCCAGCTGCTGTGCCGGACCAGGGCTTGCTGGCGTCTTGGGAAGAAGAGGGCCGCGGAGTGCGCCACTCGGATCAAGTGCATTATCTGCCGCGCCGCTTCCGGTGCTCGGGCCTAGCGGCCCTGCGCTCCGGGTCGGCTTGCCACCGAGCTGCGTGGTTGCTGTTCGTTCTATCAAGGCGTATTTGGCGAACCCCCGCGCAGCAGGCATCGGTTCCCTTACCATGCAGCCATGGTTCTCAACGATGATGGCTACGACACCGATCCTCCTGTCCTCAAGGAACTGTCTGGTATGAATCTTGAAGAGTTGATCGGAATGGTACGTGGCGCTGAACAGTTGGGTTTAGGGGTACAAGTTTCCAACTACGTTGAGCCTTCCCCGGATAACGGCGGATCGTACACCGAAGTATGGCACCTCAAGCTCCTTCATGATGTTCCCCTACGCGACGATGGAGACTCGGACGGGCAATAGAGTCCGAAAGATCCAAGCAGGACGATGATTGAGTAACGGCTACTACCTGTCTTCTATTAAGCGGATTAATCAATTTTTCTTTATGTGACAACCCTCAAGGAGGGGCAGTGATGATTGATTTTTCGGCGCTGTATGGAAGTAGGGAATTTTCTGTCGAGAGGGATGACTTCTCTCAGCTCGAGATTCGCTCAAGCGGTAAAGAGTCGCTCCATTACTTCTATGACAACAAAAACCGGCGCCTGGTCACCGATTTTGTCCTCCATGAGGGGGCAAGGGTAGCGACGGTGTGCACCGTTACTCTTATTTATAAGGATGGGTCTTATACTCCGCGCCTCAAGTTCTGGAAAAAGGATAAAACAAAGCCAGGCAACCAGCCTTATCTAGATATCGAGATCCCGGACACTCCAGATACGCGAACCGTGAAAGCTTTCGTTGATACGAGTGAGGCGCATCAGAATTTTTGGGTACTCATCAAGTTCTTACAGGAGTGCCGAGAGCTAAGCCTTCCCACGGGGCAGTTTAAGATCGTCGGCAACGACAGGGCCGAGATCGCTAAGATGCTCCAGGACAGTGACAAGGGTCAAGTCGTCGAAGCGCTGAAATCTGTACTGGGGAGTTCTCTAACTCAAGCTGAACTCGACGTCATCGCGAACCGGAAAGGCCAACTAGAAGTCTTCTTCAGATATCTTACCGATAGAGATTTTTTCGATCAGCGTCGCGAGCAACTGAAGGAGAATGATAAAGATTCGGGACCGGAGGCTGTTTGGCAGGAGTTTTTCGAAAAAAATCCTTGGATATTCGGTTATGGGCTAAGTCTAATCGCCTGCAGGTCTTACGATGATGAGAAGCTCCAGCAGGTAACGGCAGGAGCAAACAAGTTCGGTGGCGCGGGAAAGCGTACCGATGGTCTCCTACGAACACGCGGCGTTGTTAGTAGTCTGCTATTTTGTGAGATCAAGCGGCACGATACTCCGTTACTTGCGTCAATCCAGTACCGAAAGCCGGACGTTTACGCCCCATCCCATGAGGTCGTTGGCGCAGCGTCTCAAGTGCAAAAGACCGCCGAGAAGGCAGTCCGCGGCATAAGGGATTTCATTCATCATCAATATGACCCAGACGGCACCCCCACTGGTCTCGAAGTGTCAACTGTAAAGCCGAGACAAGTAGTTGTCGTCGGACATACGGGGGAATTCGAGTCTGCGGGTAGACTTAACCGCGAAAAGGTCTCTTCGTTTGAGCTGTATCGTCGTTCTGTGAGTGATGTGGAAGTGATAACGTTCGATGAGTTATATGAGCGCGCATGCTTTATTATTCAAGATAAGGAATAATGGATCTGTCGTGAGGTCAACTTCCCTGGGCTGTGGAAGAACTGTGCAGTAGCGGGATACAGCAACCCCACCTCACACGGCCGCACATCACCGGTCGGCATCTACCACCTGAGCAGGAGAACAAGCGGTCCATGTCATAACCGGCTTCCATTTGTAAGTAGACGCTCATGCTGGTGACAACCTCCCAGTTAGGGTGTTGTTGTGCAGCGGCTTGCGCTCTTCGATCTGGACAACACGCTCGTGAGCCTCGATGAGGCGTTCCGGGCGTGGGTTGTGGAGTTCGTCAACGAGCACAGGCTTGGGAGTAAGGCGGTTGACTGGCTGCTCGCTCTCGACCAAGCGGGTTACCCACATCGTGAGATCTTTTTCGGCAAGGTCTGCGAGCACTTCGCCCTACCTGAGACAGTCGAAGAGCTATGGAGTCGCTACCGGCAGCGCATGCCGTACCTGGTCCGCTGCCGGCCCGAGGTAATAGACGGGCTGGCTCGTCTCCGTGCGGCCGGGTGGAAGGTGGCCATCATCACCAACGGGACGGCAGACAACCAACTCGGCAAGATCCAACAGACGGGACTGGCCGAGGCCGTCGACGCATACGCGCTCTCGGGGATTGAAGGCATCCGTAAGCCGGATGTCGGTCTGTTTGAGATCGCTGCCCGGCGGTGCGGCGTGAATCTGGCCGGTGGGGGATGGATGATCGGGGACCACCCCGTCAAGGACATCGGTGGGGGACGGGCCGCTGGCCTCCGTACGGTCTGGGTCGACCGGGGAACGTCGCAGCACCAGGAGCATGAAGCCGACCATATTGTCACGGACGTACTCCAGGCGATGGAGATCCTGCACGGGAATCGGTGACCGAGCAACTTGGAACGGCTCACCAGGGCGTCACAACCGTCTGACGGTATCTCGTCATCGGGCCGCGATTTCCTCACGATGACGGCATGGGGAAGTCTCAGAAGCAGCGCCAGGCCGCCAAGCCTGATCCCGCGAAGCCAAGTACCGAGGAGCTTAAGGTCCGCAGGAGGCTGGGGGAGATCGCTTCACAGCGAGCCGCGGCCGAGATGCAGGGGCGGAAGCTGAAGGTCACCCAAGAGGAGCAAGAGCTCCGGGCCAAGCAAGGTAAGTTCATGCGCCTCAGGGCCAACACCCCGGGTACCCCGGAGTACCTCAACCGTCAGCACCAGCGCGAGGCGGCCAAGACCGACGAAGCGATCTGGAACAGCGCCCACGACCCGGAGACCTTCAACTCCGACGATTGGTGATCTTGCTAACGCAGTTGCTAACAACAGGTCTGGACGGACCTGGACGACCATGGAATGACGGGTTCCGTGGAGCCCGCTCGACCAGGCCCGGATGACAGCCGTGGACGGTTCTGGACGATCGTGTTCTAACTCGTAATGAAGGGGTCTCGGGTTCGAATCCCGAAGGCGGCTCCAGGTCAGAGGCCCTCTCTCCCTAGGCCGGAGAGAGGGCCTCTGTCATTTTGGGAGAGCTTTGGGAGAACAGCGGGATCACGGCCCTTCGGTCGAAGCCCTGCAGAGCCTCATCAAGGACGCCCACCGCCGACCGAGGTGAGATCTCGAATCTCCTTTGGAGAGTGAACTATCGTCCGTTCGGCCGATGGCGGAGGCTGGTGGGGTGGGGACGATCTAGATCATGAAATGGACACCCCTCATCACGGGCCTGGCGCTGATCGCGGTAGCGCTTCCCGCGGCACCTGCCGCCGCGACCGGCCAAGTGACCCAAGCGGTAAGTGCGACCGGTACGGACACGATCGACTGGCGAGCCTGCGGGGAGGAACCCGGGGCCGAGTGCGGCGCCCTCGCGGTGCCGGTGGACTGGGAGAAGCCGGACGGGCCTCGGATCTCGCTGAACATGACGCGTCGCAAGGCCACCGGACAACGGGTCGGGACGCTGTTCTACAACCCGGGCGGACCAGGGGCGGGCGCGGCCTATCTGGTGCGGAATTGGTCGCAGTACTACTTCTCCGAGGAGTTACGCGAGCGGTTCGACATCGTCGGGATCGATCCGCGCGGGGTCGCCGGCAGTGGGCAGATCCAGTGTGGGAAGGCAGTGCATGATCCGGCTGTCACGCAGTTCCCTGAGACGCGGTGGGAGTATGACCGCCTTGTCGCGCACAACCGGGCCGTGGGCGTGAGTTGTGGACCGTTGATCGGTCACGTGGACACCGGGAGCGTGGCACGAGACTTCGACGCGGTGCGGGCCGCGCTGGGCGAGGAGCAGATCAGCTACCTGGGACGCTCCTACGGGAGCATGCTGGGGACCGAGTACGCGCGACGGTTCCCCGACCGGGTACGGGCGATGGCCCTGGACGGGATCGTCGATCACGGGATGAGCTCGCGCCAGATGGTGCGGGATGCCGCGACGGCGGTGGAGGACGGGTTCGACAGATTCGGCGAATGGTGCGAGCGGACGGAGGAATGTGAGCTGCACGGCCGGTCCGTACCGCAGGTGTGGGACGCGCTGATGCGCAAGGCGGAGAAGACGCCGATTCCGGTGACCGGCGGGCGTCCGCTGACGGCGGAAGAACTGCGCTACGCCGCGTACGTGATGCTCACGCTGGCCCCCGAGTTCAACGGCGATCTGGCCCGGGGCATCGTTCAGGCGGAGCAGGGCGATGCGGAGATCCTCGGGCAGATGCGGACTGAGGCGCTGGACAACTCCGCGATGACCTCGGCCTACCGGGCGGTCCTCTGTCAGGACATCGACCCTGGAACCAACGGATTCTCGCAGCTCAGGGCCTGGGCTCGGGACGCCGCACGGAGGGCCCCGCACATGCGCGGGACATCGGAGTTCTGGGACATGACGACCGGATGTCTGGGATGGCCCGTCCAGCCGTCCAATCCGCAGCGGCCGGTGCGCATCACCCAGGTGCCGCCCGTTCTGCTGGTCGGGAACACGCATGATCCCGCGACGCCGCTCGTCTGGGCCAAGAGCCTGGCCAGGGGTATCAAGGGGTCACAGGTGCTGACCTATGACGGCGACGGGCACACCGCGTACCTGCGTAACGCCTGCGCGACCGGGAGTGTCGACCGTTACCTGATCTCCGGGACGCTCCCTGTGCCCGGTACGGTCTGCCGCTGAACCCGGCGTGGGCGCCGGTATTCAGTCGCGGCGTCCAACCTGCGGGTAGCCGGTTCGCTCCAGCTTCCCCAGGGTGTCCGGTGCCGCGTTGCTGATCGAGGGTGTGGATGCCGGCTGGGCCGGGGGAACGATGGTTCAGATCATCATGCCGAACCACTGTTCGCGCGCCTGAGGCTGGACACCGACGAGGGTCGAACGCGGGTGATCATCGCCTTGGCGTGCTCGGCCCCGCCCGGGCACCCGGTCCGCGACGAGGCAGGCGCCCTGGTGGCGGCCGATGAGAGCGGCCCGCCGCGGTGGATGCCGAACAGCTTGACCGCCGCCGCCCGTGTGGCGGGCATCGGCATCCACCGCTCTCAGGCGCGCCGAATTCTGGTCACCGCATCGGATCCGGTTGCTTCAGCGGACCGCCGCGGCCAACCGGCGCGGACCGGTCATCGTCGTCACTGACGATCTGTCCGGCCGTTTCAGCTGACGGGCCCGCCTGACAACTACGGCCAGGGCGGGACCGTCTACATGGGCATGTCAGGCCATGCCTGGCGGTTGATTGTCGTTCTGTGCGAGTTTGATCTCGTGAATTCCGAAGATCGGCCTTCGTCGTGGTTCAACGCGCTGTCCAAGCCGCAAAAGGTGACCGCGATCACAATGTCGTTGATCGGCTCCATAGGAGGAGCGGCCTGTCTCTGGCTGGGGCCGCCAATGGATCTCGCTCCGGGCTTCCTGATCTTCGCTTACGTGATTCTCAGCCTGATGATCCTCAACGGCATTCCCCGTGTCCACCTGTGGTTCGACGGGCGAGGATTCGTGCTCTATCTGGGTGTCTTCTTCGTCCTCAAAGGGGCGTCAAGAGACCTGGAGACCCCCGCTGTCCGCGTGGGTGTCCTCGTCGCGGGGGTACTGCTGCTGACCTACCTGATCGTCCGCGCCGTACGCGTCGAACGGAGGAAGCGGCAGACAGACCGTGCCGATTCGCAAATTCTCTGATGGTCCTACGGCGACATCGCACACCGGTGTAGAGGCCTTTGCCGTACAGACGCTGTGCGTGATCAAGGCCGTCCATCCGCACCGCTGGGCCGTACCGGCCGGCATCTGGCACGCCTTCTCCGAAGCCGCCCAGACCGAGATGTCTGAAAACCGACATCTCGCTGTCGTTCCTGGAACGCTTCCCCAGCCCGCAGTCGGCCCCCAGCAGAGCGCCGTCACGACGACGGCTTTCCGCTGCACCGGCGGCAGGTCCGGTGCCGAGCTTGTCGAACGACCGCGTCAGACACCCCAGCCAGTGTGAGGTGGCTGAACCCTGTGGTCAGTCGTGGGAGCGACGGCGGACGATCGCATCGCTGATCTGCTGTGCCGCGTACAGCTCGGGCGCCACCCACTGCAGGGTCGCGTCGACTGGGTTTCCGGGCTCGGCGATCACCTGCGGCAACGGGTCCTCATCCCGGCCCGGCACCCAGGCCGCAGGGTCCGGCCGCTCAGGCAGACGCTGGAACCGGCCGGTTGGCTTCTCATCGCTCGTCATGATCATTTAACGCCGTCCACCTTTGCAGGGTTCCTCGGTCGGTGTGGATGTGTCGTTTCAGACACCTCAATCTCTGGAGGCCTCATATGCAGCCGCCCACCGAACCTCGGGCTTGTCTTTCACGTGGCCCGCAACCGGGCCTCGCGCTCCACATGTTCCGGCTCTCTTCGGCCACCGTCTTCGTTACCCGACCAGAGTGATCGGCCCGCCTGAAAGCGGGAGGTCGGCGGCTCAGTCGAAGCCGGCGTGCGGGGCGCTGGTGCCCTGCGGTACGCGGAACGGGCCGGAGGAGCCAGGACGGACGTCGAAGTCGAAGATCGCGGTTGGCAGATAGACGGTGGCGCAGGAGTTGGGAATGTCCACCACCCCCGACAACCGGCCTTCGATCGGCGCGGCGCCGAGCAACAGATACGCCTGCTCGGGGCTGTAGCCGAACGCCGTCAGGTAGTCGATCGCGTGCAGACAGGCCCGCTGGTAGGCCAACTGCGAGTCGAGATAGCGCTGCTCGCCGTCCAGGGTGACGGACACCCCGGAGAAGGCCAGCCACTCGCTGTACTGAGGGTCCGTACGGCCCGGCATGAAGATGGCGTTCTCGCCGACACGGTAGGTCTGCATGCCGTCCTTGATGACGTCGACCCGCAGGTCGATGAAGCCGCCCATCTCGATGGCGCCGCAGAAGGTGATCTCACCGTCGCCCTGCGAGAAGTGCAGGTCGCCGACCGACAGGTTCGCACCGGATACGTACACCGGGTAGAAGATTCGGGAGCCCCGGGTGAGGTTCTTGATGTCCTGGTTGCCGCCGTTCTCTCGTGGCGGCGCAGTACGGGCGGCCTCGGCCGCGATCCGGTCGAACTCGGACGGGGAGACGCCGCCGAGGATGGCCTCCCGGGGCTCGGGAGACAGGGCCAGCGGTGGCACCCTCTGCGGGTCTGTGGCTATCAGTGCCGACTCCCGCGCGTTCCACTTCGACAGCAGTTCCGCCGACGGCGCGGTGCCCATGAGCCCGGGGTGGGTGATGCCGGTGAACGACACTGCTGGGATATGGCGTGATGTGGCGACCTGGCCGGAGAAGTCCCAGATCGCCTTGTAGGCGTCGGGGAACTGTTCGGTGAGGAACCCTCCGCCGTTCTTCGTGGGGAAGATCCCGGTGTAACCCCAGCCCTGACCGGCCAGCGGGCCGCTGTCCTCCTGAGGGATGGGCCCCAGGTCGAGGATGTCCACGACCAGCAGGTCGCCTGGTTCGGCCCCCTCGACCGCGAACGGGCCGCTGAGCGCGTGCACCTTCATCAACGGGGCGTCACGGACGTCCTCGGCGGAGTCGTCGTTGCGGATCGCGCCGTCGAACCACTCCCGGCAGTGGACCCGGAAGCTGTCGCCGGGCTTGACCCGTGCCACAGGCGGGATCTCGGGGTGCCAACGGTTGTGACCGATCTTGGCCTGGTCGGTGAACTTCTTCGTCGAGTCGAGCGGGAAAATCAACTCTGGCACGGCTGGCTTCCTTTCGGCACTGCGGGACGGTCACGGCCTCGGCAGGCGGGCGGTGGCGGGATGGACGGCCACCGCGCCTCCGGTACGGCGCCGTGGCAGGGACGTGACGACTTCGGGCTCGGAGGCGCTGCGCTCCGCGCGCTGCAACCGCGCGGACACGGCGGTCGGAATGCGCGCCAGCATCGGCGCTGAGAACGTCCGAACAGAGGCCGCGCCGCAGTTTGGGCACGGCACCGTAGCGGGTGCGGTGCCGATCGGAAAAACGGCCTCAATTTCGGAGCAATGCGGACATCGGTATGCATATGCCGCCATAGCAAGCGCCCTTCGAGCGAATTCAATCCGGTCCACCCCGGTCGTGATCCCTCTCTACCGATGTGACCTCGGGAAACAGTCTCAGAGTCGGATGTATCCGCAATTTAATGTGTGAATTGGATGTAATCCATCTCGCTTCCGTCAACTTGTTCACGCGGTAAGGTAGATCGCTTATTTCATGAGCGGAAATGTGGGGATATGTTCTTTCGTGCTGAATAAGTGAATTATCTCCTGTTTGCCGATCCGGCTCTCCTGAAGCGGTCGTGACCCATCCCGCGGCCATCCGGGGGCAGGGTCCGGTTTCAGGCCGGTCGTCGGTGGAGGTCGATCAGGGTGTCGAGGGTCTGGGTGATCCGTTCGCGGAGTTCGACGGGGGCGAGGACCTCGGCGCCGAGTTTGAGGAGTTCGGGGAGGGCCCGTTCGGCGGACTCGATCGGGATGGTCACCCGCGTCCAGCCGTCGGGATCCGGGGCGTGGAGGCCCGCCGTACGGCGTGGACCACGGCCGGTTCCATGAGGTGGGGCGGCCGGTCGAGGGCGTTGGGGAAAGACGGAGCGTCGTCTCCCCCTGGTGTCGGCGCGCGTCGCAACACTCCAGGTAGGTCCGCCAGGTCGAACCGCTCGTCGAGGATGTCGAGGTCCGGGATTCGTGGGACTCGGCAGGTACGGATCCGTTCGGCGTCGCCGGCCACGAGATACCGCCCACGCGGGCTCGCGGAGACGGTGGAGACACCTGGTTACCCTGAGGGCCGATACCTGTGCTTCAGGAGGGTGTGTGTCGCGTCGTGACCGGCGAGGTCTCCGTCGGCTGCCTGACTGGGTGGGCAGGGAGCTGTCCGAGAGGGAAGCCGCTGACCTGATCGCCTCTGGCGAGATGGTGGAGGTGCGCCATGACCCTGACTGGCTGGCTCAGGGAATGGCCGCCTTGCGAGAGCGACGGGAGAGGTACGCCGCCGAGTGGGAGAGCGGTCAAATGGTGGACTATCAGGCAGTCGCCGCCAGGCGTGACCGTCTCAGGTCTGTCAAGACCGAGTACCGCCGTCGCCGGAGAAGCAACTGACCACCCGGCTAGAGCTTGGTGACCGAGCCCTGTCCTGCCGATGAAGGACTTGGCGCTGAGGCGGATGGCCAGGAGCTTCCGGGTTGACCTCCATGGCGTGGGCCCCTCGATTCAGCCATGGAGGTGTTCGTCCACGGTGATCGTGCTCACCGAGATGGGCCAGGGAAGACGGGAACGGTTCTGCTCTGCGCGGATTGGACTGAACTTGGGGGTGGCGTCTCCTTAAGGTGAGGTATGGCCTCTTCCGTTCCGCCGCTGCGTCCGGCGATCGTTCGGACCGACTCCAAGCCGTCTCCGGTTCGCGAGCCGTTGTGGCGGCACGCGCTCGGTGAGTGTCTCAGAGGTCTTCGTCACGAGCGGGGCGAGAAGCTGAGCGAGACGGCACGTCGTGCCGGGGTCTCGCCGCAGTATCTCTCCGAGATGGAACGGGGCGTCAAGGAGCCGTCGAGCGAGATGATCGCCGCGGTCGCCGGAGCGCTGGATGTGACCCTGATCGACCTGACCCTCGCAGTCTCCGAGAGCCTGCGGTCCGCGCAGAGCGGCATGTCGAGAGGCGCCACCTGCTCGGCGGCGTACGCCCTGGCCGCGTAGCCGCCGGATCACCTGCGGGCGGGCGAACGCTCCTCGATGATCTGGTCGATGAGCCCGTACTCCAGGGCCGAGGCCGCGGTGAACACGCGGTCGTGGTCGGTGTCGGCGCGGAGGGTCTCGACCGTCTGACCGGTGTGCCGTGACAGGATGCGCTCGATGTCCGCTCGGACACGGACGACCTCGTCGGCCTGCAGGATGAGGTCGGGGATCGTTCCGCGACCCTGGGCGGCGGGCTGGTGCAGGATCACCCGTGCGTGCGGCAGGGCGGCGCGCTTTCCCTCGGTGCCCGCGGCGAGAAGGACGGCGCCCACCGCCACGGCCTGTCCGACGCAGGTCGTCGAAACCCGCGGGCGGATGTAGCGCATGGTGTCGTATATCGCGAGCATCGCGCTCGGGTCCCCGCCCTCACAGTTGATGTAGAACTGTATTTCGGCCTCGGGGTTGTCCGACTCCAGGAAAATCAGCTGCGCGATGAGGGCGTTCGCGACGCCGGCGTCGATCGCGGTGCCCAGATAGACGATTCGCTCGGTGAGCAGGTGCGAGTAGACATCCATGATGCGCTCGCCACGAGGGTTCTGGGCGATGACGTTCGGGATCGTGTATGTGCTCACTGGCCGACTCCTCCGGTGATGCCGAAACCGGTTCGGGGGCGATTGTGTGGTGCGATCTCGTGGAAGTCCTGAACGATCGCGTCTATGAAGCCGTATTCCAGTGCCTCCTGCGCCGTGTACCAACGGTCGTGCAGAGAGTCCTCGAATATGCGCTCGACGGACTGCCCCGTGTCCGCGGCGATGAGACCGAGCACCGTGTCGCGAGTGTGCCGCAGGTCACCGGCCTGCAGTTCGATGTCGACCGCGGTGCCACCGATTCCCGCCGAGCCCTGGTGCATCAGGACGCGTGAATGCGGCAGGGCGCGGCGCTTTCCCCTGGCTCCCGACGAGAGCAGGAACTGTCCGGCGCTGTAGGCGATGCCCAGGACGAGGGTCGACACATCACAGGGAATGAGTCGAATGACGTCGCGAATGGCGAGCATCGAGGGAACGGAACCGCCCGGGGAGTGAATCCAGAGCGCGATGTCCGTTGACGCGTCCTGCGTGGCGAGTGCTATCAGCTGCGTGGCCAGCAGGGTCCCGTTGTCGTCATCGAGAGGGCCGTCGAGAACGAGGACACGCTGTTCGTAGAGTTCACGCCTCACCCGCGTGTCGAAAAGCGGAGGATTCGATTTTTCGCTCATGCGTCCATCCTGTGAGGCGACCAGGACCGGCGTCGACACGATCCGCCTGGGGCAGATCTGCTCTGAGCAGCGTGGGTTCGGTTTCCGGCCCGGTGAACCCCCGCCATCCCGCGGCGCCGGTGGCCTGTTCGACGAGGCGGCGGGAGCGGATGAGGGCTGCGGCGACAGCGACGAAGGAGGAGAAGCGGTCTGCCCGGCGTTCGCAGCGGCGCGGGGACGGCTGCATGCCGGCTCGACAGCCCGGAGCCGGTTGGACGCGGTGCCTCGGCGACCGGCGGTGGGTCGTCGTGGCATCCGAAGGGTCAGGGCTTCTCCGCGACCGGTTGCCCGGCATCGAAGCCGGGGGCCGGGGCGTGGAGTATCGCGGGCAGGAGGACGGAGTCGACGATCTCGGTGATCGCGTCCTCGCCCGGCGGCCGGCCGTACAGCACGATCTCGTTGCGGATCAGGTCGAGCGGGAGTGTGGTCACGCGTGAGGGCAGGAGGACGGGGAGGATCTCGTTCCGCTCGACGGCTCGCCGGACCATGGTCGCGACCTGTTGTCCTCGGGTCGTGACGGTCAGCCGGGCGCGCAGGGCGTGGGCGGCCTCCGGGTCACGGGCTGTCTCGGCCGTCATCCCGGCGAGGACCTCGCCGTGCACGGAGCCGAATCGGTGGGTGATCTGCCGCATCATGGCGAGCAGGTCGGTTCGCAGCCCGCCGGTGTCCGGTGGTTCGGCGTCGGGGGGAGCCGCGTGGTCGAGGGCCGCGAGTGCTAGTCGCGCGCGGGTGGGCCAGCGGCGGTGGATCACCGGTCGGCTGGTGCCCGCTCTGGCGGCCACGGCCTCCATGGTCAGTTTGGCGTAGCCCACTTGGGTCAGTAGGTCCCAGGTGGCGTTGAGGATGGCCTGCTCCAACCGTTCTCCGCGCCGTCGGCCCATCGCACACCCCTTGGGAACGGTTTATGTTAGATGCAGTCCGCATCTTATCCGCCGTGCGCGAAGGTGAGGCGTGATGGCTGTGCGTGAGAACCATGTCCTGGATGTGGCCGGAGCCCGCATCCACTACGAGGTTCGCGGTTCGGGGCCGGTGCTTCTGCTGATCCCCGGGAGCAACGGCGACGCCGGTTTCTTCGACGCCATGGCTGATCGGCTGGCCGACCGTCATACGGTCGTCGGCTATGACCGGCGAGGCTTCTCCCGGAGTTTCACCCAGGAGGAGCCCGCGGGGTGGATCGAGACGCACGTCGAAGACGCGCGCCGCCTGATCGGTGCCGTCTCCGGGGAACCGGTCCGCGTCTTCGCCACAAGTGCGGGAGCCGTCATCGGGCTCGACCTCATCGGCCGGCATCCTCGGCTGGTCAGCAGGCTCGTGGCCCACGAACCGCCCATCTTCGAGGTTCTGCCGGACGCCCCGCGTTGGCGAGCCTTCTTCGAGGAGGTCGGCGCGACCCATCGGAGCGAGGGGCAGGAGGCGGCGATGCGGCGATTCCTGGCGGGCATCGGGGTCGCCGAGGCTCGGCGGCCGGCCGATCCCGATCCGGAACTGCTCGCCCGCATGTCCGGGAACACGCTCACCATCCTGACCCAGGAGGTGCCCAACGCTCCCGGTTACCATCCGGACTTCGCCGCGCTTGACGCGTGGCGTGATCGCGTCGTCCTGGCGGGTGGCCGGGACTCCCGTGCCCACTTTCCCTACCGGCCGGCCGCCGTGCTCGCGGCCCGGTGGAATCGGCGGGTCGTCGACCTTCCGGGGGACCACCTGGGTTACTGGTCTCGCCCCGATGAGTTCGCCGCCGCTCTGGAGGGCTGCATGACCGCGTGACCCGGGACTTTCGATGGCTTTTGGCGGAAACCCCGTTATGGCTTCAGGGGTGTTCGGCTCCGGATCGGAGTGCTTGGGGGTCGCCGATCTCGGTTGGAACCAAAGGTAAAGGTCCTGAGGATCGCCGCTCGGCGATAGGTTTGTGTGGGTTCTCATTTTTGAGAAGTGAAGGCTGTGGTCAAGCGGTTGGTGGATGCGCCTGCCGTACGTCTGTCCCCGTAAGTTCTCTCGATCCTCGGAGGTCAACGTGCCTGAAGTACGACGTCTCATCCTCGTGGCGGCGGTTGGTGCCGGTGCGGTCGCCATGGCTATGACCTCGACGTCCATTGTCAGCGCGACCGGCCCGTCACCTGCGGATACCGCGACGGTCACGCCTCAGGAGAAGAAGCTTCTGCAGTCGGACAAACCGGTGACGATAACCGTGGACCCCGCCACCGGCCAGGTGCTGGGAGTTTCGGAGGGGAAGCCGTCGAATCTCGGCGGGAGGACGGTGAACGTGGATCCGCTTACCGGTCAGGTACTGTCGCCGTCCACGAACGGGAAATAATTCCGGTGAATCCCGTCTCCGGTTTCGACGGTCCGTGAGTCGACGTTCTCCATACGCAGAGCGGGAAGGCTCGGCCTCCCCGCTCTCGATCGCTCAACGTGAGAGACGATTTTGTTGCCTTCGGCCGCCGGTGATTATTATGGAGTGCGTGAGCGTTGATTCCGGTTCGTGATTTTCCTGGGTTCTGAAAGGTGGTTCCCGGGCGACTCGAAAAAGGCATTTCGGTCCCGCCGCGGCCGATGGCGCCTTCTGGCGCGAACCGGGGCTTTCCGCGACCGATCTCATCGCCAGGCTGGGTGACGGACTTCGGAAGCCGAAGTCGACGCCGCTCCCGTGAGGGGCGCTTGACGGGGCGGGAGGTGTCCGTGAGGATCTGTGGGCTTCGGCTCTTTCGTGGTAGTCGTCCTAAATGGGGTGATTGTCTTGGCTGAAACTCCGCTGTGGCTTCAGGGGCGTTCGGCCGTGGTCGCGGCCGCGGATCCGAGTGAGTGGCGGGACGGCCTGCCCGACTACGACCTTTCGCACGAAGTCATGCCGCGGCAGCGGACGCACCACTTCGAGCCCGGTTCCCTGGAGGCCGTGGTCGAGGGGATCGTGCAGGTCTTCGAGATGGAGGTCTCGCACAAGAAGGATCCGGCGACCTGGGTGTCGATGGTCGCCGACCGTTTCCGGACCAACGTCAACGGAGGTCCGTGGGCCACCGCGGCGGACATCGCGGAGATCGGCAGCTACAACGTCCTGATCGGCGACAGCGTCTTCTACCCGACCGGTCGGGAGACCTTCGACTCCTCGCACCGGATGTTCCACAGGGCGTTTCCCGGCGGATTCTTCTGGGAGGTGCTCGAAGTTCTCACCCCGCCGCCGACCGTCACCGTCAAATGGCGCCACTGGGGCGTCTTCGAGGGTGATTACCACGGTTTCCAGCCCACCGGGCAGACGATCGAGATGTACGGCGTCAGCATCGCCAAGCTGTCCGACGACCTCAGGCTGGTGGAGGCCGAGCACTACTACGACCCCAACGACTTCCTCGGCAGGCTGACCGGTGGCTGTCCGGTGGCGCACAGGGAGTCGTGACCGGCCCGCCGCCTCGGCGGCGGCGGTGCTTTGCCCCGATGAAGCCGGTCTGGCCGCGTCGGCGCTCGTCTCCGGTGCGGCCGGTCGGGTCGCGGGGAAGCCGCCCCGGTGCGGCCGGTCGGGCCGTGGTGGGATATGCCCCGGTGAGGCCAACCCGGTCGCGGGGCCCGCTCGCGCCGCTCACGGTGCGGCCGGTCCGGTCGGGTCAGCGGTTGGCCACGGTGAAGTTCGGCAGTGCCTCCAGGCTCCGGGCGACCGCCGCGAAGCCGTAGTCGAGCATTTCGCGTTCGTAGCGTTCGACGGCGGGCAGCAGGTCGCTCTCGCCCCGGTGGACCTCGGTGAGCCTGCGGCAGAGCAGGGCCGCGTCACGGAAGGCGGTGTTCGCGCCCTGGCCGCCGCTCGGCGGCATGACGTGGACGGCGTCGCCCAGCAGGGTCACCCGGCGGGTTCCCCAGTGCGGCACCGGCCGCGCGTAGCCGACCTTCAGCGGCGAGCTGTTCACCACGTCGGACCGCTCGACCAGCTCGACCAGGTCCGGGTGCCAGCCGTCGATCAGGGTCAGCAGCAGGTCGCGGGTCGCGGCCCAGCCGTCGGGCAGCCGCTCGACGCGCTCGGGCAGGAACGCGGCCCAGCGCAGGTAGCTCTCGGTGGCGGGCAGTTCGACGTCGGGGGCGAGTTCGGCGGCGGCCAGGTGCGGCGGGCGGCGGAACTCCATCTTGCCGAGCAGCATGCTCATGTCCGGGCCGCGCACCACGGTGCCGAACCCCGGCACCAGACCGGCGAGGCGCTCGGTGAGCGGGGTGCGCCCGAGCAGGCCGTTGCCGCCCAGCGTGACGACCGAGGCGTCGGGCAGCAACCGGCGGCGGACCGCAGAGCCGACTCCGTCGGCGCCGACCAGGAGGTCACCGGTGGCCGTGCCGCCGTCGGCGAAGACCGCCCGCACGGTGTCGTCGGGCAGCTCGACGTACTCGACCAGCCGCCTGCCGTACTCGATCCGGTCGGAGAGGCCGGCCAGCAGCAGGTGCCGCAGCACGTGCCGGTCGGTGGCCATGCCGTCGTCGATCGGGCCGAGCTGGCCGATCACGTTGAGGTGCTGGTCGACGATCGGCCGTTCCCCGGACAGCTCTCCTGTGGTGGCCTCCAGCAGGCCGTGCAGCCGCCGCGGCAGGCATTCGCGTAGCGCGGCGAGGCCCGCGCCGCCGATGCCGATCCGGAAACCCTGGTAGCGGCTGTGGGCGCCCGCCTCCCGCTCGTGGATCCGCACGTCGATCCCGGCCTGGACCAGGCCCTGTGCCAGGCACAGTCCGCCGATGCCCGCCCCGATCACCAGAACCCGCATGGTGGCTCCCTTGACTTGAACATTGCTCAATTGAGCGGTGTTCAAGTTACTTGGTCGGTGTTCAAGTGGCAAGCTCTCCGTGGAGGACGAGGAGAAGGAGGAAGCGGATGCCGCTCCGGCAGGCCGATGTGCTCCGCGGCGCGATGGAACTGCTCGACGAGGTGGGTCTCGACGAACTGACCACCCGCAGGCTGGCGGACCGGCTCGGCGTCCGGGTGGGCGCCCTGTACTGGCACTACCCGAGCAAGACCGCCCTGCTGGACGCCCTGGTCGAGCGGATCGTCGACGAGATGCTCGCCGAGCCCATCGCGGAGCAGGACTGGGCGGGCCGGCTGCGGGAGCTGGCCGTACGGGCTCGCTCGACCATGCTGGCGCACCGGGACGGCGCCCGGCTGGTGGCCTCCTTCAGCGTGCTGCCGGCCTCGGCCGTGGCCTACTTCCAGGCGCTGGTCGACTCGCTGCGTACGGCGGGCGTCCCGGAGCGGGACGCGGAGCTCGGCGCGGACCTGCTGACGAGCTTCACGAACGGTTTCACGCTTGAGGAACAGGCCCGGCAGGCCAAGATATGGCCCCGTGACCGGCGCGACGAGACCTTTCTCAGTGAGCTGGACATTCTCATCAACGGCATCCGGGTGAGCCTTCTGGAGAAATGACGGGCCCGCGGCCGGTGCCGGTCAGGTGGCCTGATCCGCGTACGGCGGCTCGGCTCGGCCGCTGTCGTACTGCGGTGGACAAAACAGGCAGATGGGCAAACGTGCGAATCGCGGAGCGCCGGAGGCCCCGGCCATGGAGCCGTGGGCCTCCCGCCTCTCGACGGCTCTCTCGACGGCTATGGACGCGTCGGCCGATCGCCGACGTGCGCGCCGGCTCCTGTTCCCGTGTACTCGCGGTGCTTGCGCAGGCCGCTGAGACCCAGGAGGCCGACCAGCCCCAGCAGGCCCCAGAGACCGGTTTTGTCGCCGCTGTCCCTGTTGCTGTTGTTGTTCTGTGGTGCGGGAGTGGGCTGGCTTTGGGTGACCGGTGCGGCCAGTGAGTCGGTCGCCGCTGTGGCGGCGGGCCCAAGCGTCAGGAAGAAGGCTAGGCCCAGTCCGGTAAGCGTTTTACGCATGGAGTTCTCCCGTCTTGCTTCTGGTGAGAGTCCGGAAGTCGCCCGTCGGTCCCCTTCGTAGGAGATTCTGGCGACGCGATGTCCGTTTTCCCTCGTCAGAGGCGCCCATACCGCCCAAATCAGGTGTCAAACATCCCGGCTCTCATATACCGCCTTATAGACATTTAGTGGATTTATTATCCAAGCATTGGTTTTTCGCTTATTTATCGTGAAATGGTGAGCGGGCTGGGCGTGTCATCGTAAACGGATCTTCTAGGGGGGCCGCCCCTGGACATCCACACCGAGCGGGAGCCGGAGGGGAACCCGGGTGGCCGAGGCGGCAGGTGACGCGCGATCCGTACGGAGGCAGGGGACACAGGGCCCGCGGGGAGAGGTCCAAGGTCCCTGTCCCGGGGACGTACCGGCCGGAAACGCTGTGTGTCGACCACCGTGCCCTGGGCGGCACGGCGACACACAGTGGAGGAAACCATGAGTGCGGGAGACGCGCCGGACAGGCGTCCGGCGCTGATGCTGACCCTGGCCACGGCCGGTTTCGCGATCAACTTCTGGGCGTGGGCGCTGCTCAGCCCGCTGGCGCCGAGGTTCAAGGAGGCCCTGCACCTGAGCCCCTTCCAGCAGGCGCTGGTGGTGGCGGTGCCGGTGGTCGTCGGCTCGCTCGGCCGCGTCCCGGTCGGCGCGCTGACCGACCGGTACGGCGGTCGCGTCATGTTCCCGCTGGTGTCGCTGGCGACCGTCGTCCCGGTGCTCTACCTGGGGCTGGCCGGGCAGACGTCCCTGGCCGGGCTGCTGGTCGGGGGCTTCTTCCTCGGCGTCGGCGGCACGACCTTCGCGATCGGTGTGCCGTTCGTCAACGCCTGGTTCCCGCCCGCGCGGCGCGGCCTGGCCGTCGGCGTGTTCGGCGCGGGCATGGGCGGCACCGCGATCAGCGCGCTGACCACGGTCAAGCTGGTCGACGTCGGCGGAAGCGCGACCCCGTTCACGGTCACCGCCGTCGTGCTCTGCGGGTACGCGGCGGTCGCGGCGCTGCTGCTGCGGGACGCGCCGGGCCGTACGGTGCCGGTCGAGTCGATGGCGCGGCGGCTGGGGGCCACGCTCCGGCTGCGGGTGACCTGGCAGGCCTCGGCGCTCTACGCGGTGGCCTTCGGGGGGTATGTGGCGTTCTCGGTCTATCTGCCGGCCTACCTCAAGACCGCCTACGCGCTGGACCAGGCCGACGCCGCCAACCGGATGGCCGGGTTCGTGCTGCTCGCGGTGCTGATGCGCCCGGTCGGCGGGTGGCTGTCGGACCGGTTCGCGCCGACCAGGGTGCTCGCCTGGACACTGGTCGTCGTCGTGGCCGGTGCCACGGTCCAGGCGTTCACCCCCGGCCTGGCACCCCTCGGGACGGTCGCGTTCCTGTCCATGGCCGCGGCGCTCGGCGCGGGCAGCGGCGCGACGTTCGCCCTGGTGGCGCTGCTCGCCCCGGCGAACAAGGTCGGCTCGGTCACCGGGATCGTGGGCGCCGCGGGCGGCCTGGGCGGGTTCGTGCCGCCGCTGCTGATGGGCGTCATCTACGGCTGGTACGGCAGCTACGCCCTCGGCCTGGGGCTGCTGGCCCTGGTCGCGCTGGCCGCCCTGCTGCTGGACACCACCGCCGTCGCCAGGACGGCCCGCCGCGCCATGCGTCCGCGCCTGGTCGAAGGGTCGGAGGCGTCCGGGACTTAGGACCCGGCTGATCGGGACCCTCGGCACCTGACGTGCGACCCGGTGCCACGGGAGCCTGAGTACGCGTCCCGCGATCGAAGGAGTGCAGCACCGTGTCACCACACCCCCAGACCCCCGCGACGGACTCGGTGCCCGGCGTGGCGCCGCTGCTGGCCGCACGTCGCTTCCTGACGAAGGAGACGGTCGGCGACGGGGGACGGACCCTGCACCAGATCGACCGCGGCTCCTGGGAGACGTTCTACCGGGACCGGTGGCGCTACGACCGGGTGGTCCGTTCGACGCACGGCGTCAACTGCACCGGCTCGTGCTCGTGGAACGTGTTCGTGAAGGACGACCTCATCACCTGGGAGCACCAGGCGACGGACTATCCGACGACGGGCCCCGACGCGCCGGACTACGAACCCCGTGGCTGCCCGCGCGGGGCGTCCTTCTCCTGGTACGAGTACTCGCCGTCCCGGGTACGGCACCCGTACGTGCGCGGGGCGCTGGCCGAGATGTTCCGCGAGTCGCTGGAGCGCCTCGGCGACCCGGTGCTCGCCTGGGCCGACATCGTCGAGAACCCCGTGAAGGCGCAGGCCTACAAGAGCCGGCGGGGCCGGGGCGGCTTCGTGCGGGCCTCGTGGGAGGAGGCGATCACCATGATGGCCGCCGCCCACGTCCACACCACGAAGAAGTACGGCCCGGACCGCGTCGTGGGCTTCTCGCCGATCCCGGCGATGTCGATGGCGTCCTTCGCCGCGGGCACCCGGTACCACGCGCTGCTCGGCGGCACGCTGTTGAGCTTCTACGACTGGTACGCCGACCTGCCCGTCGCCTCCCCGCAGATCTGGGGCGACCAGACCGACGTGCCCGAGGCCGGAGACTGGTGGAACTCCACCTACCTGATGATGTGGGGCTCCAACATCCCGGTGACCAGGACCCCGGACGCGCACTTCCTGGCCGAGGCCCGCTACCGGGGCACCAAGGTCGTGGCCGTCAGCCCCGACTACGCCGACAACGTCAAGTTCGCCGACGACTGGCTCGCGCCGCACCCCGGCACCGACGGCGCCCTGGCGATGGCCATGGGCCACGTCGTCCTCACCGAGTTCTTCCGCGACCGCCAGGTGCCGTACTTCACCGACTACGTCCGCCGCTACACCGACCTGCCCTTCCTCGTCACGCTCAGGAGAAGGGACAACGGCGCCTGGACCTCCGACCGTTTCCTGACCGCCAAGGACCTCGGCGACGAGGACCAGGGCGCGGCGCACCGGACGGTGTTCCTCGACGAGCGCACGGGCGAGCCGGTCGTGCCGAACGGCTCACTCGGGTTCCGGTACGGCGAGCGGGACGCGGGCCGGTGGAACCTCGACCTCGGCGAGGCCGTACCGGCGCTGGGCCTGCTCGGCACGACCGAAGAGGCCGTCGAGGTCGAGCTGGCCAGGTTCGACGTCGGGGACACCGAGGGCGGCGCCGTGATGCGCAGGGGAGTGCCGGTCACCCGGATCGGCGGCCACCTCGTGACGACCGTGTTCGACCTGCTCATGGCCCAGTACGGCGTGCGCCGCGGTGACCTGCCGGGGAGCTGGCCGAACGGCTACGACGACGCCGAGGAGCCCAACACCCCGGCCTGGCAGGAACGCGTCACCGGGGTTCCCGCGGCCCTCGCCGCCCGGATCGCCCGGGAGTTCGCACGCAACGCCGAACGCAGCAGGGGCCGTTCCCTGATCGTCCTGGGCGCCGGGGCCAACCAGTGGTTCCACTCCGACATGACCTACCGGGCGTTCATCTCGCTCGTCCTGCTGACCGGCTGCCAGGGCGTCAACGGCGGCGGCTGGGCGCACTACGTCGGCCAGGAGAAGGCCAGGCCGCTGACCGGCCAGCAGCACATGTCCTTCGCCTTCGACTGGCAGCGCCCGATGCGGCACCAGGCCGCCACGCCGTACTGGTATCTGCACACCGACCAGTGGCGCTACGAGCGGGTGCCCGCCGACGAGCTGGCCTCGCCGCTGGGCACCGGCAGGTTCGCCGGGATGACGTTCGCGGACACCGTCGCCGCTGCCCAGCGGATGGGGTGGAGCCCCGGACACCCGGCCTTCGACCGCAACCCCCTCGACCTCACCGACGAGGCCGCGGCGGCGGGCCGTACGGTCCAGGAGCACATCGTGGAAGAGCTGAAGGCCGGGCGGCTCGGGGCGGTCGCCGACGACCCGGACGACCCGGCGAACTTCCCCCGCTGCCTCACCCTGTGGCGGGCCAACCTGCTCGGCTCCTCGGGCAAGGGCAACGAGTACTTCATGCGGCACCTGCTCGGCGTCGACTCCCTCGCCCGGGCGGAGGAGTGCGAACCCGGCGAACGGCCCCGCGACGTGGCCTGGCGTGCGGAGGCGCCGACCGGGAAGCTGGACCTGCTCACCGCGATCGACTTCCGGATGACCAACACCGGGCTGCACGCCGACCTGGTCCTGCCCGCCGCCACCTGGTACGAGAAGCACGACATCTCGACCACGGACATGCACCCGTTCGTGCACGCGTTCAGCCCGGCCGTCGAACCGCCCTCGGACGCGCACACCGACTACGACACCTTCCTCGCCCTCGCCGACCGGGTCAGTGAACTCGCCGCCGTCCACCTCGGCGTACGGCGTGACGTCCTGGCGGTGCCGTTGCAGCACGACACCCCCGACGAACTCGCCACCCCCGGCGGCCGGGCCAGGGACTGGAAGGCCGGGGAGTGCGAGCCCGTCCCCGGCGTGACCATGCCGAAGCTCGTGGAGATCGAACGCGACTACACGCTGATCGGCGCCAAGATGCGGGCGGTCGGCCCGCTGCTCGACACCCTCGGCACGACCACCAAGGCGATCACCGTGGACGTCACCCCGGAGATCGCCTACCTCGCCGAGCGCAACGGCGTCGTCGCCGACGGCCCGTTCGCCGGACGCCCGTCGCTGGCGACCGCCGACCGGATGTGCGAGGCGATCCTGGCGCTGTCGGGCACCACCAACGGGCGGGTGGCCGCCGCCGGGTTCGCCGCCCTGGAGGCGCGTACCGGGCAGCCGTTCGCCGACCTGATCGAAGGCCACGAGGACGACCACATCACCTACCCGGACACCCAGGCCGCGCCGCAGCCGGTGTTCACCAGCCCGGAGTGGTCCGGCTCGGAGAAGGGCGGCCGCCGCTACTCGCCGTTCACCCTCAACGTCGAACGGTCCAAGCCGTGGCACACCCTCACCGGCAGGCAGCACTTCTTCGTCGAGCACGACTGGGTCGCCGAACTGGGCGAACAGCTGCCCGCCTTCCGGCCGCCGCTGAACATGGCGCGTCACTTCGGCAGGCCCGGCGAGGTCGTCGACGGCGGCGTGACGGTACGGTTCCTCACCCCGCACGCCAAATGGTCGATCCACTCGATGTACCACGACAACGAGCTGATGCTCGCGCTGTCCCGGGGCGGGCCGGTCATCTGGATGAGCGTCGAGGACGCCGCGAAGATCGGCGTCAGGGACAACGAGTGGATCGAGGCGCACAACCGCAACGGCGTCGTCGTCGCCCGCGCCGTGGTCAGCCACCGGATGCCCGAGGGCACGGTCTTCCAGTACCACTCGCCGGAGCGGACGGTGAACGTGCCCAAGGCCGAGAGGAACGGCCGCCGCGGCGGCTACCACAACTCGATGACCCGGCTGCTGGTCAAGCCGACCCACCTCGCGGGCGGGCACGCCCAGCTCACCTACGCCTTCAACTACTACGGCCCGATCGGCAGCCAGCGCGACGAGATCACGGTGATCCGCCGTCGTTCGCAGGAGGTGGAGTACTGATGAGAATCCGTGCGCAGGTCGCGATGGTGATGAACCTCGACAAGTGCATCGGCTGTCACACCTGCTCGGTGACGTGCAAGCAGACCTGGACCAACCGCGAGGGCACCGAGTACGTCTGGTTCAACAACGTCGAGACCAAGCCCGGCATCGGCTACCCCAAGCACTACGAGGACCAGGACCGCTGGCACGGCGGGTGGCGGCTCGACCGCAAGGGCAGGCTGGTCCTGCGCTCCGGCGGCCGGATGAAGCGGCTGAGCCGCATCTTCGCCAACCCGGACCTGCCGTCGATCGACGACTACTACGAGCCCGCGACGTTCGACAAGGACATCCTGGTCGGCGCGCCCGCCGGGCTGAAGGACACCCCGGTCAAGAGGCCGTACTCCGCGCTGACGGGTGAGCCGATGGCCGTGGAGTGGGGGGCGAACTGGGAGGACGGCCTCGGCGGGGCGCACGAACGGGCGGACCGGGACCCGAACATCACCCGGATGCCCGCCGAGGCCGCGGCGAAGGTCAGGTTCGAGTTCGAGAAGACCTTCATGTTCCACCTGCCCCGGATCTGCGAGCACTGCCTCAACCCGGCCTGCGTTTCGGCCTGCCCGTCGGGCGCGATGTACAAGCGGGAGGAGGACGGCATCGTCCTGGTCGACCAGGACAGGTGCCGGGGCTGGCGGATGTGCGTCTCGGCGTGCCCGTACAAGAAGGTGTACGTCAACCACGCCACCGGCAAGGCCGAGAAGTGCACCTTCTGCTTCCCGAGGATCGAGGCGGGCCAGCCGACCATCTGCTCGGAGACGTGCGTGGGACGGCTCCGCTACCTCGGCATCGTCCTCTACGACGAGGACGCCGTCCTCGCCGCCGCGTCGGTGCCGGACGAACACGACCTGCTCGACGCCCAGCGCGAGGTCTTCCTCGACCCCCACGACCCGGCGGTACGGCGGGCGGCCCGCGACGCGGGGATGCCCGAGGAGTGGGTCGAGGCCGCGAGGCTGTCGCCGGTGTGGCGGCTGATCGGCGAGTACCGGATCGCGTTGCCGTTGCACCCGGAGTACCGGACGCTGCCGATGGTCTGGTACGTCCCGCCGCTCTCCCCGGTGCTCGACGCGACCGGCGCGGCGGGCCGTGACGACACCGACGCCGACGACGTCTTCCACACCATCAGGGACCTGCGCATCCCGGTCGAGTATCTCGCCGAGCTGTTCACCGCGGGCGACGCCGACGCCGCCGCCGGGGTCCTGATGAAGCTGGCCGCGATGCGTTCGTACATGCGGGCCAGGACCCTGGACGGCACGGTCGCCGAGGAACTGCTCGACGGCATCGGGATGACGGCCGAACAGGTCGAGTCGATGTACCGGCTGCTCGCCATCGCCAAGTACGACGAGCGGTACGTCATCCCGACCGCCTACAGCAGGGACGCCGCCGCCCTTGAGGCCCAGGCCGCCGCGTCAGGCGGTTGTTCCCTGGACTGCGAAGGAGGCCCGGGCATGGGCGGTTCCGGCGCGGCCGGGTTCGGTGCGGGTGGTTCCGGGGCGGGCGGTCCTGGCGCGGGCGGTTCCGGAACGGACGGCTCTGGCGCGGGCGGTCCTGGTGCGGGTGATGTCGAGCGGGTCAGGGCCGTGACCGAGCGCTTCCACCTCGTCGAGGGCGGTGCCGACGACGTGCACGTCGGAAGACAGGGACTCACGACACGACGCCCCGACGGCCGGACGGGCCTGACCATCGACCCCCTGCGGGACCGGTCATGACCACACCCCCGACCAACACGACCTTCACGGTGACCCCGGTGACCCCGGTGACCGCGACCACCAGGATCCCGGTGCCCGTGATCGACGTGACTTTGACGGCCGTCACCGACGCGGCCCCCATGCCCGTGATCGACACGGCCCCGGCCGCCATGGGCACGGCCTCGGGGACGGTGACCGATGGGGCTTCGGCCGCCACGGACGCGATCCCGGTGGTGGCCGATGGGACCTCCGTGGCCCCGGTCGACCGGATCCGGCTGTTCCAGCTCGCCTCGGTGCTGCTCACCTATCCGGACGCGGAACTGCTCGGCGCCGCCGACGAGCTGCGCGGTGCCGCCGCCGGAATCGGGCACCCGTGGCTGCGCGGGCAGGTCGAGGAGTTCCTCGCCTGGCTGACCGGCACGGCGCCGATCGACGCGCAGCGGCACTACGTGCGGACCTTCGACCTGCGCCGTAAGTCCGGCCTCTACCTGACGTACTACCTGCACGGTGACACCCGTAAGCGGGGCATGGCGCTGCTCGTCCTCAAGCGGCGTTACCGTGCCCACGGCCTGCGGCTGGCCGCCGGTGAGCTGCCCGACCTGCTGCCGGTCGTCCTTGAGTTCGCCGCCGTGGTCGGTCCCGGCGAGGGGGAGGCGCCGCTGCGCCAGCACCGGCGCGGCGTCGAACTGCTCCGCGCCGCCCTGGCCGACCTCGGCACGCCGTACGGCCTGCTGCTCGACGCGATCACCGCCGTCCTGCCCGAGCTGACCGACGCCGACCGGGCGGCCATCGCGGAGCTGGCCCTGGACGGCCCACCCGTCGAGTCCGTCGGCCTGGACACCCCCGGCTCGAACCCCTGCGGACCGGGCTCTCCCGGCCTGGACTCCTCCGGCCTGAACCTCTGTGGTCCGGGTTCTCCCGGTCTGGGCTCTCTGGGGCCGGACCTCCTCAGCCCGGGCTTCCCGAGCCCGGACCTCGACCTCCACGGTGACGAGCTCGGCGGTATCGGCCTGGCACCGTACCCCACCCCCTCCTCGGAGGACCTGCGATGAACACCGTCATCTGGATCGCCCTGCCGTACCTCTGCCTCGTGGTGTTCGTCGGCGGCCACATATGGCGGTGGCGCCACGACCAGTTCGGCTGGACCACGCACACCAGCCAGCTGCTGGAGAACCGGATCCTGCGCCTGGGGTCGCCGCTGTTCCACCTGGGCGCGTTCGGGGCCATCGGCGGGCACGCGATGGGGCTGCTGGTCCCGGCCTCGGTGACCGCGTGGCTGGGTGTCCCCGAGCACCTCTACCACCTGGTCGCGGTCTGGGCCGGTACGGTGACCGGCGTCATGCTCGTCGCCGGGTTCGTCCTGCTCGTCGCCCGTCGCGTGGTCAACCGCCGGGTCAGGCGGAAGACGACCCCCATGGACAGGGTGCTCTACGCGGCCCTGGCGGTCATGATCGGGCTCGGGATGGCCGCCACGGTCGTCGTGAACCTGTTCGGCCCGGGATACGACTACCGGGAGACGGTCGCGGTCTGGTTCCGCGGCGTGTTCCTGTTCTCCCCGCGCAGTGACCTGATGACCGGCGCCCCGCTGGTCTACCAGCTGCACGCCGTCGGCGGCTTCCTGCTCCTGGCGCTGTGGCCGTTCACCCGGCTCGTCCACGTCTGGTCGGCCCCCCTGGCCTACCTGTGGCGCCCCTACGTCGTCTACCGCACCCGCCAGGGCCCCGTCCCACCCGCCCAACCCAGCCCGGCCGCCGTACGTAAGCGGGGAATCTCAGCGTGATCGATGTTTTGAGATCATGAGCGGACCCTGCCGTGCCGTACGCGACGGGGCCGGCGGTCGAATTTCGTAAATATCGCAGGTCAGCGGCCTTTTTAGGGGGAAATATATGCATTGCTACTGGAAGGCCGATACGCCGTAAGCTGGGGTGCGTGGCTCCGGTGCTGACCCTGCTCGACGGTGTCCGCTGGGAGGGTAGGCCACTGGCGGGCGATCGCGCGCATGCCCTGCTGGCCGTGCTCGTGCTGCACGGGAAGGCCGGGGTCAGCGACGATCACCTGGTCCGTGAGCTGTGGTGGGAGGACCCGCCCGCCAACCCCGTCAAGGCGCTACAGGTCGTGGTCTCCCGTACCCGGTCCGCGACCGGCCCCGACGTCGTGGTGCGTACGGCGCGCGGCTACCGGCTGGGCCTGCCGGCGGACCAGGTCGACGCCCACCTGCTCGCCGACCTCGTGGGACGGGCGGTCAGGGCGCTGGGCGAGGGGGACACGGCCCTGGCCCGCCGGTGCGCCGAGCAGGCGATCAGCCTGGCGGGGAACGGTCGTGAGCCGTCGACCGGAGCGCTGGCCGACCTGCGCGCCGTCGCCGCCGGACACCTGGCCGAGGCCTGCCGGGTGCTGGCCCTCGCTCGGGGCAGGGACGGCGACCACGCGGGCGCGCTTCCCCTGCTTGAGGAGCGCGTGGCCGCCCTTCCGCACGACGAGGAACTGCTGGCCTGCCTGCTGCGCAGTGAGGCGGCGGTGCGCGGTGTCGCCGCGGCGCTGGAACGCTACGAACGCTACCGGGCCGACCTCGCCGACCGGCTCGGCACCGATCCCGGGCCTGAGCTGACGCGGGTGCACGCCGGGCTGCTGGCCGCCGACCGGCCGGTGCGCGAGGGGCTTCGCTACGACGGTTCCTCGCTGCTCGGCCGTGAGGACGACATCCGTACGGTCCACGCCCTGCTGCAGAGCGGCAGGGTCGTCTCCATCGTCGGCCCCGGCGGTCTGGGCAAGACGCGGCTGGCCCACGTGGCGGGCAGGAACGCCGTGCAGCCGGTGGCGCACTTCGTCGAACTGGTCGCCGTGTCCTCTCCCGAGGGCGTGGTGGACGAGGTGGGGTCCGCGCTCGGGGTGCGTGACTCGGTCGTCGGACGGCGGGCGCTGACCCCGCAGCAGCGCGCCGACGTGCGGACCCGCATCGCCGCCCATCTGGACCAGGTGCCCTCCCTGCTCATCCTGGACAACTGCGAGCACGTCGTCGAGGCCGTGGCCGACCTGGTGGCCTTCCTCATCGCCACCACCCGTGACCTGCGGATTCTCACCACCTCACGCGCCCCGCTGGCGATCCCCGCCGAACGGGTCCACCAGCTCGGCGAGCTGGCCACGGGTGACGCGGTCGAGCTGTTCGGCCAGCGGGCCACGGCGGCCCGTCCCGGTGTGCGGCTCGACGAGGAGGTCGTGCGCGAGATCGTCACCCGGCTCGACGGTCTGCCGCTGGCCATCGAGCTGGCCGCGGCCAAGACGCGGATGATGTCGGTCGAGGAGATCAGACGGCGGCTGAACGACCGGTTCGCCCTGCTGCGTGGCGGTAACCGCAGCGCCCCCGACCGGCACCAGACGTTGCTCGCGGTCATCGACTGGTCCTGGAACCTGCTGGGCGAGCGGGAGCGGCGCGCGCTGAGCCGGCTGTCGCTGTTCGGTGACGGCTTCACGTTGGAGACGGCCGAGTACATGCTGGGCGCGGACGCGCTGTACGCCGTGGACGCGCTGGTCGAGCAGTCCCTGCTGAGCGTCAGGGAGACCGCGTACGGCCTGCGCTACCGCATGCTGGAGACGGTCAGGGAGTTCGGCCTGATGCGCCTGGCCGAGGCCGGTGAGGAGGAGCGGGCGCGGGCGGCGCAACGGTCCTGGGCCGTCGAGTACGGCATACGCCATATCGACTACCTGTTCAGTGTCCGCCAGTTCGAGGCCGTGGACGCGCTGCGCGCCGAGGAGGGCAACCTGGCCGACCAGCTGCGCCGGGCACTCGGCGAGGGCGATGCCGGCACGGTGATGCAGCTGATGTCCGCAGTGGGCGCGCTGTGGTCGATCCGTGGCGACCACCCCAGGATCGTCGTGCTGCGTGAGGCGCTGGTCCAGGCGCTCGACGGCTGGGTCCCGCCTCCGGAGCTTGAGGAGGCGACCAGGGCGGCCCTGCTCATCATGCTCATGAACATGATGGGGATGACCGACCGCACGCTGCGTGACCTGCTCGCCCACCTGCCCAAACGGGAAAGTCCCGATCCCCGCCTGGCCGCGATGACGCGGGTGGTGCTGGCCGGCGACTCCCCCGTCGGGGACCAGGTCATCCGGCGACTGACCGAGCTGAGCCTGAGTTCCGACCACGATCTCGCCCTGATGGCGGGGCAGGCGCTGGCCCACGCGCTGGAGAACATCGGAGCGGCGGAGGCCGCGTGCGCGGCGGCGGAGCGGGCGCTGGCCGTGGTGCGGGAGGACGACGGGCCGTGGCAGAAGGCCGTCCTGCGGGCCACACTCGCCCAGCTGACCCTGCAACAGGGGGACCACGAGCAGGCGGTCCGCCACGCCCGTGCCGCCCTTCCCGCCATGATCAGGATCGGTGCCACCGACGACGAGGTGCAACTGCGCGCCGTCATCATCCACAACGCCATCCAGACGGGCGATCTGGAGACGGCCGAGGCCGAGTTCGCCGAGCTGACGCGGATCAGCGAGAGCGAGGCGGTGCAGGGCGAGATGGTGTTCATCCCGATGTGCGCGGCCGAACTGTCCCTCGCCCGCGGCGACACGGCGCACGCCCTGGCCCAGTACCGCCTGGCCGTACAGCGGGCCCGTGACATGCGGCTGACCGCAGGTCTTCCGAGCGGCAGCGAACCGTGGGTGATCGTCATCACCGCCTTCGCGCTGACGGCCCACGCCTACCACGCCGGCCCGTCCGACCTGCGTCACGGCGAGGAACTGTTCGCCGACCGGTCCTTCCTGCTGAACGGGGAGATGCTGAGCGCGCGCAGCCTCTACATCGACTACCCGGTGGTCGGGACGATGCTGTTCGCGCTCGGCGCGTGGGGCCTGCTGTGGGAGGCGCTGCCCGCGCAGGAGGCGATCAGGCTGCTGGTGCTCGCCGAGCGCTTCTCCTACAGCCAGATGATGTCCAGCATGGCCTTCGACCGGATCGAGCCGCACGCGGAGAGGGCCGCGCCCGGCCTGATCTCCGCGATACGGGCGGAGTACGGCGACCGGCGCGGCCCCGAGTTGCTCGACGAGGCCAGGAAGGCGCTGCGCGGCCACGGCTCAGATGTGCCGCTTGTAGGAACGCACCGCCAGCGGCGCGAAGATCAGGATGCAGATCAGGCAGGCCAGTAGCGTCCAGGCCACCTCCCCGCTCACGACACCGTTGTTGGCCAGGTCGCGGGCCGCCGTGACCAGGTGCGAGACGGGGTTGACCCGGACGAAGGCGGCCAGCCAGCCCGGCAGCGTGTCCACCGGAACGAACGCGTTGGACAGGAACGTCAGCGGGAACATGATCATCATCGAGATTCCCTGCACCGCCTGGGCGCTGCGCGCGATGGTGCCGACCCAGGTGAAGGCCCACGCCAGCGACCAGCCCGTGACGATCGACAGCGCGATCGCGCCGAGCGTCCCGAACACGCCGCCGCCCGGCCGGTAGCCCATGAGGATGCCCATGCCGAAGGTCAGCCCCGAGGCGATCGTGTAACGCACCAGGTCGGCGACCATCGGTCCGGCCAGGGGCGCGATGCGGGCGATCGGCAGCGACTTGAACCGGTCGAAGACGCCCTTCTCCATGTCCTCACGGAGCTGGGTGCCGGTCGCCATACAGGTGGTCAGCACGGTCTGGGCGAGGATGCCGGGAATCATGAGCGGCAGGTAGTTGCCCACGTTCCCGGCGATGGCGCCGCCGAAGATGTAGGCGAACATCGCCGTGAACAGGATGGGCTGCATCGTCACGTCGATGAACTGCTCGGGGTTGCGGAACATCTTCTTCACCGCCCGCCAGGCCATCATCATGGTCTGGCCGAGCGTCTCGCCGACCGAGACGCGCCGCCGCGCGGACGCCACCCGGTCGGCGGCCCGTACAGGCTGGCGAGTGGCCGGTGCGGTCAGGGTGCTCATCGGTTCTCTCCGTCGTTGTCGTTCTTCTCGTCGGCCTCGTGACCGGTGAGGGCCAGGAACACCTCGTCCAGGCTGGGCTTGTCCACGCTCACCGACGCTACGGACACCCCCGCGGTGCGTAGCGCGATCAGCACGTCGGCGGCCAGGTCCGCCTGGCCGAGCGGGGCGGTGAGCCGTCCCTGCTCCGGGCTGAGCACGGGCTCGACGCCGACCACACGGCGCACGATGTCCGAGGCCTGCCGCATCTCACCGGGTACGGCGAGCACGACCTGCAGGGCGGAGTCGCCGACCGTGGTCTTCAGCTCGTCCGGGGTGCCCTCGGCCACCTTCCTGCCGTGGTCGATGACGGCGATCCGGTCGGCGAGCTGGTCGGCCTCGTCGAGGTACTGGGTGGTCAGCAGGACGGTGCAGCCGTCGGCGACCAGGTCGCGGATGGTGTCCCACATCTGTCCGCGCGTACGGGGGTCGAGTCCGGTGGTCGGCTCGTCCAGGAAGATCAACGGCGGCCTGGTGATCAGGCTGGCGGCCAGGTCGAGCCGCCGCCGCATGCCCCCGGAGAACTGCGCGATCGGCTTGTTGGCGGCCTCCTCAAGCCCGAACCGCCCCAGCAGGTCGGTGGAGATCCGCTTCGCCTCCGCGGAGCCGATGCCCTGCAGCCGCCCGAACAGCCACAGGTTCTCCCGGGCGGTCAGGTTCTCGTCGACCGACGCGTACTGGCCGGTGACCCCGACCAGCTGCCTGATCACGTGCGGGTTGTCGGCCACGTCGACGCCGAAGATCTCGGCGCGTCCGGCGTCGATCTTCAGCAGCGTCGCCAGCATCCGCATCGTCGTGGTCTTGCCCGCGCCGTTGGGGCCGAGGACCCCGAAGACCTCGCCGGGCCGTACGTCCAGGTCGATCCCGTCGACGGCGCGGTACGTGCCGAACGTCTTGACCAGTCCTTCGGCCCGGACGGCGCTCACCGCCGTCTCGGCACCGGACCTCGTCTGTCTTGTCTCTTGGGTGATGCTCATGGACACAGGTTCGACGACCCGGGTTTCACCGCACCTTCGCCCCGGTTTCGCGGCGCCTCCTGGGTGAAACCCGAGGCGTTCAGGCGTTTGCAGAAACCGTCAACACATTCTGCGGAAACCGTCAACGACATTCCGCCGGAGAATCAACAGACTGGCTTCGGCCTTTCGTTCGGAAAGGAGAGAAGCAGAGTCCGTGCCAGGGGTCGCCGTTTCTCCGGCGAACGTCCCCCTTCGATCCGTACCGCGTGCCCGCGCGCAGCCGAGGCACGTCCGGACCTGCGGGAACAGGGGACCGCGGTAGCGCGAGCCGTACCTCACATGGGCAGCAGGCGGGATCGATCCGGGTACGGCTGTCGCGACATGCTTGCCGGTGCGGTGTCCGATTCCGTCCAGGAGTGCCTCCCGCCGGGAGGCAGCCGTGCCGCACCCAAGCCCGTACAGGTCCGCTGGTCTGGCCGGGAGAGCCGACGCGCCCGCGTTCGCGACCGTGACCGCTCTGTCATGACACGCCGGTTCGCCGAGTCGGGCGCGACCGGAACGCCTTTTAGGAGAGCTTCTTGAGAAAGTCGTTATATACCGCGCCGGTCGCACGGCTGCGTTTGCCGGGTCCACCGTCGGCCTCGAATGTGGGAGCCGGCCGCCGCCGAGGCTGGTGGAGCCGGATCGCCGCGGTTGTGGTCTCCGTGACGCTGGTCCTGGCCGGCGCCGTCACGCCCGCGCAAGCGGGTGCACCGCTCCGGCCGTCCTCGTGCGAGGGCGCCGACCGCGCCGCCGCCCGGCTGGGGGGCATCGGGCCCGCCAGCGTCGGCCAGGCCTCGGCGATACGCCTGATGTGCGCGGGTGAGGCCCCTGCGCGCCTCGCCGCGTTGGCGGAGGACGCCGACGACGTGGTGATGAGCTTCGAGGTCTCGCAGGTCGACCGTGGTCCCCTCCAGGCCGAGGTGGACAAGATCCACAGAGCACAGGCGACGGGTCAGTCGCTGAGCGATCACATGATCACGCTCCTGAAGTCGTACGAGGTGGGCGTTTACCCGGACGCATGGGAAGGCGTCGGGTTCGAAGGCTCCATCCAGGTGATCGACACCGGGGTGGCCATCGTGATACCGGCCGACCAGGTCGGCCCGAACGCGAACTGGTGGCAGAAGTTCCTCTCCGCCACTGTGGGGACGGGCGCGATGATCCTGACCTCGGCGTTGTGCCTGGGAGCCTTCAATGTCGGCGCCCCGGCGGCCGCGCCGTTCTGCGGAGCCCTCGGCGGATTCGTGGGGGGCATGATCGGGGAGTTGTTGAACGCCTATTTCGACAACAGGCCGTTCACCGACCCGGCGGTCTGGACGGAGGCGTTGGCGGTGGGCATCCACGGAGCCATCACCGGCGCCGTGCTGGGCAAGGCGCTCGCGGTGATGGAGACGGGGGCCAACCCCCTGCTCCAGAAGATCGCGCAGGGCGTGAAGAACCTGGCGGCGAAGTTCACCGCGTTCCGGAGCCCGCTTGAGTTCGTGGCCCAATATCTTGAGGGCCTCGCTCCAGCCCTTCTCGCGAATCTCCACAGGCTCCGCAACGGCATCGGATCCGCGAGCCTGCGTCCGATGGCACTCGGGTCGTCCAGCACTTACGGGGAAGGCAGTTCGGACGGGAACGGTTACCGCGACACCGCCGATCAGGGGTTCAACGATCTCGCGGAGCGCAGGGCACAGCCCGCCGGTACCGAGGTCAGTGACGACGTCACCCCCTGGGTGGACTGGGTGGGCTCGGTCCGGGTGGGGACGATGGAGGACCGGGAGGTCGAGGGCTGGCGTGGGTACACGATCGACCTGATCGCCGGGAAGGCCCAGTGCGCGGTCAAGGTGTTCAAGCCCAACGTCATCACGCTCATCGCCGGCGGCAACGATGTCCTCTACGACATCCAGATGGACGGTGCGATCGGGCGGCTCCAAAGACTGGTCGAGCAGATCGCCGGTGACTCTCCGAGGGCCGTCGTCCTGGTGGCGGGGATGCAGCCCTTGAACTCCCCGAAATTTCCCGGCGCCAACGCGCGGGGTGAGGCGTTCACCGCCCAGATCCCCGCCATGGTCGATCTGCTGGTGAAACGCGGCCTGCGTGTGGTGTACACCGACACCACCGGATTGGAGCTCTCCGACATCGGCACCGATGGCATTCACCCCACTGACCAGGGCTACGAGAAGATCGGCACGGCGTTCGTGAAGGCGGCCGGTCAGGCGAGTGACAGAGGTTGGCTCCGGCCGCCGGCCGAGCAGGATCCCGGCCAGGTGTCCGACGCCTGTGGCGGCCCGAGGGACGACGGTACCGGCACCGGTGACAACAGCTCCAAGCTCGGCCCGAACTGGGAGGACCGCGGGGTCATCCAGGACCAGCAGTACCCCTCCTCCAGCCGGTTCTGGATGGTCGACATCAACAAGGACCGCAAGGCCGAGTTCGTCGCGGTCGACGAGAAGCAGAACTTCCGGTTCTGGTGGAACAGCGGGCCCTCCGGCAAGAACTGGATGCCTTTCGTCGAAGGCCAGAACTCCTACGAACCCGGCGCCGGGGCGGTGGGCAACATGCTGCGTTTCGGTGACGTGGACGGTGACGGGTTCCCCGACTGCATGGTGGTCTGGCTGACCGGCAAGGTGGAGGTCTCCACCTGGAAGGCCGACAACCCCTCCGGGCAGCGCATGTGCATGAACAAGTACGGCGGCATGGCCAGTGTCTTCGACGAGGGGTCGCAGGGTGAGATCCTGAACATCGACCCGGCCACGAAGATCCGGTTCGCCGACGTCACCGGGGGCGGCCGGGACGACTACCTGCTGATCAAACCGGACGGCACGACGACCGCCGCGTACAACAGGGACTTCCAGAACAAGGACGGCCGCAAGTGGCTGGACTGGACCGCTCCCCAGCAGATCAGTGGCGCCCTGGCCAACCCCCGGGAGATCCGCTACGCCGACATCAACGGTGACAGGCGGGCCGACCGCATCCTGATCACCCTCAAGGGCGGCGCCCGCGCCTGGATCAACGAGGGAGCCAAGGGCGCGGGCGGCACCTACCGCGACATCGGCAGGATCGCCGGGGACGGTGACCTGCCGCCCAAGGACATCCAGTTCGCCGACATCGACGGGGACGGCAAGGCCGACTTCCTGCGCATCGGCTGGACCGGTGTCACCCACGCCTGGCTCAACAAAATCCCCGCCGACTACTTCGACACCTTCCACCCCTGAATGAAGACTCTGGGGTGCCCGATGCGCCGGTCACACCATCGGGCACCCCAGACCCGCGGTCACCGCTGTGGAACGGGCCCGGAACAGGAGTGCGAGAAGCCGTACGGTGGGCCTGGGAACGGCCGATCAAAGATTTCCTCGGAGGAGGTCAGCCGGAACGCCCCCGTCCAGCCGGCCGTTCTCTTCAGCTCTTGTGAGTGGCGTATATCGCGTTCAGCACCTGCTGGAAGAGCTCGCGGTGTAGACGCTCCGGCCGGTCGGCTCGGGCCAGGTGGCGTAGGAGACGGTCTTCGTCGACCGTCCGGGGACGGCGTGCGGCCCGGAGTCCTGGTTCCAGACCTTGTCGATGCAGACGTAGCGGGTGGAGGAACACTCGTTGGAGAGGTCCACCCTCCTGGCGTACCCGACGTCGTAGAAGTGGTGCTGAACCGCGCAGGCGGCCTTGTTCACAGAGGACGTCTGCAGGCCGGCACCGGCGGAACTGGCGTTGGAAGGGGTGGCGAAGACGGACAGGGCGAGCGTGCCGACCGCCACGGCGAACGCGAACTTTGTCGTGGTGTTCAATTTCTCGGCTTTCTCTGTAGGGAGTTCAGGTTCGCGGCCGACCGTTTCGCACAGCCCACCGTTTCGGCCTGAGATTCGTTCCGACCCTACGAACGCCCGCTTTTGTTTCGCTATCGACCCGATATGACGGCGACGCCGGTCGTGACCTCCGGAGAACGATCCCTTTTCGTGCTGGGTAACGGCCCTCGCCGCCGCGTGAAACGACCACGGTTTCTCTCCGGACGGACGGGACGCCCGCCCTCGCTATCGTGATCACATGGGGCCTGACGTACGGTTCAACATCCTGGGGCGGCTCGAAGCGACGGTCGACGGCAGGCCGGTGCGGCTGGGCGGTCCGCGGGCCCGGGCCGTACTGGCCATGCTGGTCGTCGGCCACGGCCAGGTGCTCAGCATCGACCGGTTGGCCACCGCCTGGGGGCGGCACCCGCCGGCGACCGTACGCAACCAGGTCATGATCGCGGTGGCGGCCCTGCGCAGGGAACTACGCGGGATGGGCGCCGGACCGGAGATCATCAGGACGGAGGGGTCCGGCTACCGGCTGGCCGGTGGCCTGGTGGACACGCACCAGGCGGAGCGGTGCATCGATCGGGGCAGGCAGGCGGCTCGGGCCGGACGACAGGCCGAGGCCGCCGACCTGCTGGGGCAGGCCCTGACACTGTGGCGGGGCCCGGTGCTCGCCGACCTGGAACTGGAGGAACTGGCGGCCTTCGCCGGACGGTGGGAGGAACTGCGCCTGAGCGTCCTTGAGGAGCGGGCCGAACTGGGCCTGGCCCTCGGCCGGCATCGCGACCTGGTCGGTGAGCTGTCCGAACTGCTCGCCGAGCATCCGCTGAGGGAACATCTGCGGGCACTGCTCATGACGGCGCTGCACGGCTCCGGGCGGCGGTCCGACGCGCTGGAGGTGTACCGCGAGGGGCGAACCCTGCTCGCGGACGAACTCGGCCTCGACCCCGGGCCCGAGCTGCGCCGGTTGGAGGCGACCATCCTCGCCGACGCCCCCGACCCCGAGCCGTTCCACGGACGCGAGGAGGCGAGGCAGGTGCCCGCCGAGCTACCCGCCGACGTGACCGGCTTCGTGGGGCGTGAACACGACCTGGCTCTGCTGCGCCGGAATGCCCTCGCCGTGGACGCCCCCTCCATCGCGACCGTCACCGGCGCGGCCGGCGCGGGCAAGACCGCCCTGGCCGTACGGTTCGGCCATCTCGTGGCCGAGGAGTTCCCCGACGGCCGGCTCTACGTGAACCTGCGCGGGCACGCGGCCCGCCCGCCCATGTCGCCGCTGGAGGCCCTCGTGCGGATGCTCGGTTCGCTCGGGATACCCCCGGAGCGGATCCCCGAGCAGGAGGAGGCCGCGGCCGGTCTGTACCGCTCGCGCCTGTCGGGCCGCCGGATGCTGGTGCTGCTCGACGACGCGCGGACGGCCGAACAGGTACGGCCCCTGTTACCCGGCGCTCCCGGTTGCCTGGTCGTCGTCACCAGCCGCAACGCGCTCGCCGGGCTGACCGTCTCCCACGGCGCCTGGAACCTGTCACTCGGCGTGCTCGACCGGGACAACAGCGTCCGGCTGCTGGCCTCCATGGTCGGGGAACAACGGTTGTCGGCGGAGCCGGAGGCGGCCGAGCGGATCGTACGGCTGTGCGGAGGACTCCCGCTGGCCCTGCGTGTGGCCGCCGCGACGCTGGCGACGCGTCCGCGAAGGTCGCTGGGCGAGTACGCCGCCGCGTTGTCCGCGCGAGGGCTGGACCTGCTGCGGATCGACGGCGACGTGGCGGTCCGGGCGGCCTTCGAACTGTCGTACACGGGCCTGCCGGAGGCGGAGCGGCGCCTGTTCAGGCTGCTGGGGCTGGTCCAGGGGCCAGACGTCACCGCGTCGGCCGTCGCCTCCCTGGCCGACATCGAGGTCGCCGAGGCCGAACAGCTCCTGGACCACCTCGCCGCCGCCCACCTGATCGAGGAGTACCGGCCGTACCGGTACACCTGTCACGACCTGCTCCGGCAGTACGCGGGAGAGCTCACACTCCGCGACGACGACCCCGCGACCGGCGTCCGGGCCCTCGAACGCCTCGGCGACCGGTACCTGGCCGAGGCCGTCGCGGCGGCGGAGAGCGCCTATCCCTCGATCACCCGCCTGCCGCTCCCCGTCCCGTCCGGGCTCGGGCCCCGCGCCGAGGCGATGGCCTGGTTCAGCGCCGAGCAGGCCAACCTCGTCGCCTTCGCCCTGCACGCCGCCGGCTCCGTCGACCCCTCCTCCGCCGCCCGCAGGACTCCGGTCACCGGCCCCAGACGACACGCCTGGCTGATCGCCGACGCCCTGCGTGGCCACCTCGTCCACCACACCGCCACCAGCCTGGCCGACATCGTGGCGGTCGCCGACGCCGCGACACACGCGGCGACCGTCGAGGACGACCCGCTCGGCCTGGCGGCGGCGCACCTCTGCGCGGGCACGGCCGCTCTGTGCCGCGCCGACTACTCCGCCGCCCACGCCGCCTGTGAGCTGGCCATTCGGTACAGCGAGCACGCGGGCTGGTCTGCGGGCGCCGCCGCCGCGCACAACAACGCCGCCACCGCCTGCCATGACCTGGGCAGGCTCCGCCAGGCCATCGACCACCTCGTCAGGTCCGTCGAGCTCAACCGCGAGATCGGCGACACCTACGGCGAGGCCCGCGCCATGGGCAACCTGGGTACCGTGCACCTGGAATGCGGCGACCTGGAGGAGGCGGAACGGCACCTGCGCGACGCCCTCGCCCTCCACCGTCACCTGCGCGGCAGCGAGCTGAGCCACTCCCTCAACGAGCTCGCGACCGTCCGGCGTCTCAGCGGCGACCTGGACGAGGCGCTGGCCCTCGCCACCGAGGCGCTCGGCCACGACCGCGAGAGCGGCCTGCACGTGCCCGAGGCCAAGAGCCTGACCACACTGGCGGAGATCCACCGTGACCGCGGCCGTCTCGACCTCGCCCTTGAGGCCGTGGTCTCGGCCGGTGAGCGCGCGGAAGGCGCGCGCCACGTTTACGCCATGTGCCGCGCCACGCACGTCCTCGGCACCGTCCAGGCGATGACCGGACAGCACGGCGAGGCTCTCGACGCCCACCAGCGAGCACTCACGTACGCCGTCACGGCGGGCATGGTGCACCTGCAGGTCAGGCCGTTGCTCGGCCTCGCCCGCGCGCACGCCGACCTGGGCACGCACGACCGCGCGCTCCGGTACGCCCGTCAAGCTCTGGACCAGGCGTCCTCGACGGGCTATCTCCTGCTGGAGGACCTGGCGCTGTCACTCCTGGCCGACCTCGAAGGGAAGCCACGGCCGGCACGCCGCGAGGAGGACGGGCACCATACTCGCGCGGGTCATCGGCTCATCGAAGAGGGCCGTCACCCAGGATGACTCCGGCGCCACAGGTCCATGGTGAACACGGCCGATGCCGGGACCGTACGGGGAACGATCAACGCGGAACGGGGATGCGCAGGGAAGGCAGGTCAGGGGGGTCGGGGGTGGCGAAGGCGTCGGTGAGCATCGTGGAGACGGTGTAGAGGTGCCACAGGACGTCCATCCGGGAGTCCGGCAGCCGTGCCACCTGGGCCGCGTCCACGACGTGTGCCAGCCCGTCCGCCCGCAGTTCCCCGCGGTCGTCGATCACGGCCGCGCGCAACAGGCCGGTCAGCTCGGCCGAGGGCTCGGTCCGCCAGTTCCAGGGCTTTCCCGCGGGAGCCGCGGAGGCTTTCAAGAGACCGGCAGAGGAACCGGCGGAAGGCCCGGAACGCAGGGACAGGCCGCGTGAGCGGAGCCGGTCCCACAGGCTCGGGCGGCTCTCCTCGGTGAACCGCCACGGACGCCCCTCGACGGGCACGTCCCGCAGCGAGGGCGCGAAGGCGTTGATCACCCCGTGGATGAGCGCCTCCGAGCGTCGCCACAGCGGGTCGATCCCGAGCGCGGTCCTGACGACCAGGTTGTCGAGGAACGGCGGGACCGGGTTCTGGCCGCGCAGCAACGACGCCCGCGAGGCGGCGTGCCAGCGGCCCACACGGTGCGCCAGATACAGCCGGTCCAGGGCGCCGGGGCCGTCCAGGTCCCGCCAGGGGGAGGCCAGGGCCTGGGCGTGCTGTCTGCCCTGGTCGGTCAGCAGGTCGGCGTTCCTGCTGAAGAGGCCGTCGATCCGCCGCCTGACGGCCTTGGCGTCCAGACCGGTCTGGTTGTGCAGGAACCCGCCCCGCAGGACCTCCCCGCCGTGCCCGGACATCCGTGGCGTGGGGTCGAACCGTACGCCGGCCGGGATGTTCTCGTAGACCGAGATCATGCCCTCGCAGGCGAACAGGACGTTGTGGCCGCGAACGTGGGGATGGGGGACGACCAGCTCCGTGCCGTCGTCGGACCGTTTCGGCCGGGCGACGCTGTGCCGTACGCCGAGGGCCCGCGCGACACGTTCGGCGAGCACCACGTCGGGGCTGTCGTCATGTCCGGAGGTGGCCGTCACGAACGGGATGCCGGCCCTGTGCAGTAGCGCGGCGAGGAGACGGCTGTCACGGCCGCCGGTGAGCGACAGCCGTACCGGCTCGGTGGTGTGGCGCAGCGGCCGTACGGCGGTGAGCAGCGCGTCGGCGAGTTCGTCGACCTGGGCGCGTGCCGCGCGTCGGGAGGCGGGGGCCTCGCGGGCCTCGGGGAGCGGGGTCTCGGTGACGGTACGGCGCCCGCCCTCGACCCTGATCTCGGCGGCCGGGGGCAGCGCGCCGACCCCGTGGAACGGCGTCTCGTCGGACAGGAAGTAGCCCGCCCGCACCATCGACTCAAGGGCGGCCAGGTCCCAGACGATCGCGGGGCGGCTCGACGACGTCTCGGCGGCCCTGGCGACGAGGTGCACGAGCAGCGCGCGGCTGCCGATGACGTGGACGTCCGGGGTCTCGGCGTGGAAGACGGGACAGGCCCGGGTGAGCCCGGTGGCGGCGCTCACCTCCGTCCCGGCGACCCGGAAGATCGAGAAGACACCACCGGTGCGGGTGACGGCCTCGCCGAGCCGGGGTACGGCGAGCAGCCGGTCCACCTCGGACGGTTCGGCCAGGTGCCCGGTGAGGGCCGCGACCCGGCCGCCACCGGAACACATGATCGGCGACCCGTGCCCCTCGGGCTCGTTCGACCAGGACAGCAGCGCCGTGTCACCGGTGGCCGAGTGCCACTCCTCCGAGGCCAGGGTCGAGGCGGGCACCGGGAAGGCACGGGCGATCCCCTGGCGTGCCGCGTCGAGGACCACGGGCGGCAGCGGGACGCCCGTACGTCTGGCGACGATCATCAGATGGACACGCAAGGCGACCTCCCGGACATCGGTGATCCACATCCCTGTTCCGCCGATGCCCGGGTTCGCCTTCACGCAGGACGGGTCAGTCGCGCTTCCTGGGGATGTTCCAGCGGCGGCGAAGGTGCTCGACGCCCAGGTGGAAGGCGACGATGGTGGGCAGCGTGTAGAAGGCCGAACCCCAGCCCTGGGTGAGGTGGACGTTGACCGCGGCGAAGGCCAGCACCGAACCCAGGGGCCACCAGGTGCGGTGGTTGGAGGCGAGCACCCAGCACGCGGCCCTCAGCAGCAGGGTGCCGAGGTCGTACAGCCTCATCAGCAGGGCGGCGCGGACCAGGCCGAGGCCGTACCGGACGGGGTTCGGGGAGGCCTCGACGGCGGCCTGCCAGTCTTCGGCCTGCCACCGCCGGGCGCGGCCACCGACGCGCAGGGCGAGGCGTAGCGCGAGGAGGCCGCGTGTCCTGTTCCGGAAGGCCGGACTGTCGAGGACGTTGACCGAGACGATGGAGCCACCGACGAACAGGGCCATCCCGGCGAAGGACAGACTGCCTGACAGGTCGCCGCTGTCCAGCCAGACGTAGACGCTGAAGGCGAGGAGAAGAAGGGTGGCGGCGACGGCGATGCCGATGATCATGAGACGTTCGTGGTCGCTGATCTCGGCGGACGCCGAGTCGTCGGAGTCGAACCAGCCCGCCGTGCCGACCGGGTCGTCGATCACCGTCCGGCCCTCCTCGGACTCCAGGACCACAGCGAGGTACGGCCCCGCCGAAGGGCGGCGTACTCCTGGCGGCCGGTGCCGGACAGGGTGTAGAGACGGCGCCGGGGCCGGCCCTCGGGGACATCCGCCTCCCAGGAGCCGGTGATCCACCCGGCCTTCTCCAGCCGTTCGAGAAAGGGATAGACCGTGCCGGGGCCGAGCCCGGTCTCCTCGGTGACGCGGTATCCCCACAGCGGGTCGTCGGGATCGGTGGCCAGGAACAGATCAAGGACAAGTCGTGTGGTGGTGGTCAATCGGATCTTCGGTGGCGGATCGATCATCGGGCACCCCCATATTGATGACGATACGTCCGCTGTGTCCCATGCGTGGAGGACGTCCGGGGCCGGGAACGGACCGCGAAGGATTTGTCAGCGAGAGATCGGCAGAAGACCGTTCCCGTCACCTCACGTCGTCCCCGGACGTAGTTGGACTGGGGGACACGCACTCGGTGCGGTAGCCGTAGAGCCACGCGTCCGCCTGCGGGCTGGGATGTTCGACGCGGTAGGAGAAGGCGTACCGGCCGTCTCCGCCACTGCGGTGCTACCAGGCGGTTCCACCCGTTCCGGCGTGTTCACCGCCGACGACGAACCGGTGATGCTCTCCACAGGCTGGGAACCCTTCGCCCTGGTCAAGGGGACGCCCATCGGCTGACATCGTGATCCCCGTGGACCGGTACCCGGTGAGCTACGGCACAGCGATCGACGAAACACCGCAGGCCTGAGACATCCCACGGCGCGTTCACCGGTGCCCTCCTGTCCAAGAGCTTCCTGGGCTTCCTGGGCTCCTGCGGCCCTGCCGTACGTCCACATTCACCTGTTCGCCTGTGGACAACGGTGTCGGTCGAGCGACACGGGAGCGATCGGCGGTACGGCTCCGGGGTCGCCGCTCTGGCCGGTTCGTGGGGCGCCCGGCGGTCCGGGGCGCAGGCCGCCGCCGTCGGGAACGGAGGCCGAATGACGGCCCATCTGAATGGCCGCCCTGACGTCCCGGCACAACGGTAATCGCATGCGGCACGCCGTCGGCGAATAGGTGAATTGGCGGGGAAAGCCGGTTCGGGGTTTCTCGACAGTAATCTGAAAAGGTCGCGGACCGTATGTTGTGGCCACACGGGTTTTCGATGCGTCGGGTTCCGGTTTGCGATCGTGAACTTGGGCCGCCCTGAAGTGAAAAAAGGCATTGTCAAGATTCAAGTGCACAGCAGGGTTGCCGCGGGCGGGAGGCCTGGGAACCACACCCGCCACGGGGCATCCGTAGATGCAGTAGAGAGGCTAATCGCGCAGCTCTCCCGGGCGGGACCGCCTCGGTGGCTTTTGGCGCCGCCCTGCTCGCCGCCAACGCTGATTACAACGGTGGCTGCGCCATTGCCCACTGTCAGGGCTCCGGTACCGGCTGGTGTGACGGCACCGGGCCGCAGAAATACCAGATCGGCGTCAAGTGTGGGAACAACGTCTGGTACTGGAGCGCCGGAGCGAAGGCCTTCGGTGACCGGACCGGCCTGAGTGCCTACTGCCCGAGTGGGTACGCCTCCCTCAACCACGGCTGGCGCCGGTACTGACATTCACTTGTCGCGGTTGGCCGATACGTCGGCCAACCGCGGCGTTTTCGTTCAGTATGGAGCGCATGCGATCAAGAGCCGAAGATGAAAGCGTGCGGACAGAGCCGTCCTTGGGCCTCTCCGGCGGTTCCCCGTTTTTTCGCCACCGGGTTTTCGTGGGTTTGATGGTGGTCGTGGGGACCGTCGTGTACGGTACGCTGGGGCTTGTCAAGTTCCACACGTTCCGCGTGGGCGTCTATGATCTGGTGATATTCGATCAGGGCGTCCGTGGCTATGCGAATTTTTCGGAACCTCTGTCGTACGTCAAGGGAAACTGGGAAACCCCGGGTGTTCCGTTCTCCCTGCTGGGGGATCATTTATCTCCGATACTGGTGCTGCTGGCGCCCTTGTACTGGATATATGACGGTCCGGAGACACTGATCGTCGCGCAGGCGATACTTTTCTCCCTGGCCGTGGTGCCCCTCTGGACGTTCGTGCGCCGGACTCTGGGAGTGCCCGCCGCCTATTTCGTGTCCGTCGCCTACCTGATCTCGTGGCCCATCGCGGAGGCGGTTTCGTTCCACTTCCACGAGTACGCTTTCGTCCCTCTCCTGACCGCCCTGGTTTTCGAGAGGATAAGCGCCGGAAAGCTCGCTCAGACGATCCCGTTCCTGGCCCTTGTCCTTGCGGTCAAAGAAGACATGGGAATTTTCGTGGCCGGACTTGGCGTCGGGCTGGCGTTGACGCGTGGAAGGCGTTTGTTCGGGGCCACGCTGTTCGTCTGTGGTGCCCTCTACATGTATCTCGCCACGCATGTGGTGATTCCGTTTTTCGGTGGTCAGGCCGATCGCTACTGGTACTACTCGTTCTGGGGGGCCGATCAGTCGGATGCGATCGTCGGTGTCATCACCCGGCCGCACGATGTGGTGACCACTCTTTTCAGCCCCGGCGTCAAGGCGTGGACCGTGCTGCTCCTCCTGGGGCCGTTGTTCTTTCTGTGCCTGGCCTCGCCGTACATGCTCGCTCCGGGAGCGGTGTTGCTGGCCAGGATGCTGGCCACCGACCCTGGCGCGTCCGGCTGGTGGAGTACCCATTACCACTACAACTCCGCCGTCGTCATGGCACTCGTCTGTGCGGCGGTCGACGGCCTGGCACGTGTTCGGCGTCGTGCGCGTAAGGAGGTGTCGCGCCCTGCCACGCTGTACCTCCCGGCGGGAATGGCGCTCATGATGGTCGGGACAGTGCCGTTCTTCGCGTTGGGGAATCTGTTCTCACCCGCGTGGTACCGAACGCCCGACCGCGTACCCGCCGCCGTCGCGGCGCTGGCCACTGTCCCGGACGGGGTACTGGTCGAGACCGCGAACAGTCTGGGGCCACAGATCTCCGCGAGAACACACGTCGTGGCCTGGGCCGCGAAAACCGCCGAACGGCCCCAGAGAGCGCCGTGGGTCGTCGCCGATCTCGACGAGAGGCAACCCCATTTCGCCTCGGTCGCCGACCAGGCTTCGGATGTGGCGGCTCTGCAGAAACGTGGTTACCGGAAGGTCTTCTCCGAAAAGGGATACGTGGTCCTGTGCGCTCCGGCGGCGTGCCGCTGACGCCACGGGTGCCGATCGCCTGCGCCACCTGGCCGGGCGTCAGCCCGAGGACGGGCGCGGCCTGGGGGAGCAGTGTCTTCAGGTCGGTGAACGAGATGCGGGTGGAGCCGACGAGGGCGAGAGCCGTACCGGGTGGCCCAGAACCGGTCCGGGGCCGCCGCCGAAGAGCGGGAAAGGGCGGTCGGCGCCCACGGTGACGGACGGCAGAAGGCCGTCCGGATCGTCGGGGAGGTCCGGGCGAGGCATCAGGACAGATCGGCCCAAGGGGCCGGTGGAGCTGAGGCGAAGAAGCGGAGGAGGCCGAGAAGCCGGCTGGCCGGAGGGGCGGTCCAGTGGCGTTCGTCCGGGCGCGGGACGGGATCTTTCAGGCGTCCAAGTGCCCAGGTGAGGTGGAACCACAGCACGCGGGCTTCCCAGGTCGGCGCGCTCGTTGAGGTTTCCTGGCCGGTTTGCTGTCGGTAGCCGTCGAGCATGGCCGGGACACCGGCGAGGGGCATCTTGGCGAAGTCGACAGCGGGGTCGGCCCATGCGGCATCACCCCAGTCCACGATGCCGTTGAGCTGGGTCGTCTTCGGGGAGACGAGCAGGTTCTGCGGAGCGATGTCGCCGTGAACCAGGACCATGGGCGGGCTGGTGGGGAGATGGGGAGAGAGCCGGTCGAACCATCCGGTGAGCCAGCGGGCGGTCCCGGCGTCGATCCAGCCGTCCTTGAGGAGGCGGTCGGTGAGCGCCCAGGGGTCTGTGACGTCGTTGTCCACGGGGACGCCGGTAAGGGCCGGCGCGGTGGCCGGGGAGAGCCGGTGCAGTTTGCCCAGCTCTCGCCCCACGTTCCGGAAGAGATGTTCGGTGTCGGCGGCGGGTGGTTCGAGGCGTGCGAGGTCTACTCCCCGCGTTCGGGTGAGCACCATGTAGGGCACGTCCACCACCGAACAGGTGTCATCGAAGGCGACGACTTCCGGAGTGCGCACGCCGACGTGCAGGGCGAGGGGAATGACCGCGGACTCCTTGACCAGGTCCGGGAGGAACCGCTCGGCCCGTGGGACGCGCAGGACCAGGTCGTCTCCGAGAAGGAAGACATGGTTGGCCACCCCCTGCGGGAGGGGCCGCACCTGCTCGGCGCTGATCCCGTGCAGGCCGGCGATGGCGGCCAAGGTCTCGTTGCTCGTCTCGTGTTCCACCATGACGAAGCATGCTGGCACAGACGGCTGGGCGCCGTTTCCCCCCTTTCGACCGCTGACGGCGGCGGGGGCTCACACAAGGCCGGGGTGATCGAAACGCCCGGAACCCTGGACCTCCTGGTCTGATCGATGCCCTGCGATGCGCCCGTTGCGCCCGCTGAGGTCACCCGGTCCCAAGGCGACGCGACAGCGGCGGACCAGGACGAACCTGCTGCCCGACAGGCTTTCAGGCGGCCGGCCAGCAGGTTCGCTCGACGACCCTAGATGACGATCGACCTCGCTCCTGACGTGATCAACATGCCTGACAACCCTTGGATACCGGTCAGGCGTGTTCCCCGGACCCTCACATGCCCTACATGTCTGACCGCCGAGAGTCACTCAAGACAACGGTGCCCCCGGCACGCGAGCCGGGGAGTCTGAGGGCGGCCAGGACGGCTGTCAGCATGACGGCGCCCAGGACGTGGACGGCGACGCGCATTCCCTCGGCGGAGGTGGCGGCCAGGGCCTGCCCTTCGATGTCACGGTTGGCGACGGCCACAAGCACCGCCAGGCCCACGGCGGTTCCCACCTGCAGCGCGGTTGAGGCGACCCCGGAGGCCAGGCCCTGTTCGTCCGCCGGGACGCCGGTGCCCGCGGCGATCCACATGGCCTCGTAGGTGACGCCCATGCCCAGGCCGATGACGACGACCCCGGCCAGGACGGTGAGGAAGGATCCGCCCACGTGCATGCCGGGGGCCAGGAGCACGGCGCCCACGGCGTTGAGGACGATGCCGACGACCAGCGTGTTCCGGGTGCCGAACCGGTGGATCAGCCGCTCGCTGAGGAAGTTGCCCGCGGTGATCGACAGCGTCGGGCCGAGGAATGCCAGCCCGGTCTCCAGGGCGCTGAAGCCAAGGACGTTCTGGAAGTACAGCGTCAGGAAGTACGGCACGGCCTGCATCGTCAACCCGAAGACGAGGATGACCACGACCCCTCCGCTGAACGCGCGGTTGTGGAACAGCCGCAGCGGCATCAGCGGTGTCCGGCCGCGGGCCTGGACGCGCAGGAACACGACCAGCAGGACCACCGCGAGAGCGGCCGCGGCGATCACCTCGGTCCGTCCCCAGCCGACCTCGGAGCCGTGTGCCACCGCGAAGATCAACAGCGTGACGCCCGCGGTACCGGTCAGGGTTCCCGGAACGTCGACGCCTCCTCTGGTGACACGGCCGTCGGAGGGCAGCAGGGCGAAGGCGGCGACGGCCCCCACGGTGGCCAGCGGGACGTTGACGTAGAACACGGCCTGCCAGCCCAGCGCCTGGGTGAGCACCCCGCCGACCAGCGCGCCCACGGTGAGCCCGCCTGCGCCCGCCATGGCCCAGACCGTCAGGGCGCGGTTGCGTTCCCTGCCCTCGGCGAAGGTGGTGTTGACCAGGGCCAGCACCGCGGGGAACAGCACCGCGCCGGCGAGGCCCTGCAAGGCGCGCGCGGTGAGCAGTACCGCCGGGGTCGTGGCCAGGCCGCCCAGTACGGAGGCCACGCCGTACAGCGCCATGCCGAGCACGAACATCCGCCGACGCCCGATCAGGTCGGACAGCCGGCCGCCGAACAGCAGGAAGCCTCCGTAGAGGACGGCGTACGCGGTGATCACCCATTGCAGGGTGTGCGGTGTGAAGCCGACGTCGGTCGCGATGTCGGGCAGAGCCACATAGATGATGGTGAAGTCGAGACTGATGATCAGATGCCCGAGCGCGAGCAGCGCGAGGCTCCGCCCCGGCCGTCGGCTGCGGGGCGGGGACTGGGTCGTGGACATGGGTGTGCCTTTCGTCCGTGTGCGGTTCGGTGGCCTGTCATGGCTGCACCGGGACCGGCGGACACTTGTTGGCACACCCTCTGAGGGCGCTGGGGTGGGCGGCGCCCGGACTTGGCCCGTCCGGTCCGGTCATCGCCCCTCCCCTCTTCACGTGCGCTGCGCTGTCTGGCACGACTATGCCGCTCGCCGTGTTCCACGGCATCGGACGCCCGGTCGGCGCGATCCGGGACCTTGGACCTAGGACCTGTTTTGTGGACCTTCCGCTCCGAACGACCCGAGCCCTGGAGGGCTTGCCTGGGTGATCCCGTCTGCCGTCCGGTGCGGCGACGGTCGCGTGTGATGTTCCTTTGATGTTCTGGGGTGTTCACGGCGGGACGGGGCCTTGGGCGGTGGCTGCTCGGCTCAGGTGGTGGCGGGCTCGGGGCGGCCCAGGGGGCCGGCGAGGTAGTGCTGGACGGTGGGGGCGACGGCGGCGAGGAGGACGGGCAGGTCGCGGTCGGCCAGGGCCGGGAGCCGGAGCAGGTGGCGGCCCAGCGCGATGCCGAACAGGTGGTTGAGCGCCAGGGCCAGGCGCAGGTCCGGGTCGTCGCCGGGCAGCAGGGAGAGGACGTCTTCGGGCAGGGCGGCGGTGAGCTGCGCGCGCAGCTGCTCGCGGGCGCCTTCGTGGGCGAAGGCCGACGTCACCGTGGCGCTCAGGGACCCGGCCAGGCCGGGGTCCTCCCACAGCGACAGGTAGGCGAGGGTCAGGCGCTCGCCGAGCTCTCCGACGGGCCCGTCGAAGGCCCCCCGGACCTGCTGGACCGCCTGGCCGGGCAGCTGGAGGGTGGCGGCGAACAGGCCGTCCTTGTTGCCGAAGTAGTGGGCCAGCAGCGCGACGTCGACCCCCGCCGCCGCGGCGATCGACCGCATGGTCGCCCCCCGGAACCCCTTGGCCGCGAACTCGTGCCTGGCCGCGGCCAGGATGCGGTCCCGGTTACGGCCGTCGCCGCCGGGCGGCCGCCCGGGACGCTCGGAGTCCTTCTCGCCCATGTCAGGCACTCTATCCGATATCAACAGCTGTTGACATCAACAAGTGTTGAAATACAGTGTGGTGGTCCGGATCCCGATGGGCGACCCGCGTCCGGCAGCGGATCCGCACCGAGAACCCCTGGAAGGCACCCCGCGCATGTTCTCCACATTCGATCTTGAATTCGCCTGGATCGGCCTCGGAGCCGCGATCGTCCTGACGGCCGCCCTCCTGACGACCGATGCGCTGCGCGGCGGCCGCGCCCTGCCCCGGTGGAAGGACCCGACCTGGCTGGGCTGGGTCGCCGTCGTCGTGTACCTGTTCCACAACATCGAGGAGTACGGCATCGCCGCCGACGGCGCCCACCACGCCTTCCCCGACTTCCTGTGCACCACGCTCAACCGGGGCGCCTATCCGGAATGCCCGATCCCGACAGAGTTCTATCTGTTCGTCAACATCGGATTGGTCTGGGTCGTGGCGGTGATCTGCGCCCTGCTCGCCGGCAAGTACGTGATGATGGGGTTCGCGTTCTACAGCATCGTCATCGTCAACTGCTTCGTCCACATCGTCCCCGCCCTCGCCACCGGTACGTACAACCCGGGGCTGCTCACCGCGGTCGTGATGTTCCTGCCCGCCTCGGCCTGGATGATCGGCGTCTTCCTCAAGCACCAGGACCCGCCGCTCGGCAAGTGGCGCCTGCTCGGCATCGTCGGCATCGGTGTGGCCGCCCACGGCGCCCTGCTGCTCACGATCAACCTGTTCCTGAACGACGTCATCTCCGGACCCGTCCTCGACCTGCTGCAGCTCCTCAACGCAGGCCTCGTCCTGCTGGTCGGCGCCCTCCTCCAAAGGTCCCTGCCCCCGGCACACGCCGCGACGGCGAAGACCGGCACCCAAGCCGCCCGCTGAACGACGCGAGACCTTTCCGCAATCCTCGCCCTGACCGTCCGCGAGGTCGAGCCGTACGTCGAGGTCACCGGGGTCGTCGCCGACGTCTTCGGCCTGAGCGGTCTCCTCTGCCATCGAGAATGGCAGTTTTGCCGTCTGGTGTGGCGATAATCGCGCGTGATACTTCTTTGGTTGATAAGCGACCAGGAGCTCTCCGGCCATAATGCCGAATATATTCATGGTTTCGGTTCTTCAAGTGGCCGGATGCAATCAGGCGCAGAGTCGGGCCTGAAACTGGATAAGGCGGAAACAAAGGCCTTGGCCGGAATTCTGGCGCATGGCAGGACTGCCGCGGGCGGGAGGCCTGGAAAACACACCCGCCCACGGAAACATCCGTAGACGTATTAGGGAGGTTACTATGCGGACACGCATACGCGCAGCTCTCCTGGGCGGGATCGTCTCGGCGGCCTTCGGTGCCGCCCTGCTCACCGCCCCCGCCGCCAATGCCGACTGGAACGGTACCTGTGCCATTTCCTACTACCAGCAGTCCGGAACCGGCCATGCCACCGGCTGGTGCGGCGGCACCGGACCGGAGAAATACCAGATCGGCGTCAAGTGCGCGAACGGTCTCTGGTACTGGAGCCTTTTCGCGAAGGACTTCGGCGACACCACCGGCCTGACCGCCGACTGTCCGACCGGATACGCCGCCGTCGGTTACGACTGGCGTCGTTTCTGACATTTCCGGGAACCAAGGGTCCCGGGCCGTTTCTGAGAGGGGGCTGAGACCCTCTGAGAGGAGGCTGAGAGCGACCTAAAGGTCAGTGTCCCGTCTCGTCATACTCCAGTACATGTCGATTCCAGAGGCGGCGTCCGTGGGGCCGAGGTGGCGTGCCGTACGGCAGGGCGCCGGATACTGCGCGGCCGGGACGATGTCGTTGTATCTGCTGGTCAAGGTGATCTGGGTGGCGAGGCTGCTGCTCGGCGGCGGTTCGTGGGAGGCCGAGACGCAGGTGGCCGACTGGGCGCTGCTCAACGCGTTGACCGTGGTGATGGCGGCGGCCGGGGTGGCGCTCGGGCTGTCACTGGCCCGGCCCTGGGGAATGCGGATCCCGGCGCCGTTGCTGCTGCTCCCCGCCTGGACGGCCGCGGGTTTCCTGGTGCCGATGCTGCCCTACATGGTGGTGAGCGCTCTGCTCGGTGACGGGAACACCGAGGAGGGAGCACGTGCCGTGAGCGTCGCCGAGCCTGCGGCGGCCGGATGGGAGATGGCGTTCCTGGCCGTCGGTTTCGCCGGGATGGGGCTGGGCCTGGCCGTCGGACTGCCGATCTATCTGCGGGAACGGTGGCCCTGGGCGTTCCTGGGCCGGGTCGGCGACCTCCCCCGGGTCCGTCCCACCTGGCGGGCGAACGCCGTACGGGCGGCACTTGCCGTCGCGGCGGGCTTGGGGGTGATGTGGTCGTTCTGGGCGGTCGGCGGCACCGTGGGGCTCCGCGCCGACCTCGGTCTGAACGGCCGGTTGCTCGCCGCCACCTCCGGTGTGTGGGCGTTCGCCGCGGCGGGAGGCGTCTGTGTGCTGACCGCCCGGGTGGCCAGGCGGCTGCCCGTGTGGTTCCCGATGGCGGTGGCCTTCGCCGGATCGGGCTTCCTGACCGCGTGGAGCGGCTGGAAGCTGGGCATCTCCGCCTTCGGTCCCGACGGCTTCGCGCCCCGGGAACACCTTCCCGTCGCGTTCGCCGGGAACGTCCTGGCGGTCGCCGCCGGGGTCGTCATGGTGGGCGCCGTGCTCCAGGTGTACCGGTCCCGGGCCGGAGCTCAGCGGGCGTCGTAGTCGTCGCGGTTCGCGAGAACCTCGGCCATGTGTGTCTGCGCCCAGCTTCTGAGCCCGCGCGTCATGTGGTGGAGCGAGCAACCGAGGTCGGTCAGCTCGTAGGAGACGGTGACGGGGACGGTCGGCGTCACGGTGCGGGTGAGCAGGCCGTCGCGCTCCAGTGACCGCAGCGTCTGGGTCAGCATCTTCTGGCTGACCCCGGCCAGAAGCCGGGCGATCTCGGAGTAACGCATCACCCTACCGGGGCCGTCGTCACCGCCCAGCGCGCACAGGATCAGGACGACCCACTTGTCCGAGATCCGGGCGAGCAGTTGCCGGCTGGGGCACTCCGCCAGGAACGCGTCGTACTCCACCTTGGCCTGGGTCGCCTTCGTCGTCACTGGTCGCACCTCTCACCGGCGGACGGGTTACACGCTCCAAAGTACCTACTTCCCCATGGGAAGTTTCTCTCCGATGCCGATGCCGATGCCGATGCCGATGCCGATGCGGGCGCCGCCTTGGGCGCACGACGAGAGGCGTCACGATGAGTACACCCGGTGGCTCCTGGACCCGGGTGACCTGGCCGAACCGGACGGCATCGGCCGCTGGACGGCCTTCAGGAGGATGCCTCGTCGCCGATGGCGCGGAGGACCTCGGAGAGCCAGACGAACCCGTATCCCACGACGCGGTCGGGATCGGAGAGCATGTCGTCCAGGTAGCCCCACGAATCGGACAGCGCGCCGATTGCGAGGTCTCGCGGCTCGTCGTAGGCCTGGTCCCGGGATACAGACAGAACTCCTCCGCGTCGATCTCCACCACCTGCCCGCCGGCGTTGATCCGTTCCATGAGCAGGTCGAAGACGCCTTTGAGCTTCTCCACGGGGATCTCGACCATCAGCGTCCTTCCTGAGGCACCTGGCGTTTCCCTCGATTGTTCGCCGATCCGGTCTCGCCCTCCTGGCGGAGCCGCCCGTCGCCGGTCGGCGGCCCTGGGAACGGTCACGCCTCCGAGCCCGGCGGTCCCACGCGATCCGTTGTGAGTCAGTTGCCCAACTCAGATTGGACAAGCAAGAGGCGGTCCGCTAGCTTTGTTTTCAGTTGGTCAACTAACTAACAAAGCGGCGAAGCGATTCGTCATCCTGGAACGGGGAGAGTCATGATCGTTGTTACGGGTGCCACCGGGAACGTCGGCCGTGCGCTGGTGCGGGAGCTCATTGAGGCCGGGCAGCAGGTGACGGCGGTGGCCCGCCGGATCGAGGCGGCCGACGTCCCGGCCGGGGTTCGCGCCGTGGCCGCGGACCTGGGAGATGCCGACAGTCTTTCCGGCGCGCTTGCCGGTGCCAAGGCGCTGTTCCTGCTGGTCGCCGGGGAGGACCCGGCCGGGGTGCTGGCGAGGGCGAAGGCCGCAGGGGTGGCCAGGGTGGTGCTGCTGTCCTCCCAGGGGGTGGGCACCCGGCCCGGCGGCGCCTACGCGCACGCCGCCGGTTTCGAGCAGGCCGCGGCCGCCTCCGGGCTGGAGTTCACGGTGCTGCGTTCGGGCGGAATGGCCTCCAACGCGTTCGCCTGGGCCGAGCCGATCCGCGCGCACCGGACCGCCGCCGCCCCGTTCGCCGAGGTCGGGCTGCCGTTCGTCGACCCCGACGACGTCGCGGCGGTGGCCGCCGCCGTACTGACCGGTGACGGGCACGACGGCGCGACCTATGTGCTCACCGGCCCGGCGCCGACCACGCCGAGGCAGCGGGCCGAGGCGATCGGGCGGGCGATCGGCGAGCCGGTGACGTTCGCCGAGCAGACCCGCGAGCAGGCGCACGCGCAGATGTCGGCGTTCATGCCCGCCCCGGTGGTGGAGGGCACGCTGTCCATCCTCGGCGAGCCAACCGAGGCCGAGCAGGCGGTCAGCCCCGACGTGGAGCGCGTCCTCGGCCGTCCGGCCACGCCGTTCGCCGACTGGGCGACGCGCAACGCCGCCGTGTTCCGCTGACCGGCCCCCGCGTCGTTTACGAAACCGGAGTTGCGTAATTGGGGGGTGGAGGAGTAGCTTTTATTTCGCAACAAGGGTTTCGTAAATGAGGGGGTCGCGATGGCGCCGCGCGGACGACCGCGTGACACGCAGGTGGACGAACGGGTGCTCCGGATCGCCGCCGCGCTGATCTTCGAGCGCGGTTACGCCGGGCTGTCCGTCGACGAGGTGGCCGAGCAGGCGGGCGTGGCCAAGACCACGCTGTACCGCCGCTGGCCGACCAAGGACCACCTGGCCGTCGCGGTGGTGGCCCGGCTGCAGGCCGACGACGAGATCACCGACACCGGGGACATCCGGACCGACCTCGTCGACTACCTGGAGAAGATCGCCGCCGGGCTCAACCGGATGCGTGCCGCGGGTGGCAACAGGGGCCCGTCCGCGGGAGCCGTCGGCGAACTCGTGGGCGCCACGGCCAGGCACGAGGACATCGGCCGGTTGGGCCGCGAGCAGTACGCCAGACGCAACGCCATCGCGCTCGCCCTGATCGAGCGCGCCCGGCTACGCGGCGAACTGCGCGCCGACCTCGACGCCGAGGCGCTGTTCGACCAGCTCGCGGGAGCCCTCTACTACCGAGTAATGATCACCGGCGCACCGATCGACCGGTCCTACGCGGAACGGCTCGTCTCCTGCGCGCTCGAAGGGAACATGACATGTCGCTGATCGCGGAAACCGCCGTCGTCCGAGAGGTCGACGCCGAGACCATCGTCTCGGCCACCGCCACCGGACGGCTGCTGCTCGACTCCAGCGACACCGGCGGCGCGCTGAGCACCCTCAGGATGACTCTCACCGAGGGCGCGGACGGCGCCGTGCCCCACCACCACACCACCTCGACCGAGCTGTTCTACATCCTGGACGGCAAGGCCCGCATCCTGGCGGGCGAGGAGATCGTGACGCTGGGGGCGGGTGACGTGGCGGCCGTGCCCCCGATGACGCCGCACGCCTTCGCCGCCGCTCCCGGCCACACCGCCGACCTCCTCATCGTCGTCGCCCCGGGCATCCAGCGCTTCGAGTACTTCCGGCTGCTCGACCGGCTGCGCAGGGGAGAGGCCACGCTTGAGGAACTGCTGGCCTCCCAGGAGCTGTACGACAACCACTTCCTCGACAGCCCGGTCTGGACCCGTGACCGCCAGGCGTCCACCAACGGTGGAGGAGGGCTCTGATGCTCACGAAGATCGGTACCGTCCTCGCCGTCGTCGGCGCCCTGTTCATCGGCTACATCGGGGTGAGCTACCTTGTCGCACCCCAGTCCATGGCGCCCGACTTCGGCCTGCCGAGCTGGCCGCAGGGCGAAGGAGCCGGCTTCCTCGCGGTCAAGGGGATCCGGGACGTGGTCTCCGGCCTGGTGATCCTCGCGATCACCCTGACCGGCAACCGCCGAGTCCTGGGGTGGGCCATGCTGGCCATCGCGCTCACTCCGGTCGGTGACATGCTCCTCGTGCTGCTCTCCGGTGGAACGCCCGCGATCGCCTTCGGCGTGCACGGCGCGACCGCGGCCATGGTCGCCCTCACCGGAGGTCTCCTGCTGAGCGGCCCCCGCCCCAAGCCCGCCACGTCCTTCACGACCCCGCTGGTCTCGTGATCCTCGCTACCGGCCGGGCCGGGTGAACGCCCCTCGTGAGGCCACGGCCTCACGAGGGGCGGGCGAGGTAGGCCGTCTTGGCGTCGGAGGAGAAACCGCACGCCCGGTAGAACGCGTGGGTGGCGGGCCTGCTCGACCCCGTCAGCAGCATCACCTTGTAACAGCCCGCGTCCCAGGCGGCCCGAAGCGTACCGGCCATGACCTGTTTGCCCAGCCCCGTGCCCCGCAGGCTCTCCTCGACCACGACGTTCTCGATGACGGCGTACGGCGACGCGGAGCGGGTGAGATTCGGGATCACGTTCAGATACGCCGTGGCGACCACGGCCCCCTCGGCTTCGAGTACGAACAGATGCAGGCCGGGCGAGTCCAGGATCCGCGTGAAGGTCACTACGTCGGACCCGTCACTCAGGACCGGGTCCTTCGGCTGCAACTGCCGATAGAGACGCATGACACCGGCGAAGTCATCGGGCACGGCCTCACGGAAGACGATCACGGCCGCAGACTAACGCTTCCGTACTCGCTTGTCGGCATAGGGGAAGGGGCGAGCGGTCTGTACCGGCCGCCCCTCGTGCGCACGTGTAGGACGGGCGCCCCGGCCCGGAACCTCCTGGCCGGATCAGGTCTTCCAGTCCGAGCAGGCATAGCCCCATCCGGGCTTCAGCTCGCAGACCTGGATCTTCCAGACGTCCTTGGAGAGGTTCGCGCTCAGGCCGGGCCCCGGGCCGGTGGTGAGCGTTCCGCCGCCTCCGTCACCGGCGCCGAATCGGCATCGAGACCCGCTGTCCATATCCGGCCATATCCGTCTATTGCCGACAGTTGGGTGGCCGGGAGGCTCCCCAGGCGGAGCGGTCACTTCTTCCTGGGGAAGGCGGGGCCGCGGGTGATGACGGCGACGGCGACGAGGGCGAGCCCCGACAGGCCCTGGAGCACGGCGTACCACGCGGGGCAGAGGCCGGGGATCAGGTCGACGCCGATGATCGCGATCGGCATGACGACGGACAGGGTGCGCACCCGGTCGAAGGCCTTGGCGGACCCCTCCTCGGCCCGGACGACCATCCGGTGGAGCATCGGGGCGATCGCGAGCATGACGACCGCCCGGACCCACATGAACGAGGTCGCCTCGCCGCCGATGAGGGCCATCACGGCGACCGTTCCCAGGACGACGGCGCTGATGGCACCGAAGAGCAGGACGTACTTCCTCGCCGCCGCGAAGGCCTCCTGGGCGCGGGCGTCGCCGGTGCTCGTCATCTCGTTCATGGGTCCTTCTCCTCCGTGTCGCTGTGGTGACGACGCTACGGAGATCCCGACCGGCCCAGTATGAGGGTGGCCGTACGGAAGGGTGGGGCTAGACCCACTCCCGAGCGGGCCGTCGTTCGGCCGCCCGTGTCGGTGTCCGTGCCGAGGGTTTCCACAGCCGACGCCTTGGGTCACCGGTCCTTCTCGGTGAGTGCCGATCGGTCGGATCAGTTGTACCGAATGCCGGAAAGATTCAAGACATCTCGGTTTCAGGGAGAAAACACGCACCAGGTCCGAGGTCGCCGAGGGCGTTGATCCTGCCGGACTTCGGCCGATAAATCATCAAAAAGTCGGCAATCCTGCCAAAAGGTAGGTAAGCTGATCATGTACCGAAGAAGCTGCCGGTCGAATCCCGTCACAGGGGGAGATCGGCAGCTTTCTTGTTTTCCCGAGGTCTCCGTACGGAGAGGACGCATGGCCGGAACTCTGAGCAGAAGGAAGTCGCCGGCGGCGTTCCGGGCCCCGGAGAAGAGGCTGAGCAGGGCACCTCTTCTTGTCCTCACCGTTCTTTCCGCCGTGTTCTACTCCGCGTACTCCCTCATATCGTTCGCCAGGTTCCGGGCGAGCGCCTACGATTTGGTGATCTTCGATCAGGCGGTGCGTTCGTATTCGCACCTGGGGCCGCCGGTGGCCATGGTGAAAGGTGTCCACAACGGCTTCGGCGACCAGTTCTCGATATTGGGGGACCACTGGTCGCCCATCCTGGCCCTGCTTTCCCCGTTCTACTGGGTGCACGACGGTCCGGAGACCCTGCTCGTCCTGCAGGCGATACTTCTGGCGTCGGCGATACCGTTTCTCTGGAGATACGCCTTCAGGGCGTTCGGCGCCGGTCCTGTGGTCTCCAAGTACGGTGCCGAGCGCATGGCGTACTGCGTCGCCGTCGCCTATGCGATCTCCTGGCCCGTCGCGGAGGCCGTCGCCTTCGACTTCCACGAGGTCGCCTTCGTCCCGCTGCTGACGGCCGTTCTCCTTGAGCGCCACCAGGCGGGCAGGAGATGGCACGTCCTGCTGGCCGCCTTCCTGATCCTGCAGGTCAAGGAGGACATGGGGCTTCTCGTGGCCGGTGTGGGACTGTTCTTCATCACCAGGAAGGGGGACCGCGTCCTCGGAGCGCTCTTCGTGCTGGTCGGCGCGGTGGCGGCCTGTCTGTGCACCCAGGTCCTCATCCCGCACTTCGGCGGCCGGGCGGACTACTACTGGGCCTACTCGGGGCTGGGCCGTGATTTCAGAGAGGCCGCGCTGCGTGCTTTGACGCATCCGTTCGACGCCGTCTCCCTGCTCGCCACGCCTCCCGTCAAGATCCAGACCGTGGTTCTGCTCCTCGCCCCGCTCCTTTTCGCCTCGGTCATGTCGCCCGTCACCGTCGCCGCCGTTCCGTTGCTGATGGAGCGAATGCTCTCAAGCTCTTTCCCGAACTGGTGGGAGCCGAAATACCACTACAACGCCTTCATCGTGATGGTGGTGTTCATCGGGGGAGTCGACGGATATCGAAGAATGGCGGCCCGCATACGATCCCGGACGTCACCGGAGCCGGACGCGAAGAACCCAGGACGGCTTCTCCGCGTCGTTCGAGGATGGCCTTCACTGGTCCTTCTGGTCAGTGTCGTGATGATTCCCTTCTTCGCGTTCGGAAGGTTCTTCAGCGTGGGTTTCCACGCCTCGACGACCCGGACGGAGGCGGCTGCCGCAGCCGTTGCCGTCGTTCCCGATAACGCCCTGGTCGAAGCCGCGAACAATGTCGCCCCCGCCCTCTCAAGCCGGACCAGGACGTTGTTGTGGGACAGAACCGTACGCTGGGCCCCCTGGGTGGTCGCGGACGTCGGAAAGCACGCCTTCCCGTTCCCGTCACTCGACGAGCAGACCGCACGGGTCGACCTCCTGCTCAGGAACGACTACCGGGTCGTCTTCTCGTCGGACGGCTATGTGGTGCTCTCCCGGGTCCGGAGCTGATGCTCAGGGGGTCGTGAGGATGACCAGGCGTTGGGTGGCCCGGGTCATGGCGACGTAGCGGTCCACGGCTCCCGCTATGCCTTCGCCGTACCTGTCGGGATCGACGAGGACGACCAGGTCGAACTCCAGGCCCTTGGCCAGTTCCGGGGTGAGGGAGCGGACGCGGGGGGTTTCCCGGAAGGCGGGGTGGCCGATGACGCAGGCGACCCCCTCGGCGTGCTCGGCGAGCCAGGTGCCGAGGATCGTGTCCAGGTCGGAGACGGGGCCGTGCAGGACGGGGACGCCGACACTGCGGATGGAGACCGGCACGTTGGCGTCGGGAAGCGCGGCCCGGATGACCGGTTCGGCCTCGGCCATGACCTCCTCAGGTGTCCGGTAGTTGACGCTGAGGGAGGCCAGGGCGATCTGGTCGAGACCGACGCGTTCGAGGCGTTCCTGCCACGACTCGGTGAACCCGTGCCTGGCCTGGGCGCGGTCTCCGACGACGGTGAAACTGCGGGACGGGCAGCGGGAGAGCAGCATCTGCCATTCGGCGTCGGTCAGCTCCTGGGCCTCGTCCACGACGATGTGCGCGAACGGCCCGGCCAGCGGGTCCTTCTCGGCGCCGGGCAGTACGGTCTCGTCGTCCAGGGAGTTGCGCATGTCCTCCCCGCGCAGCATCGTCACCAGCCCCTCACCGTCGGGGTCGGCCTCGATCAGGTTGTCCACGACCCGTGACATGCGCTCACGCTGGGCGGCGAGGGCGGCGTTCTGCCGACGCCTGCGCCGGGCCGCCTCGGGGTCGCCGAGCCGCTGACGTGCCGCGTCGAGCAGCGGCAGGTCGGAGACCGTCCAGGCCTGGGCGTTCTCCCGCTGGAGCCTGCGGATCTCGTCGCGGTCGAGCCAGGGGGCGCACAGCCGCAGGTAGGCCGGCACCGTCCAGAGGTCTCCGACGAGGTCGGTCGCCTCAAGCAGCGGCCACGCGCGGTTGAAGGCCGTGACCAGCTCCCGGTTGCCCGTCAACGACCTGCGCAGCAGATGGGCGGGGGCCTCCTCGTCGCCGTGCTTGTCCACCAGGATCGTGAGCAGCCCCTCCCAGATCTGGCCGCGCGCCTCGTTGTGCGGGGTGCCGGGGTCCGGTACGGCGAACGCCTCGGCCCAGTCGTCGGCGCCCAGCCAGATGTCCGACCAGTGCGTCGTGACCGTCATCCCCTCGGTCGGCGGGTTCTCGTAGAACCTGACGGCCTTGTCGATCGCCCCCACCAGGTCGGCGGACGACTTCAGCCGGGCCACCTCGGGATCGGCCTCTACCGCCGCGGAGCCCCCCTCGGGGACGAGGTCACGCAGGGTGCACAGCCGTACGCCCTCCTCGCCGAGGCTGGGCAGGACGTCGGCGACGTAGGCGAGGTACGGCTGGTGGGGGCCGACGAACAGCACGCCGCCCCGGTTGTGCCCGAGACGCGGGTCGGAGTAGAGGAGGTAGGCCGAACGGTGCAGGGCGACGACGGTCTTGCCGGTGCCGGGGCCGCCGTCCACGACGAGGGCACCACGGGACCCGGCGCGGATGATGGCGTCCTGGTCGGCCTGGATGGTGCCCAGCACGTCCCGCATCCTGGCCGACCGGTTGGTCCCCAGGCTGGCGATGAAGGCGGACTGGTCGTCGAGCGCGGCGTGCCCCTCGAACCCGTCCTGGGTGAACACCTCGTCCCAGTAGTCGTTGATCCGGCCCCGGGTCCAGCGGTATCTCCTGCGGCTGGCCAGCCCCATCGGGTTGGCGTGGGTGGCGCCGAAGAACGGCTCCGCCGCCGGGGAACGCCAGTCGAGCAGCAGTCTGCGGCCCTCACTGTCGGTGAGACCGAGCCGCCCGATGTAGACGGGTTCGGGGTCGTCCGTACCGACCATGTGCCCGAGGCACAGGTCCAGGCCGAAGCGGCGCAGGGTGCGCAGGCGGGCGGTCAGCCGGTGGACCTGCATGTCCCGGTCCATCGCCTGCCGTCCCGCGCCGCCGGGAGCCTTGAGTTCGGCGTCGAGCCGGTCGGACAGTTCGGCGATCGACTGTTCGAGGCTCTCCGCGATGGCCGCGAAGTGCCGCTCGTCACGGGCGATCAGCGCCGGTACGGCCTTGGCGGCGAGGCCCTCGGGAAGGTCGAACGCGCTGACGGTCTTCACATCGGTTCCGATCTTGTTCGGCGGTTCTGAGCGGTTCACGGCCTCTTCCCGCCGATCATGTCGAGCAGCAGCCGCGCGGCCACCGCCGTACCGTCGGCGCGGACCGTGTCGGCCACGGCGGTCGCCCGCGCCCGGGTCTCGGGGCTCAGTATGGCCCCGAGCGCGGCCGACAGGGACTCGGCCGTCGGGGCCGGGCCGTCGTGCGCCACGCCGACGCCCAGTTCGGCCACCCTGCCCGCCCAGTACGGCTGGTCGGCGGCCTGGGGCACGACCACCTGGGGCGCGCCCGCCCGGGTGGCCGTCGTCGTGGTGCCCGCGCCGCCGTGGTGCACGACGGCGGCCACCCGGGCGAACAGCGCCTGGTGGTTGACCTCGCCGACGACGAAACAGTCGTCCCGGCCGCCGATCGGGGCCAGGTCGGCCCAGCCACGGGCGAGGACCACACGACGGCCCCGTGCCCGGACCGCCTCGACGACCGCCTCGGCTTTCACGGACCGCATGGGCATGCTGCCGAAGCCCACGTAGACCGGGGGCTCCCCGGCGTCGAGGAAGGCCGTCAGCTCGGCCGGGAGCGGCCGTTCGTCGGGCAGCGTCCACGCGCCGGTCTGCACGACGTCGAGTTCCGGCGTCTCCCGCCACGGGTCCAGGACCGGGTCCGTCGCCAGCCACGGCCGCTCGCCGACGACGTAGCCACGGACGTCGTCGACCGGCGGCAGCCCGGCCGCCGTCCGGTTGACGTTGAGCGCCTCACCGAACAGTTCGTTGATATTGCGGGCGTCCAGGTCCCACAGCGTCCGCCTGTCGGTCACCTCGGGCGGGAACGGCCTGCCAGGATAGGCCAGCGGCGCGTGGTACGGCGACGGCAGGGTGAGCTGCTGGAAGGTCACGGAGACCGAGGGGACGCCCAGCCGCTCGGCCACCGAGAGCGCGCCCGCGGCGGCGGGCATCATGCCGGTCGCCACCAGCGCGTCGCACCCCTCGGCCGCCGGGACGAGCGCCTCGAACTGGCCGGCGATCACCTCGGCCGCACGCCGGGGCAGGTCTCCCGCGGACGGCGGAGCCGCCGTCGTCAGCGCACGGGCCGACGGCCCGACCGGAACCAGCGGGACACCGACCCCGGCCAGCCGCCGGGCGAAGTCCTCGTCCGGCGGCGCGCACACCCGCACCTCCACGCCGTGTTCCCGCAGCCGCACCGCCAGCGCCACCAGTGGTTCGACGTCCCCTCGCGAGCCGTACGTCGACAACACCACACGCATTCCGCGTCCCCCGTTTTCGCAGATCCTGGCCTCGGCCGACGATTCTGCGGCATACCCGGGGCCTTGTGGCAAGTCCCCCCATGCGCTATACGTTGAGAGTGGAAAGGGGCGAAGGCCCCTTTTTTCGTTCTCGCCCCCTCTCCGGTCCCGGCGTCGCCTCTTCTCCTGCTCCGCCCCGCGCCGGCTCTCGGTCCTGCCTCGCTCTTCGATGTTCCCCTGTTCCGGCGCCGCTCTCGTCGCCGGGCGCCGGACGGGCTACCTGGCCGCTCCCGGCAGGACGGCGGGGAAATCGGCGAACCTCCGGAGTTCTCTGGCCCTGCCGGTGTGGACGTTCACCGCGTAGAGCACCGATTCCATCTCCGAGCGGTCGGGGACGGCGAGCAGGGCCACCTCCGTGTCGCTCACCCAGCCACCCAGACGGGCCAGGCTCATCCCGTCCGAGAGGCCCGTGACACGTAGCGCCGGTCCCTCGGCGCCACCGAGGGCGTCGAATGTGCTGATCGCCGTGGGGCGTCCATCCACGTACCGGCCCAGCCTGACGAGAGTGCGCCCGTCCGGGCCGAGGGCGCTGACTTCGTAGGGGAAGTTCTTGACGGCGACCGGCCTGTTGCCCACGATCCAGACTCGGGACGGCTTCACCAGCGTGATCGGGCTGCCGCCGTCACCGACGCTCACTGGGTACCACGTGGCGTTCAGCGTGGTCGTCCTGCCCTTCTCCATGTCGACCAGGACGCTGTAGGGCTTGGGCATGCCACTCCAGTTCGTGTAGATCAGCTGCATGCCGTCGGGGGACAGCCGCAGGAAGCTCTCACCGTCGAAGTCGCCCTCTCTGACCTTGAGGGGGGCCTTCCAGGTCCGGCCGCTCGCGAGGTCGCGCACCTCGAAGGTCTGCTTCCTCTCGCTGTAGTAGGCGATCCGGCGCCCGTCCTTCGTGATCGCCACCGGGCTTCTCAGCGCTCTGCCCGTGCGGTCGGGGCCCATGGTGTCGGCGAGCGCGTAGGTCGTCCCGGATTCGGTGGCGACCCGCCACTGACCGGAGACGCACTCGTCGTCCGGCTTCCTCGGCATCGGGCACCGGCTGAGGTAGGCGTGGGTCAGCGGCCCCACCCCCCTCTCCGGCAGCGCGGTGACGTCCCTGGTGGCGGGGGCCATCGTGACGGACCTTCCGGTGCCCGTGCCGCCGCCGAGCAGGACGGCCGTACCACCGGTCATCACGGCCACGGCGGCGGCGACGGCCAGCGCCGCGCCGGCGACGCGTCTGCGCCTGGCGCCTCTTATGGCCCGTTCTGTCAGGTCGATGTGGGGGGCCTCGTCGGCCATCGCGTGGAGTTCGTCACGGAGCAGGTTCATCGGTGCGTCTCCGTCGGTACGTCGGTGAGCAGATCGGCCAGTTCGGGCGCCAGCGTGCGCAGACGCGACAGGGCGTGATGGGTCTGGCTCTTGACCGTGCCGAGTGAACACCCCATGAGCTGGGCGGTCTCGTGTTCGGTGCGGTCCTCGAAGAAACGCAGGACGAGCACGGTCCGCTGACGTGGGGTCAGCCTGCCCAGCGCCTGCCGCAGGGCCAGACGCCGTACGGTGGCCTCGTCGTGTGAGCGGCCCCGCTCGGGCATCGTGACACTCGGCAGTTCGACGTGTTTGCGTCTTCGCCACGACAGGTGCTGGTTGACCAGCGCCTTGCGGGTGTACGCCTCGACGTTGGCGTCCCTGGCGAGCCGGGTCCAGCGTGAGGCGACTCTGATGAGGACCGTCTGCAGCAGGTCCTCGGCGAGGTGGGCGTCTCCGGTGAGAAGGTACGCGGTCCGCGTCAACGACTGCTGGCGGGCCTGCAGGAACTCCCGGAACCCCTCATAGCGGTCCATACACCTAACAACTCCGGCGAGGATCGCGAGGTTGGAAGCGGAAGGCGGAAAGCACGGCCTAGAGGGAGGGCGGGGACTTGAGCAGTGACGCCGTCTCGGGCGGACAGCCGCCGCGCCGCCGCCGGAGCGCGTGTGCCGCGATGCGGACCAGGTCGACGATCACCCCGGCGCCGCCGCTGGGGTCGTGCACCTTCAGCTTCAGGTCCAGGCTGACCGGGGCCCCGCCCCACGCCTGCGCCTCGATGTTGATGTGCGCCACCTTGTGCGACTCCAGGTGCGGCAGGTATCCGAGCGGGGCCAGCTCAACCCGCCCGGCCGTGCCCAGGGCGTTGAGCTTGGACTCCATCTTGGTGTTGTCGTTCTCCGCCAGGTTGCGGAAGTCCTCGGTGCCGCCCAGGTTGACCTGGTAGGAGCTGACCAGGGTGAGCCCGCGCTCCTCCAGCAGCCGCAACAGGGCGTGGTGCACGATGGACGTGCCGAACTGGCTGGTCAGGTCGTCCCCCAGCAGGGGAAGCCCGGCCTCGGTGAACCGGTCAAGCCACCGCGGATCACGGGCCACCGTGTCCGAGGTGATGTTGACGAACGCCGCACCCGCCCGCAGCGCGGCTTCGGCGTAGGCCTCCGCCGTTCGCTGCCTTCCGCTGGGGGCCGCGTAGAGCACCACCTCGGCCCCGGCGAGCTCCCCGGCCACCCGCTCCACCTCGGCGGCGTCGGCACCTGCGTCGTCGGCCGTGAGGCCACGCCGTACCGTGACACCCGACGGCGGCAGGTCGTCGACGATCCGGGGGAAGTTGTTGGGCGGTGCGAAGATCGCCTCGGCGAGGTCCTTCCCGACCTTCCCCGGGGACATGGCGAACGCCGCCACGAAGTCGATGTCACCGACGCCCATCCCCCCGAGCACCGGCCGCCGGACCCCGACCAACTCCCCCGTGGCCCGGTACAGCGCCATCCCCTGCAGAAACGCGGACACGTTGTTACCGACACCGACAACCGCGACCCTAGCCCGTTCGATCATGCTTTCAAGGTACGGCGGCGCGCCCTCCGAAGGGCTATCCGGAGAAGCCCTTGTCCTTCAGGCGGTCGATCAGTTCGGCCATGTTCCTCGGTTCCAGCCATGGCGTACGGCCCGCGGCGTCGAGGGACTCCTTGCCGCCGACGAGCGCGGGGCGGTCGGGCTGCCGGGCGGCCAGGAACGGGTCCTCGAAGACCAGGCCCTGCGGTGGCGCGCCCACGGCGCCCGGCGACGGAAATATCAGGCTTTGTTGAGATAGGTGAGGACGGCCAGGACCCGGCGGTTGTGGTGGTCGTCGGTGATGCCGAGTTTGTCGAACATCGAGGTCGTGTACTTGCTGATGGCGCTCTCGCTGAGGAAGAGCCGCCGGCGGATGGCCTGGTTGGACAGTCCTTCGGCCATCAGGGCGAGTACGGAGTGCTCGCGTTCGGTGAGGCCTTCGAGCCGCCTGTTCGTGGAGCCGCTGGAGAGCAGCCTGGCGATGACGGCCGGGTCCATGGCGGTCCCGCCTCCGGCGACGCGTTCCATGGCGTCGACGAACTGGTCGGCGTCGAACACGCTCTCCTTGAGGAGGTAGCCGACCCCTCCGGCGCCGTCGGCCAGGAGTTCCCGGGCGTAGAGCTGTTCGACGTGCTGGGAGAGGATGAGGACCGGCAGGCCGGGCACCTCGCGGCGGGCGGCGAGCGCGGCCTTCAGGCCCTCGTCCGACTGGGTCGGCGGCATCCGGACGTCGACCACGGAGACGTCCGGCCGCCACTTCAGCAGCGCGTCGAGCGTCTCGGGGCCGGTGGTGGCCGTCGCCACGACCTCGTGCCCGTACGCCTGGAGGAGGCGGATCATCCCGTCACGCAGGAGATAGAGGTCTTCGGCTACAACGACGCGCATGGCACCATCATCCTCACGTGGGTCGGACCGCCTGCCGGGCTGGTGACCGCCAGGGTGCCGTCGAAGACGGCGAGGCGGCGGCGCAGCCCGTCGAGTCCGCTGCCGGTCCGCATGTCGGCCCCGCCCCGGCCGTCGTCCTCGACGTCGACGACGACGCCGGTCTCGTCCCGGACGATGGAGACGCGCGCCAGGCTCGCGTGGGCGTGCTTGGCCGCGTTGGTCAGCAGTTCGGCGATCCCGAAGTAGAGGGCGGACTCGATCGGCAGGTCCAGGCTCAGCCGGGCGTCGGCGCTGACGGTCGTTTCGAGGGGGCTGTCCAGGGCGAGGGCGCGGACGGCGTCGACGAGGCCCCGCTCGCTCAGCACCGGCGGGTTGATGCCCCTGACCAGGTCGCGCAGCTCGGCCAGGGAGGTGGCGGCGCCCGCCCGTGCTCCCCGCAGCAGTTCGGCGGCCTGGTCGGGGTCGGTCCTCATCAGTTTCTCCACGGTCGCCAGCGACATCCCGAGCGCGACCAGGCGTGCCTGCGCCCCGTCGTGCAGGTCCCGCTCGATCCGGCGGATCTCGGCGGCCTGCGCGACCGTGGTGTCCGCGCGCTGGGCGGTCAGTTCGTCGACCCGTTCCGCCAGCGCCATCGCGGACGACGGGCGCAGGAAGCGGACGGCCACCGGCTCGACGACCCGCCAGGCGTCCGGGGAGCGGAAGACGGCCACGGCGCCGCTGAACACGCCGAGGAGGCGCATGACGGGTGACGGCTGGGAGAGTCCGACGATCGCTCCCGCGATCCCGGCCGGTGGGATGACCGCGGACACTCCCGCGGTGAACGGCATGATGGCCACGAACCGCAGGTCACGCCAGTTCGCCGGGTCCTTCCAGCGGAGCCGCCACTTCTGGTCCATGAGGGCGTCGCGATCGCTGCGCTCGTAGGAGTGGCCGTTCCACCAGTATCCGGTGGACAGCTGCGTCACCGGTCCCGGCTGCCGGTACCCGGCGGGGATGACGGTTCCCGTCCACCTCGCGACGAGGGAGCGGACCATCCGGCAGACCGGGCGGACCAGGGCGAGGGTGCCGACGCAGGCCCACAGGAGCGGGACGATCCCCGACCAAGGGTCTCCGTGCCACACCCGGATCCACAGTGCCACGGCGACCGCCCACACGGCCGGGACCAGCAGGCTGACGGCCACCACGACACATGACCGTACGAAGCCCGTCCCCGCGCGTGTCAGCCACGATGCCAGGCGTTTCATGTCTTTCCTCGCTTTTGTTCGGTGCCTCAACTGTGCACCGTGCGGGGCGAGCGATCACAGTGGGTCCAGCCCCACTCGTCCGTGCGTCCAGACCGATATTAGGCCCCCTGTCCGCTTTGCAAGGTAGATGGGAAAGCTCCGCCCGGCCACGCCGGATGGGGCGCGGCCGGGCGGAGCGGGCCGTACGCGGGTCAGTCGGCCGGGCGGTCCTGAGGGCTCTGCTTGGCGGGGAGGTCGGGCTCCTCGTCGGTCCAGGTGAGGGAGCTGACCGCCGCGTAGGACTCGATCAGCTCGCCACGGTAGGAGTTGGCCGACTCGGACGCGAGTGGTTGTCCCGTGGTGGTGTCCAGCACGAACCGGGTCCGCGCGGCGGCCCCCTCCTGGAAACCGACCGCCTGACCGGTACGGCCGAGCGGATCGGTGACCGTGCCGAGGGACTTCACACCGGGCAACACGGCGCACATACGGTAGACCGCGGCCCGCACCTCGGCGGAGACGGGGAAGTCCATGACGAGCTGGGTGCCGTACTGGAAGACGTTGGCGTTCATGTTGACCGGCTCGGCGCCGTACCCGTCGGCGACGACCTTCTCCAGGTAGGTCCGTATCCCCTCGGGGGTCGTCGGCAGCGCCTTCAACGCCTGCGGGGTCATGGGGGTGTCGAACAGGGTCATCGACTTACCGGCGTCGTTCCACACGGCCTGGCGTTCACCAGGTTCGGCGTGGAGCGTGACCTTCCGATCGGGGTAGGTCCAGCTCCGCGGGGAGCCCGCGGCCCGCCAGGCCTTCTCGTCCTCGGGCGTCGCCGGGGCGGTTCCCTGCTCCTGCGTGATCGTCCACGCGCGTCCACCCGGTGCCCGCGGGACCCAGGACTCGACCGCGGTGGTCTTCGCAAGGCGGTAGCGCTTGTCGGGAGAGTCGAGCCGGCGGCCGTTGACGGCCTTGCGCACCCAGTACTTCCCGGTCGTGGGCATCCTGACGGTCGAGTTCGCGGCGGCCAGGAAGACGTCCTTGGCGGACAGCACCGCCACGGAGCGCGTGGGCGCGGGATCCGGGGCCCCCTGCGAGAGCACGACGGCCGTGGTGGCCGCGACGCCGAGCAGGCCCGCGCCGAGGGCGGTCCACCTGGCCGCCCGGATGGCCCTGCGGATCCGGCCGACGGTGGGCTCGGGGAGAACGGGTTCCCGGGAAACGGTTTCCCGGAGGGGCTCCTGGAAGGCGGCGGTGAGTCGTGCCCTGCCTTCGGCGACCACCTCCGGCGTGGGCGGTCGCACCGACATCAGCGCGCGGATCTGGGCGAGGTCATCCATCCGATGCTCCGATCAAGGGGTTGACGCCGCCGAGGGCGGCTCGCAGTTTTCTGCGGACGCGGTTGAGCCGCGATCCGACGGTTCCCGTGGGGACGCCGAGGGCGTGCGCGATCTCCTCGTAGCTGAGCTCGGCCAGCGCGAGGAGCAACAGCGCGTCACGGTCGGCCTCCGGCATCGCCTCCAGGGCCTCCGCGAGCGGCCCCCGCACGCCCGCGGCGGTGAGCCGTCCGGCCACCAGTTCCTCGTGTCCGGCGTCGATCCCGTCGTCGGCCGACATCCGGCGCAGGACGCTCAGGTGGTGTGCCTCCTGGCCACGGTGGCGGGCGAGGAGGTTGGTGGCGATGCCGTACAGCCAGCCGCGGACCGTTCCCCGGGCGGGGTCGAAGCCCTCGCGGCCGCGGAAGGCCGCGAGGAAGACCTCCGCCGTCAGGTCGTCGGCGGTCTGGGTGCCCAGCCTGCCCGCGACGTAGCGGTGGATGTCCGGAAAATAACGGTCGTAGAGGACGGCGAACCGTTCGGGGACGTGGAGGGACTCCTCGATCGCATGGGCGTCCTCGGCCTCTCGCGATGGGGTTGTGATCATCTTCTACCGGTGGCGTCGATGGCCGTCAGAGGTGTTCTTCGTGGGTTCACACCCCTACTTACTGAAACGGGCACATCTTCTTCACGGCGACCGCCGCGTCACCCCTCGTACGGCGTGCCCTCCTGCTCGGACTCGGCCAGGGTCTCGGGGAACAGCGCGGCGGAGGCGCCGGCGACCTCGACGCCCAGCAGGCGGCCGTGTTCGTCGAGGTCGAGGATCACCTCACCCCGCAGCGCCGGGTCCTCGACCACGATCCGGGTTCTCGCCGCGCCCGGGGCGATCTCCTCGGCCAGGTGGACGTAGGCGACGTCGTTCTCCCCGTCGTGTTCCACGCGCAAGGTCGGCCCCCGGATGTTCGATCGTGCTGTCACTGACAGAGTGCCCCGCCTCCGTACATCCTGGCCACGATCGGCGATGTAAAGAAAAGTAGACATGATGTTTTGTTTGCTTTACATTGAAGGCATGTCGGCGGAAGAGAAGCGCGCCTGGGTCATGCTGGTGGTCACGGTCGTGTCCTACGTGACCTACGTGTTGGTCGTCCTCGGACGGGTGGGAGCGGGCGCCCTGGCCGCCGTGCCGTACGTTCCGGTGCTGCTGTGGACCGTCGGCTCGGCGATCGTGGCGACGATCGTGCTCGATGTGGCGCTCGCGATAGCCTCACCCGGGGACGCCGACAGGAAGGACCAGCGCGACCGGGAGATCTACCGGTTCGGCGAGTACGTCGGCCGGTCGTTCGTCGTCGCGGGTGGCGTGGCGGCGCTCGGCATGGCCATGGCCAGGCTGGACCACTTCTGGATCGCCAACGTGATCTATCTGGCGTTCGTCCTGTCGTCGGTCCTCGGATCGGCGGCCAAGATCATCGCCTACCGCAGGGGTTTCCAGACGTGGTGAAGCCGACCAGGATCACGAACACGATCCGGTCCCTCAGATTCGCCCAGGGTGAGATGACACAGGCGGAGCTCGCCGAACGCGTCGGTGTGACCCGTCAGACCGTCATCGCCATCGAGCAGGGCCGCTACTCGCCGTCCCTGGAGATGGCCTTCCGCATCGCCCGGGTCTTCGGCGTCCCGCTCGACGACGTCTTCCAGTACCCCGAAACCGAGGAGTGACCCCGCTCCTCGCGACCCCCAGTCAGTGAGGAGAGACGGTCATGCGTGCGATCACCCACGAGCGGTACGGCCCGCCCGACGAGGTGTTACGGCTCAAGGAGATCCCCAGGCCGGTTCCCCGGGACGGGGAGGTGCTGGTCAGGGTCCACGCGGCCCCCATCGGGGGAGACGACTGGCACCTCATGCGGGGCATGCCGTACGTCGCCCGGTTCGTGACCGGGCTGCGCAGGCCGAGGAACCCCGTCGCCGGGCTTGAGGTCGCCGGACGGGTCGAGGAGGTCGGCGCGAACGTCACGGAGTTCGAGCCGGGTGACGAGGTCTTCGGCTGGTGTGCCGGCTCCTTCGCCGAGTACGTCGCCGTCCCCGAGGGGCAACTCCTGCCGAAACCGGTCAATCTCTCCCTGGAACAGGCCGCCGCCGTACCCATCTCGTCGTTCACCGCCCTGCAGGGGCTGCGCGACGGGCGGATCGGCCCGGGGCAGCGGGTCCTGGTCAACGGCGCCTCCGGCGGCGTCGGCACGTTCGCCGTGCAGATCGCCCGCTCGTACGGCGCCACCGTCACCGGCGTCTGCGGCCCGGCCAAGGCCGACCTCGTGCGTTCCCTGGGGGCCGAGGACGTCGTCGACCACACCAGGGAGAGGTTCGCCGACCGGGGGGAGCGCTACGACCTCATCCTCGACGTGCAGGGGAGCCCGTCCCTGGCCGAGTGCCGTCGCGCGCTGAAGCCGCGCGGGACCCTCGTGATCGTCGGAGGGACCGGCGGCCCCTGGTTCTGGGGGACCGACCGCTGGTTCAGGGCCTTCGCGCTGTCGCCGTTCGTCGGGCAGAGCCTGCGGGTGCGGGTGCACACCGACGACCGCGCCGACCTTCTTCTCATGAAAGAACTCATCGAGGCGGGAAAGGTCACCCCCGTCGTCGACCGTACGTATCCGCTGGAGCGGGTGGCCGAGGCCATCCGTTATGTCCAGGAGGGGAACGCGCGGGGCAAGGTGGTGGTCACCGTCCCCTGACCAGGCGTTCAACCCGCTATACAACGAAATATCGCCCTTAAGGGATATATCTTCCTTAAAGGTTAATATTCAGTTTTGGTATGGCTTATCCGGCAGAAAGGCCATGGCGGGTGGGGCGACTCTCCGGCGGGAGGAGTACCTTCTGATACGCCTCATTCTCCCTTGGCATCGGGAGCGTCAGTGTCGCGACGGCGCACACCCTACGAAATCGTCGAGGCGGTCATCGCCGACCTCGGCCCCGAGGAACTCCCCTTCCTGCCCCGGCTCTGGGCGGTCCACGTCAGGAACCCCGCGGACGGCCGGTCCCGGGAGCGGCTCATGGGCTCCGGAATCCTGGTGGAGATCACCGCCTGGACACCCGTGGTCCTCTCCTTCGTCGGCGGTGCCCTCCTGGACGCCGCCAAGGACGAGATCTCCGACCAGACCCGCACCGGGATACGCGGCCTCTTCGGCCGGGTGACCCGGCGCGGCAGGAAACGGCTCATCGAGGAGCCGCTACCGCCCTTCGACGATCGGCAACGCCGCAGGATCGGGGAGGCCGTCCTGTCCAACGCCCTCGCGGCGGGCCTGGCCGAGCCCCGGGCACGGCTCCTGGCCGACGCGGTCGTCGGCGCGCTCCACCGCGAACTCGGGCTCGACGCCCCACCCGACGCGTCCGGGGGGTGACCCGTGCGGGGGAACGGCCCCACCCTGCCCTCGACGAGCGCCGAACGCCTGCGGCTGCTGTTCCTCACTGTCGCGGCGGGAGCGCTCTTCGGCGGTTACTGGTTCCTGGTGCTCCTCCAGGACGGCTGGAGCGAACGTAACCGGGCCTGCGGCGCACTGCCCGGGATCGAGGAGTTCCTCGACTGCTCGACCCGGATCCTGGTGTTCCAGGCGCTGGTCCCGCTGGCCGGTCCCGTGCTGGTCGCGGTCCTGACCGTGTCGGCCTACCTGGCGGCGCCCGTCGTGATCACCCACCGGCACGGCGCCCGTCCGCTCGACCCCTGGCCCCAGGCCATACGGGAGACCGTCGAGCGGGCGGGACTCGACCGGGCGCCGACGCTGATGCTCAGCGAACAGAGCGGGCCGCTGTGGATGTTCGTCTACGGCCGCAGGAACCGGCACCGCGTCATGCTCTCCTCCGACACCCCCCTGTGCGCCGTGACGGACACCGAGCGGGTCACCGCGACGCTCGCCCACGAGCTCGGCCACCTGCGCAACCGGGACGTCGACCGTACCTACCTGGCCGTCTTCGCCGTCGCGAGCCTGGCGCTGGTGACGATCGCGCCGGTCGGGCTCTCGGCGCTGCTGGTCACCGGCCCCACCCCGGCGCTCGCCGTCACCTGGCGCGACCTCGTGCTCGCGCTGCTGGTCACGGGCACCTGGGCCGCCGTGGTCAGGGCACGCGAGCACGACGCCGACCTGTGGGGCGGCGACCTGCGGCCCGGCGGCATGCTCGCCCTGCTGACCGGCGGGAAGCAGGAACGCCGCGGCCTGCTGCGCCTGCACCCGCCCCACGAACGGCGGCTGAGGGTGCTGCTCGACCCGGACCTGCTGCTGCGGCCCTCCGCCGTCGAGGCCGTCGCCACCGGGATCGCGGCGGGCGTCGTCGTCACCGAACTCGGTGTGAGCCTGCGGACGCTGCTGCCCGTGCCGCCGCTCGTCGCCTACTGGGTGGCCGGTCTCGTCGCCGCGGTGCCCGTCTCCGGGATCGTCGGCCTGGCCGTCTGGCGGGCGGGGGCGGCCCGGGTCCTCACCCGGCTCCAGGTGCTGGCCTGCGGCCTTGGGCTGGGCGTGGGGCTGGTGGCCGGGCTGGTCCTGGCGCCCAGGTCGGGTGTGCGGTGGAGCCGCTGGATCCCCACGGCGCCCGACTTCACGGCCGTCGCCGAGCCGACCGAGATTCAGCCGGGCACCGCGATCTGGATGACGGTGACGCTCCTGGCGCTGACCACGGCGGTGACCGGCTGGCTCGCCCTGGCCGCCCGCGCGTGGGCGCCCAGGGCGGGGACGCGTGCCTGGCGGTACACGGCGCCCCTGGCGGCCCTGATGCTCGCCGTCGTGCTGGGCACCTGGTCCCTCGCCGCCCGCCTGGCCGCCTCCGAGCAGTGGGGCGCCGCCGACCTCGCCCGCCTGATGATCACCCCCCAGGCGGCGCTGTTCCCGCTGGTCCTCGCGCTGGTCGCGCTGGTCGCGCTGCTCGCCCCGCGTCTGCCCCTCCGTACGGCTGCGCCCCTCCTCGTCCTCGTCCTCGTGCTCCCGCCAAGCCTGCTGATCCTCTCTCCCGCGCCCCCTCCGCCCGTGACGACGCGCGCGGCGGCGCTCCCCGACTCACCCCAGGCGGGCGTGATCTGCCTGGGGCTGTTCACCGTCGGTGTGTCCGGATTCGGCGCTCCCGCCGACCACGCCGCCAGGGCGCGGCTGGGGGAGACGCTGCGTGACTCGGACGACGGCCTTCTGCGCCAGGTCGGCGAACTGTTCCTGCGCGGCGCCCGCACCCGGTCCCAGGACCTGGAGGGACTGGCGTGGACCGCGTTCGTCAGACGCTGCGACCACCTCAGGCGCTACCGCGACGCACCAGTGCCGGAACCCGTCTCCCCGTTTCCCACCGAAGGGTGGTGACGCCATGTCCCGTGCCGGGACGCTTGGCCGTACTCTCCTGGCCGTTCCTCTGCTGCTCGTCCTGCTCGTGCCGTCGGCCGGACGGGCCGACGGCACCACGGGCAGGGCCGTGCCCGCGCTCGGCCGCGGGCTGCTCACCCTCGCCGACCTGCCCGCCGGTTACGCCCCCTGGAAGCCCGAGTACAGGCCCTACAGCACCAGCACCAGTCCGGAGTGCGCCGCCGTACTCGACGAACTGGAGTTCGGCAGGCCCCGATACCGTGGCGTCGACTACGCCTTCGCCGGGTTCGCCGCCAAGGGGGCCTTCGGCCCGTGGATCGTGGAGAACCTGCGGCGCTACCCGACGGCCGTCGTCGCCGACCACGACCTCGACCGCGTCCTGAGGGTACTGCCCCGCTGCTCGTCGTTCAGCCTCGCCTACCGGGGTGAGCGCCCGGCCGTCTCCGTCGTGCGGGTCACCCCGATCAGGATGGCCGCCCTCGGCGACCGGAGCCGGGCCATGTGGATCACCGTGAACGTCAACGGCGAGTGGGCCTACGGGGAGGTGCTGGTTCTGGCCAGGGTGCGCGCCACCCTCATGGTCCTCAGCCAGCTCGCCTTCCGGCCGCCGAAGGCCGCGGCCGCCCAGGCGGTCGCCGCCAGAGCGGTCGCGAGACTCCGCGCGGCCAAGGTCTGAGACGTGTTCCGCGGGGGGCGGCCCGGGGGGGGGGGCGGCGGCGGCGGGCAG
>NZ_JBEXZT010000025.1:0-129303 GCF_040631275.1 Streptosporangium sp. NPDC020145 | reverse complement strand
TCGGATCTGCTGGTGTGCCTGGGGCATTCGGGGGTGGTGCGGGGGATGGAGCAGGGCCGTCCGTTCGGGCTTGAGGACTTGGAGCCGGAGGTGTCCTCGGGGTTGGAGGTGCTTTTGGCGGCGGTGGACGGCCGGGAGAAGGACTGGGGGCTGTTCGGTCGTCAGGCGGTGGAGTTCCATCTGCGCAACGCGCGGGCCTGGGCGAACCGGGCCACGGGGGAGGATCTCGCGGCGCAGATCGACCCCGAATTCGTCTTCGGGCCCACACGAGTGTCCCTCCAGCGCTAGCTGGAGGTCGATCGGGCCCGGCCTAGTGTCTGTAAGTTCCCTTCTGAGAGGAGAAGGCAGCATGTCGCTGACCGTTCCGAACGAGCTTCTCGACCAGGCGAAGGCAGGAGAGGTGGACGACGCGACGTTCGTCGCCTGTGTCCGTGACTCCCTGCCATATGCATGGACGCTCATCAGTGACCTGGTGGGGGAGCGTGAGCGCACCGGCGCCGAGTTCACCGACAACACCGTCCCGCCGCCGGACGAGGCCGCCCGCGGCCAGCTCCTGCGCTGCCTCGCCAGCGACTCCATGCGCGGCGCGCTTGAGCGTCACTTCGGGGTGAAACTGGCCTTCCAGAACTGCCACCGGGTCGCGGTCTTCGACCCGGCGGCCGTCAAGGCCCACGCCGAGTTCATCACCGCCAGGTCCCAGATCCTCAACCAGAGCCCCGAACTCGTCGACTGCTGACCCCTCCCGCCCTCGTCAAGCCGCACCCGGCCTGACGAGGGCGCTTTCCTTTTCCTGTCCGGGGCACCCCCACCCTCGCCAGGCCATACCAACCCAGCGAAGGCACCGTCCCGTTCCGACCTGGTTCCCGGCCTGGGACAGCACTCCAGTCCCTCTCCCTCGTCAGGCCGTACCCCGGCCCAGCGAGGGCGCTTTCCCATTCCTGACGCGGGGCAGCACCTCAGCCCCCAGCCGTCTGATCGTTTCGAGGGTTCGCTCCCGTGTGCCCGCCCCCTCGACCATGAGGATCAGGTGGCCGAGCCCCGTCTTGTTGACGGTCCGTTCGATCCGCTCGACGCAGAGGTCGGCCGAGCCGACCGGGTGCGTCCGGCAGAGAAAGTCCACGTAGTCCGCGATGTCACGGCGCGGTGTGGGGCGCCCGTCAACGGACACGTACCCCGCGAGCCCCGGCCCGAGCCAGCCCGGCATCGCCGCCCTCAACTCCGCGACGGCCTCCCGCGTCGAGTCCGCCACATGCCCGACCACCGCCGCCACATGCCCCGGATCCCCACCGTCCCAGGCACCACCACGCCCTTGATCCCCATCGCCATGGGCCTCACCACGCCCCAGGTCCCCGCCTCCACGGACACCACGATGCCCTGGATTCCCGTCGTCACAGCCGCCACCCCGGGCACCGCCCCCAGCGCCGTAGGCCTCGCCGTACTCCCGCAGCAGCCCGGCCTTCCCCTCGTCGTCGAGGTGCATCCCCAACAGCATCGGCAGCCCCCGCCCGGCGGCCAGTGCGACCGTCCCCGGCGAGGTGCACGCCACGACCGGCCTGAGTCTGGCGGCCGGGACCATCGGTACCTCCCGGAACCGGAAGAACTCCCCGTCCGCAGAGACCGTGTCCTGCCCGAGGGCCGCGCACAGCAGGTCGAGCGACTCGGGAAACCCCCGCTCGAACCTGGGCAACCCCGTCCCGAACACCTCAAGCTCCGTCCAGGGACCGCCCCGCCCGACCCCGAGCGTGAACCGTCCGCCGGAGACCTGGTCCAGGATCGTCGCCTGTTCGGCCAGCTCAACGGGGTGCCGCGCCGACAGTACGCTCACCGCCGTCCCCACCCCGATCCGGTCCGTACGGCCGAGCGCGACCCCCGCCAAGGTCACCGCCGAGGGGCACACGCCGTACGACATGAAGTGGTGCTCGGCGATCCACGCGTCGTCGAAGCCCGCCTCCTCGGCGGCGACCACCGCCTCGACCGTGTCCCGCAACACCTGTCCCGGCTCCCTGCCGGGGAATCCTGCCGCGATGAGGAAGATCCCAACCCGCATGCTGCCCACCATGCGCCACCGTCCCCCGACAGAAAAGGGCATATCCCCCTTCCCTTTGAAGGAAGGTCAGCCGTTGAGAAGCGCGTTGATGTCGCTCTCCCGATAACGCCGCTGCCTGCTGGGCGTCCGCACCGAGGGGATCTTCCCGGTCAACGCCCACCGATTGACGGTCTTCGGGTCCACCCCGAAGATCCGCGCGACCTCCCCGGGAGTGAGAAGCCGTTCGGTGGTGTCCGGCCCGGTGGCGAAGGTGCCGTCAGGAGCGACGGCCTTGAGGGGAGACATGGGGAACTCCTTCAGTAGCGGCTTCGGTGGAGGATCTCGTCATGCCGGGCCAACGCGCGAGCCAGCCGACGCAGGGTCGTACGGCCGAGCACATCGCGGGCCCCGGCTCTGCGCTGGTCAGGCCGCAACGGCTCGTACCGGATGGCCCACCACCGGGGCAGGCCGGGCAGATGGAGGTACTCGTACCGCCAGCCGGGATGGGTGCTGATGAACAGGTCGATCAGTCGTCGATCGTCGTCAGTCATGGTCGTCCCTGGGTGCGGGAGCGGAAGAAGTGCGGGGCGGGTGCCCGGCCCCGAGCCGGGGAGCACGACGGCCGGGCACCCTGAAGGAGGACCGGCCTTCCCCTGGGGAAGACCGGTGCGCCAGACGACTCCCTCTTCCCCAACACGCCCAGAGCGTGTGCGGGAGCCGTCCTGCGAGGGTGTGCGGTCCAGGTCCCTCCTACCTGAACCGCACGTTCACGGGGGTACGGCGGGCGGACGGGTGGGATGAGTTTCCACCGCCCGCCGTACCGGCTTTCAGGAGTCCTGTGCGGCCCAGGTCCCTCATCCCTGGACCGCACGTTCACGAGGTACGGCGGGCATGCGTCTCCTCACCCGCCGTACCGGCCTTCAGGAGCGCAGCAACCTGCGCAACGCCGTAGACCGGCTCGCCACGACGGCCTGACCAGGGCATACAGCCGGGACGACCCGGGCGGTGGGAGTCCGCAGAGCACGGGCGACGGCGACGGCCCGGATACTCGGCGGCACCGTCGGGGACGCCCGGGCGCTCAACTTCCGCTCCAACTCATCGACCGACCCGGCTCGCACCAACAGCACGTCTCCGAGACCCGGCCTGCCGGGAAGGAAACGGCGGTAGGCGCTCCACAGCCCGGACCGCGAACTGTGGAAAACCAGCCAATCCGGATGGGCCTGCTGTACGGCGTCACACCCCTGAAGCACGACATCCGGCACCGGACACGGCATCACGCCGCCCTCCCACCCGGCGAACGCCGTCCCCCGGCGAACCCCGCCTCTCCGCCGGGCTCCTCGGCGACCGCCACCCCGGAGTGCCCTGCCCGCCTACGGGAAACCCCGCCACGAACCGGCGCCGGGGAAGACCGCACCGCGAGCCGTATCGCCTTGATCATCTCCGCCTCCCGCATCCGCTCCTCCAACCCCTCACCCGTGATGTCCTTGACGATCACCGGACGCGGGCCATCCCAAGCGGCCATGGCGTAGAAGCACCGCTTCCCCAGGCTGTAGAGAACCGTCCACTCAGCCCACGCCCGGTCGATCCGCCCCGCCTCGGCGCGAGCCGGACCGTCCCACACCCGCCGATACACCGCCGCGTACGGCAGGCCGTCCCGATGCCGCCCCGTCACGACGACACCCCCTCAGCGATCTCCTCCTGACGGACAACCGCCTCCCGGACCTCCTCGAAGGTGTCGGCGTCCACGGTCGGCTCCGCTCCGGCCCGCAACGCCGTACCCGGGAACGCCCGATTGCGGACAGCCCAGAACCGACCGGCGTCACTGATGATCAGCCGCCAGCCGGGGATGACCTGGGCGGCCGGAAGGGACCTGGCAGTCTCCATGGACCTCACCTCCGTTGCGTTCGAAATCCCGCCGGAACATGAGAGGAGGACGGGATGGCGTTGTGGTGTACGGCTATTTCAATGGGGCCGTAACGCCACGTCGAGACGTGCCGGTGGGGATACTGAGGGTAAGAACAGCGTTTACCCACCCGTGGTGAGGCATCAATGGCTGTGAACAATGAATTGCCCGAATGGGCGGCACGGCTGCGCGCTGAGCGTGAGCTGCGCGGATGGGGGCGGGCCGATCTGGCCCGCGAAATGCTGAAAGTGGCTGAGCCGTACACCCTGCCCCGGCTGAAGTCGATAGTCGCCAGCATCAAGGGGCACGAAACCGGGCGCCACAGGCCGGACGACCCGTATTTGCCGCTTTATCGCAAGGTGCTCGGTCTCGGTGAGGAACTGTTCGCCTCGGCGAACATGCCGCTTTCCGCTTTGGCTCTGCCGTCTCTCGCTCCTGATCCTGATTTGTACGAACGGATCACGAAGACGATCGGCGAACCGGGGCGGGTGGATCTGGAGACGATCGCGTGGCTTGAGCGATGTCTGGCCGAGCACCGCCGGGCCGAGGACACCATGGGCAGTCGCCCCCTGATGCCCGTGGTCCGTGCCCAGTTCGCCACCGTCGCCGATCTCGCCCGGGGGGTTCGCGGGACGACGGGAGACCGACTGGTCAGCATGGTCGCCCAGTACGCCCAGTTCCTGGCGTGGATGTGTCAGGACAGCGGCGATCTGGCCGCCGCGCTGGCGTGGTACGACCGCTCCCACGGCTGGGCGCTGGAGGCCGGAGACGCCGCCCTGGCCGCGACGACCCTGAACATGCGCGCTCACCTGGCGTGGAGCACCGGAGACCCGCAGCGGTGTGTACGGCTGGCCGAGGCGTCCCGCTGGCACGACGGCCGCACCTCACTGGGCATCCAGGGAATGGCCGCCCAGATGGCCGCCCGGGGACAGGCGCAGATGGGACAGGGTCGGCAAGCGCGCTCCCTGCTCGGCGAAGCCGAAGAACTGATCAGAAAAGCAGCCGAGCGTCCCGAGGAGGAGCCGTCGTGGATGTACTTCTACGACGAGGGCTGGTTCCTCATGCAGCGTGGCATGGCCGAACTGGAGTTGGGCGACGGCCATCGCGCGGTGCCCTTCCTCGAACGGGGACTGGCGGGTTTGGCGGGGTCGTATCGGCGTGATCGCGCCTGGTTCGGTGCCTGCCTGGCCCACGCGCACGCGCTGGCGGGCGAGGCCGAAGCGGCGACGGAGACGGCGCTCGACGTCGCTCCCGACGCGGTGGCCGTCAACACCTACGCCGTCCGTGACCTGCGCAAGGTGGCCGGACTACTGGACCGCATGCGCGCACCGGGCGCCCGTGCCCTCCAAGAGGCCCTGCCGCAGGCATCCTGAGGAGACTCACCCCAAAGGCCGCGTCATGAATTTGGGGCACGCGGTCAGTGTGGCCGGGGTGGTTCTCGACGACCAGGGGCGTGCGTTGCTCGTCCAGCGGCGCGACAACGGCCGCTGGGAGGCTCCCGGCGGCATTCTGGAGCGCGACGAGGACATCACCACCGGTCTGGTGCGCGAAGTGCGCGAGGAGACCGGCCTGATCGTCGAACCTCTCGCCCTGACCGGGGTCTACAAGAACATGACCCGCGCCGTCGTCGCCCTGGTCTTCCGCTGCGCCGCCACCGGCGGCCACCTCACCGAAAACCACGAGACCCGTGCCTTCCACTGGGCCGGCCCCCAGGAAGTGAGAGCCCTCGCCAACGAGGCGTTCGCCGTACGTGTCCTGGACGCCATGCGCCCCGGCCAGCCACCCGCCGTACGCCACCACGATGGCACCCACCTGCTGACGGACCCATGACCCTCCACCCGTTGTCCGATGAGGAGATCGCCGAGCGCCTGGCCGGGCTGCTGGATGGTCCCCCACGGGCCGCGCCTGACCGGCGCGGTCCGCATCCCCGCCGCCACCGCCGGGCGGATACAGTGCCCGGCCACTCATCACCCTGAAGGGTTCACAACGGAGCCGAGGTCAAGACAGCGGCGGGACGAGTCGCCCCAGAAGGGCACACGAGGCTTCACCCATGGACCGAACGAACAAAAGCCTCCCAGCGAGATTTACTTTTTCTCCCACACCGTCACGCGAGTGACCAACGTCGTCTGTGCCATCCCCACGATCTCCACCAGCGCGTAGCGTTCCTCCGTGGTCAGTACGCAGACGGCCCGCTCTGGATTGATCTTGTTATCGCGCGGTGCGGATTTCTTCGCCCCGTAATCGGCCTTGACGCAACTGTCGAAGCTTTTCGGGGTTCTCGGATCGAGGGCGGCCACCGAGTCACCGCTTTCCCCGGATTCCGCGTTCAGCCCCACGATCCAGTCGTGAGCCCCGCCGACGACGTATCCCGCGTCCTGTCCGAACCACGCGCCCCTCGTCGGAACCCAGTCGGTGGCCAGGGAGTCCAGGTCGTAGGCCTCTCCGGGCTCGAACCTCAGCTCTCCCTGTCGGCGTACCGCCGGCGGGTCCGCCCTCGCCTCCTCGCCGGGGCGAGGAAAGTAGACCGCCACCAGGGTGATCATCGCTGCCAGTACCGTCGCGGCGGCGCCGATCAGCGTCGCCGAGTGACTACGCCAGAACGACCTCTCCGACGCGGACCCGCTCTCCTGAGCATTCGACACGCGACATTAAATTCCCCAATTTCCAGACCAATCAGCTCTTTACTGGAAAAAGTGGTGGAACTGTCAATCGAAACCCACAATGAAGAATATTCACGTTCCTGAGCTCCGGCCACGGCCTATGCGAAAAGCCCGAGCTGACCTTCCCCCGCCAGCGGGTTCCGGTGCCTCTTGAGGTGGCGCCAGCGAGGGAGGTCGTCCAGGTAGGACCAGGACAGGCGGTGGTGTTCGGTGGGGCCGAGGCGTTCCAGGGCCTGTTGGTGGATCGGCGAGGGGTAGCCCGCGTTGTCGGCGAAGCCGTACTCCTCGACACCGGCCAGAGAGGCCATGTAGGTGTCGCGGCGGACCTTGGCCACCACCGAGGCCGCGGCGACCGAGACGCAGGACAGGTCTCCCTTGATCTCGCACCGGACCGGCCAGGGCGCCCCGAGATAGTCGTGTTTGCCGTCGAGGATGACCACGTCGGGCCGGACGGGCAGTTCGGCCAGGGCCCGGCCCGCCGCCCTGCGCAGCGCCTCGGTCATGCCGAGTTCGTCGATCTCGGCGTGGGTGGCCTCGCCGTACCCGACGCCGACGGCCCAGGTGACGATCTCGTCGAACATGGCGGTACGGCGGGTCGGGGTGAGCATCTTGGAGTCGGTCAGGCCTGCGGGCGGCTCGGACAGGTCGGTGACCACCGCGCAGACCGCGACGGGTCCGGCCCAGGCGCCCCGGCCGACCTCGTCGATCCCGGCGACGGTCTTCGACCCGTTGCCGGACAGCAGCCGTTCGAGCGCGTATGTGGGAGGCATGGCTGAAGACGTTACCGTTCGGCCAGCCGGACGACGGCCAGGTCGTCGACCAGCATCCGGGCGGCCACGTGTACGGCCCGCAGGGTGACGGAGACGGCGGGCCGGTTGACGCTCGACGCGCGGGCGACGGCGTGGACGACGCGGCTGACCGGATCGCCGGGGAACTCCCGCACGACGATCCCCCTGACCCCGGCGGCCAGGGCCAGGGCCGGGACGGCCGCGATGCCGATGCCCTTGGCGACCAGGCCGAGGATCGTCCCCAGCCCCTCGAACTCCCACGGCACCGGCTGGGCCCCGCCGAAGTCGGCCAGCATGCGGTCGACGGCCAGCCGGGAGGGTTCGCCGTCCGGGGTGGCCATCCACGGCTCGTCACGTAGTTCGCGCAGGTCGACGGGCTCGTCGAGGGAGGCGAGCCGGTGCCTGCGCGGCACCACGAGCACCAGTGGGTCGTGCAGCAGCGGGAAGACCCGCAACGTGTCCGTCTCGCGCACCCTGCCGTACCAGTCGTCGACCAGCGCGATGTCCACCTCGCCCGACCTGACCTCGCGCATCCCCCGTCCTGAGCGTCCCTGACCCATCCGCAGGGTCAGCGCGGTGTGCCTGCGCAGCGTCCTGGCGAGGGCGGGCGCGAAGGCGACGGCGGCGGTGGGGAAGGCGGTCACGGTGACGCGCCCCGACGGGGTTCCCTGGTGGGCGGACAGGTCCGACTCCGCGTTCTCGACCATCGCCAGGATGCGCTGGGCGTGCTCGACCAGGCGGCGTCCGGCGTCGGTGAGTTCGGCGCTGCGCGCGGAACGGTCGAGCAGCGCGGCTCCGGCCTCCCGTTCGAGGGTCGCGAGCTGCTGGGAGACCGCGGACGGGCTGTAGCCGAGGGAGGCCGCCGTCGCGGCGATGCTCCCTCTCCTGGCGAACTCACAGATCACCACAAGCCGACGAAAATCAAGCATCGGACTTCCTTACGCCCACCCACACCAACCAGTGCTTGTTCCGATGCCTGCATCCCATCACGCTTGGGAACGTTCCGCATTGATCGGAAAGGGACACTGATGAACGTGACGCTTTCCGCCACGCTGGCGGCGAACGAGGACATCGAACGAAGACGGCGCGCCGGTGAGCGGGTGCTCCACCTGGCCTTCGGTGAGGCGGGTCTGCCCGTTCATCCGGCGCTACGCGAACGGCTGGCCGCCGCCTCCGAGCACAACGGGTACGGCCCGGTCGCGGGGATCACGCCGCTGCGCGAGGCAGCGGCGGGCTACTGGGACAGGCGCGGCCTGCCGACGGACCCCGACCTGGTGGTCTGCGGCCCCGGGAGCAAGCCCCTGCTGTACGGCCTGCTGCTGGCGATCGGCGGTGACGTCGTGCTGCCGATGCCGAGCTGGGTGAGCTACGCCGCCCAGGCCGACCTGGTCGGGGCCCGTCCGCTGCCGGTTCCCGCCCCTCCTGGCGAGGGCGGGGTGCCCGATCCCGACCGGGTCGCCTCCGCCGTACTGCACGCGCGGGCGCGGGGGCGTGACGTCCGTTCCATCCTGCTCACGCTGCCGGACAACCCGACCGGCACGCTGGCCTCCCCGGCCACGGTCACCCGGCTGGCGAGGATCGCCCGTGACCTCGGCCTGATGGTCATCTCCGACGAGATCTACCGCGACCTCCTGCACGATCCGGCGACCGGCTTCGTCAGTCCCGCCGACGTCGCCCCCGAGCGCACGGTGATCACCAGCGGGCTCAGCAAGAGCCTGGCCCTGGGCGGCTGGCGGATCGGCGTGGCCAGGCTTCCCTCCGCCGAGCTGCGTGACCGGCTGCTCGCGGTGGCCAGTGAGATCTGGTCGAGTCCGGCGGCGCCCGTCCAGCGGGCCGCGGCCTACGCCTACACCGAGCCCGCCGAGATCGTCGAGCGGATCGACCTGAGCAGGCGGCTGCACGGCACGGTCGCGCGGGCGGTGCACGACAGGCTCGTCCGGGCGGGAGTGCGGACCGAGGCGCCGCTCGGCGGTTTCTACCTCTATCCCGACTTCACCGGACATGACTTCACGACCTCCGCCGAACTGGCCGCGGCGCTGCTCGACCGGCACGGGGTCGGGGTGCTCGCCGGACACGTCTTCGGCGACGACGTCAGGGCCCTGCGGGTGCGGGTGGCGACGAGCCTGCTGTACGGCGAGACGACCGAGCGGCGACTGGCCGCGTTGCACGCCGCCGACCCGCTGGAACTGCCCTGGATCTCGGCCGCGCTCGACCATCTGAGTGAGGCCCTGACCGGCCTGGAGGGGGCCCGGCCGGCACCCGGTGGACGCCGTGTTTCCGGCGCCGTTCCCAGCCCCGTGACGGGCTGATCTTTCAGGAGATCACTTTAAGGAAACTTTACCCCGTGAGCAGGCACATCCGGGATAGCATCCGCATGCTCTGACCTGCGATTTCACCCCTCCGAGCAGGGGGCGCCAGGGGCTTAACCAAGATGTCTTGTGTCATTTGGCACCAGGCATGCCTGTCAGCCCCCATCATGTGCTCATGCCCGCTTTTGTCACCCTGTCCGGGCGCTCCGTGCGCCTGGAACCGCTCAGCCTCGCGGTGGTCGACGACCTCGTCACCGCGGCGAGTGAGGACCGTTCTACTTACGCCTTCACTCGCGTTCCCCAAGGCCGGGAAGAGATGGTCTCCTACGTGGAGGCCGCTCTGGCTGAGCAGGCGGAGGGCCGCACGTTGCCCTTCGCCGTCCGGTGGCTACACACCGACCGCATAGTCGGTGCCACCCGCCTCATGCACCTGGAGTACTGGCAGGGCCCCATGCCCTGGCCGCCGGGTGCGCGTGGAGCGGTGGGCGAGGTCCCGTCCGTGGCGGACATCGGTTACACCTGGCTGGCCGCCTCGGCCCAGGGCACGGGTGTCAACCGGGAGAGCAAGTACCTGATGCTCTCGCTCGCCTTCGAGACCTGGCAGGTCCACCGCATCACGCTCAAAGCCGACGTACGCAACGCACGATCCCGGGCCGCCATCGAGGCCCTCGGCGCACACCTCGACGGTGTGCGGCGGGCGGAAACCCGAGGCGCCGACGACACGGTCCGAGATACCGCGTACTACTCGATCCTGAGCGGCGAGTGGCCTGCCGTACGAGAACGGCTCCACACGCGACTCGGCCTGTTCGAGGCGGCGTGACGGAGCCCCATCACTTCCGATGAACCATGGAACAAAAGGCCCGCCCGGAGTTCCGGGCGGGCCCGATGTTCGTCTTCCCGGCCTTTTTCAAGGCCGCCCCGATGACCTCATCGTCCGTCAGGCGTCACTCGTCGTCATCGGCCTCGTAGATGTAGTTCCACCGGCCGCAGGAAACGCGCTGGGCCCCGGGCCGTTCCCAGTAGCAGACCCGGACCTGGACGTTGTCGACGTCCTCCTCGGAGAAGTGGAAGGACCGGTAGCCGGACGAGACGCACTGCCTGGCCCAGTCGTAGGACTCGTCGCCGTCGGCGTTCTCGAACTTGACCTGGACGTAGCCGCACAGCCGCCACGGACTGTTCTTGTCGTAGAGGCGCCCCTGGACGTGGACCTCGGAGCCGTCGTCCCACACCTGGCCGTTGGCCTTGGCCCGGGAGCCGTTGCGGTACTTGGAGTAGTAGGAGCCCCAGAAGTCGACGTCGAGGGCACCGGCGGTCGCGGTGCCGGTCGTCGCGGCCGAGGCCGAGGAGGTCAGCGCCGGGACGCCGACCGCGAGGACGGCGGTCGCCGCGGCGACGCCGAGCAGGCTGCGGATGGTGCGGTTCATGGTTCCTCTCCCAGAGGGCCGGACTTCCCGTTCCTTGGTGGAAGTCATGACCCATTGATAGGACGAGGTCCCTGCACCGCGCTTACAGCGCCTTTATCGACGCCTGCAGACGATTGAATCAACGCCTGCAACCTGGTGAAACACCGGGCATGACCGCCCCCGTATGGGGCCATGCCCGGCATGTCACAGCATCCGGGAAGCGGTTCAACGCCCGATTGACGATGAATCAACACCAGGGTTAACGAGTGGGCGGTTTCCTGTGGTGACAGCATTGCAGGACCTATCATTTCGGTGGTAAGGCTTTTTCTTGAGGGCGGAGATCCAGGAAATGGCTGCTCACAGCAGCGAAGAGGGGTTGCGCTTCGCCTTGCTCGGCCCCGTCCAGGCCTGGCGTGACGGCGTCGAACTCGACCTCGGCACGCCGCTGCAACGCTCCATCCTGACGATGTTGCTGCTGCGTGAGGGCAGGGCGGTCACTCCCACGGAGATGATCGACGCGGTCTGGGGCGAGGACGCGCCGCCCAGGGCTCTCGGCGCGCTGCGCACCTACGTCTCGCGGCTGCGGGCCGTCCTGGAACCGGGCAGATCCCCCCGGACCCGCCCGGAGCTTCTCACCTCGGTCGGCCGTGGATACGCTCTGCGGCTGAACGACGTCACCCTCGACCTGACGCAGTTCGAGCGGGGTGTCCACGAGGCCGAGACCGCCCGCCGTACGGGAGACGGCAGGGGGGCGGCGGAGAGTCTGCGCGCCAGTCTGGAGCTGTGCACCGGGGAACCGCTGGCCGGGGCCGTCGGCCCCTACGCCGAACACCAGCGCGGCAGGCTCGTCGAACGCAGGATGAGCGTCGTGGAGACGCTCATGGACCTGGACCTTGAGCTCGGCAGGCACGCCGACGTGGTCTCCGAGCTGGTCGCGCTGACCGCCGACCACCCGCTGCGGGAACGGCTGCGCGCCCAGCTGATGCTGGCCTACTACCGGTGCGGCAGGCAGGCCGACGCCCTGGCCGTCTTCGCCGAGACCCGGACCGCGCTGATCGACGAGCTCGGCATCGAGCCGGGGCCCGAGCTGACCACCCTGCACCGGCGCATCCTCTCCGGCGACCCGGCTCTCGTGCCCGCGCGTACCGCCGTCTCCGTGCCCGAGGAGCGTACGGCCCCGCCCGAGCCGACCGAGGTCGAGGTCCCCGAGCTGCCCCGTCCCGCGCAGCTGCCCGCGGCCGTCAGTGACTTCACCGGCCGCCGTCACGTCGTCGCCAGGCTGCGCACCCTGCTGTCGCAGGCGGGTTCCGACGGTGTGCCGGTCGCCGCCATCTCCGGCATCGGCGGCGTCGGCAAGACGGCCCTGGCGGTGCACCTGGCGCACACCATGCAGGACCTGTTCCCCGACGGTCAGCTCTACGCCGACCTGCGCGGTTACGGCGACGAGCCGGCCGCGGCCGAGTCGGTGCTCGCGGCGTTCCTGCGCGGGCTCGGCCTGCCCCCCGACGTCATTCCCGACGGTCTGGCCGAGCGGGCGGCGCTGTACCGCTCGCTGCTGGCCGAGCGGCGGATGCTCGTGTTGCTCGACAACGCCCGTGACGCCGCCCAGGTCGGTCCTCTGTTGCCCGGCACGACGGGCTGCGCGGCGATCGTGACCAGCCGTCCCAAGCTCGCCGACCTGCCCGCCGCCAGGCTGGTCGATCTGGACGTGATGGAGTCCGACGAGGCGTTGTCGCTGTTCGCCACGGTCGCGGGCGCAGACCGGGTGGCCGCGGAGCGCACGGCCGCCATGGAGGTGGTCGCCGCCTGCGGTTTCCTGCCGCTGGCCGTGCGGATCGTCGCGGCGCGGCTGGCGGCCAGGCCGTCGTGGACGGTCGCCTCGCTGGTGCCCAGGCTGGCCGACGAGCGCCGCCGCCTCGACGAGCTGCGGGTGGGCAACCTCGCCGTCGAGGCGACCTTCGCCCTCGGGTACGGCCAGCTCGCCCCACCCCAGGCACGGGCCTTCCGGCTGCTGTCGTTGCCCGGCGGCCCCGACATCTCCGTCGGGGCCGCCTCCGCCGTCCTCGCGCTGAACCCGACGGAGACCGAGGACATCCTTGAGTCCCTGGTGGACGCGAGCCTGCTTGAGGCGCCCGCGCCGGGGCGTTACCGCTTCCACGACCTGCTGCGGCTCTTCGCCCGCCGTACGGCGGAGCGCGGTGCGGACGCCGAGGCGGGCGGGCCCGCGCTGCGGCGGCTGCTCGACTTCTATCTGGCGTCGGCGCAGTCGGCGCACCGGCTGGCCTACGACGGCAGCACTCTCGCCGAACAGCTCTCGGTGACCGGCCCCGGCCACACGTTCGCCTCCGCCGACGAGGCCGTGGCGTGGCTGTCGATCGAGGCGGAGTCGCTGTTCGCGGCCATCGCCCAGACGACCGCTCAGGCGGCGGCCCAGACGGCGGCCCAGACGACCGTCCAGGCGTTGCTGCCGGCGGCCGACCTGCTGCTGGCCATGGAGCCGTTGCTTGAGTCCGGCAGCCACGCCCGTGAGTTCGAGCGGCGGGCCAGGGAGACCCTGGCCGCCGCCCAGCGGTTCGGCGCGCCCTCCAGCGAGCTGCGCTGCCGCTACGTGCTGGGCAGGGTGCTGTTCGGCGCGAACCGGCTGGTCGAGGCCCGCAAGGAGTTCGAGGCCTCGCTCGGCCTGGCCGTCGAGGGCGACCGCATCGTCAGCGGCGAGGTGCTCAACGCGCTGGCCGTCGTCGCGGGCCGTCAGCGCCGTCACCAGGAGGCGCTCGCCCTGTTCGACGCGGCCCGCAAGATCTTCAGGGAGATGGGCGCGCCGGGAGGTGAGGCCCTGACGCTCAGCTACTCGGCCAGGGACCACCTCTTCCTCGGTCAGGCCGAGGAGGCGATCGCCGCCGCGGAGCAGGGGCTGACCATCTTCACCGAGATCGGCTCAAGTCCGGGCACCGCGCGGGCGCGCTACCACCTGGGGATGGTGCTGTCCCGGGTGGGACGGCTCAACGAGGCGGTGCACCACCACGCCGAGTGCCTGGCCTTCTTCCGCACCAGCGGGCAGCGGGTGTGGGAGCAGCGCGTCTGCTCACGGCTCGCCGAGACGTTCATCACGGCCAACCGCTTCGGGGACGCGACCCGGCACGCGGAGCAGGCACTGGCGGTCAGCGTCGAGATCGGCCACCCGTACGGCGAGGCGCTGTCGCTGTGGGTGCTAGGCAGAGCGCTCGCGGGGCAGGGTGACATCCGGCGCAGCCGTGACTGCCTTCAGCGGGCGCACGACATCTTCGACAGGCTCGGCGCCCCCGAGGCCGCGGACATCCGCGCTCTGCTCGACCGTGACCCCGTCGGTAACTGACCACGACACGTCATACAGGTCGTACAGATCGTCGTCGAGCCGTGTCATCCAAAAGTGGTTGATCACTGGAATTCCCGTCGCTCTGGAACCTGAGATCGGATGCGGGGCGCCCGGCCGGCCGTCTGGCCGTCGAAGACGCGTTAGGGGGCCCGGTCATCCGGTGCGTCTTCGGCGACCGGCCGCCTCACTGTGACGACCGGCCGGACTCGGCGTGGTCCCTTACCCCCCGGGTCCACGCCGTGCCCACGTCCAGAGCATCCCTTCCGGCGGTCAACATCGGATCAACAACCGATCGGTGGGGACATCCAGGGATATGCACAGCCTGTGGATAATCAGGGGGTCGATATGTGGAAAAATCCCTCGGCGATCAACGGGCGGAGCGCTTCGGGAGCACGAACCAGCAGGTCATCGGCGTCCTGGCCGGTGAGTTCCGCGATGGCCGCCAGCAGCGGGGCCAGTGGATAATCACCGTCACAGACCCCCGCCAGGGCCGCCTCGACCGTTCCCACCTGGGTGGCGCGGCGCAGCCCCCGCGTCTGTCTGAGCACGATCCGCGACGGGTCCTCGGCGCCGGGCGGCCCCGTACGCTCCTCGGCCACGCCCTCGGCCAGTGCGAGCCGGGCACCGAGCAGTTCCTCGTCGGTGAGGCGGTGGGCCAGACCGACCGAGGCCAGCACCTCGTCCACGTAGCCGCCGACCGGCAACTCGACCCGCTGCCCCAGCTCCTCGACCCTGACCACCGGGTCGAGGCTGCCGGAGTCGTGCAGCGTGATCCAGCCGAAGCCGATCCCGGTGACCTTCATGGTCTCGAACCAGTCGAGCCAGTCGTCGTAGAGCTCCCGGTAACGGGGGGTGCCCTGCTCGGCGGCGTCCCTCAGCCACAGTTCCGCGTACTCGGCCGGGTCCTGCACGTCCCGCTGCACCACCCAGCCGTCGCAGCCGGTCCCCGCGAGCCATCCGCCGACCCGGTCACGCCAGTCCTCGCCGTCGACGTGCAGCCAGTTGGCCAGCAGCTGGCAGGTGCCGCCCGGGGAGAGGAAGCGGGGGGCGAGCCGTACGAGGTCGCGGCAGAAGCCGTCGGCCTCGAAGCCCGACTCCCGGTAGGTGAACCGGCCCCGGGGGGAGATCACGAACGGCGGGTTCGAGACGACCAGGTCGAACCGCTCCCCCTCGACGGGCTCGAACAGCGACCCCTGCCTGGCCTCGACGCCCTCGATCCCGGACAGCGCCCAGCTCAGCCGGGCCATCCTGAGCGCGCGGGGATTGACGTCGGTCGCCACGACCTCCTCCGCCCGGCCGGCCAGGTGCAGCACCTGCACACCGCACCCGGTGCCGAGGTCGAGGACGCGCCCGGCCGGGCGGCGCGAGACGAGCTGGGCCAGGTTCGCCGACGCCCCTCCCGCGCCGACGACGTGGTCCTCGCGCAACGCGGGATCGCCCGGCCTGACCTTGCGGTCGGAGACGACGTAGCCACCCGTCTCCCACGGCTGCAGGTGCACCGCCGCGCTGACCAGACCGTCCTGTACGGTCACCAGCCCGCCCTCGGCGAGCGCCTCGACCGGGAGCCATTCCGGCGCCTCGACCGGCGCTCCGAGCCACCACAACCGGATCAGCGTGCCGAGCGGGTCGCCGTCGCGGGTGACGCGCAGCGCGGGTGTCGTCTCCTCACGGGAGAGCGCGGTCGCGGCGACCGTGCCGAGGCGGTCGCGGACGCCGTCGACGGTGTAGCCGGTTTCGAGCAGCAGCTCTCTGAGACGGGCGGGAAGATCTCTCACCCGACCATCCTCCCGCAGCCCTCCCAGCCGGGGGTGACCCGATCGTTGCAGACCGCCGTAAGCGTTCTGCAAGCACGGCACAAGTGGGAGACGGTACCAATGAGGAGTCGCTCCACCCGTCCTGAGGTTTCCGAGATGTTGATCCCCTGTTTCGCCTGTGAGTCCCGTTTCCGGCCCGACGAGTACTTCCGCGCCTGCCACGACTACAACCGTGGCCGGGACATGGTCGCGTGGACCTGCCCGAGGTGCGGCAACCGGGACGAGTTACGGGTCCTGCCGGGCGAGCTGGGCTTCGGATACTCCGCGAACGGCGGACACGGCGGGTTCGACGTCAGCGACCGGGTCCGCGTGCCCGGTCTGCGGCGACGACGCCAGGACCTGCGGCTGGACATCTCGCTGGACGAGAAGGTCTGGCGGGTGCCAACCCGGCTACGGCAGCTCGCGGGAGCACGCTGAGACCGCTCCGGCCCGGACGAACCCCCGGACTCCGGGCCGGAGCTCTCAGACGCCCGAAAACCGGGGCTCTCACGGATGACGGCGCCGGGCGGCGCGGGGCCGTGGGCGGCGGGTGACGGGTGCGGCGACGGGGGCCAGGTGGGCGAAGCCGTACGGTCAGGCGGGGGCGGGGCGCTGGCGCAGGCTGTGCCAGGCGGCCTCGCACAGGCCCGCGATCTCCTCGGGCGTCGGCTGGTGGGCGCCCGCGAACCACAGGCGGCACATCTCGGTCGCGGGGCCGAGCCAGAGCACGTAGCACATGGTGGGGGGGACGGGCTGGAGCAGGCCGTTCTTCATGTGGGGCCGCCACCAGTCGGCGACCTTGCGGAAGAAGGCCCTGCGCAGCTCGGAGACCTCGGTGCCGCCCGGCTCGTCGCGCTTCGGCGGGCGCTCGCTGAGCAGCAGGTGCGCCCGCTCCCTGTTGTCGTCGTACCACCTCATGTGCAGGGCGACGATGGCCTCGATGCCCTCCTTGGCCCCCTCGTGACGCCGCAGCTCGGTGAGGAAGACCTCCTGGTACATCCTGAGGGTGTCGGCGTAGAGCACCCCGAAGACGTGTTCCTTGCTCGCGAAGTGGTGGTAGAAACTGCCGACGCTGACGCCGCTCTCCTCGCGGAGGCTGGCGAGCGTGGTGGCCGAGACGCCGTCCTGGCTGAACCGGCGCAGTGCGCCCTCGATGATCCTGGTGCGGCCGTCGCGTCCGTTCTTGGCACTTTTCACGGTGTCAATGGTGCGCCAACAGAACCTTGTTCCGCAAATGGTGTCCGGCCACCGGACTCCCCGTCGATGATAACGCTCCGTTCGCCGCCACCACCCGGCGCGACGCCCCCTCCGAGGGCCGGTTCGACCGGCGCGTTCACCTCCACACTCCCCTGGGAGGTCCGGGTGACGGCCCCCGGCCACAGGCCCCGGACCATCGCCAGAACCCGGTGGTTGTCGCCGAGGACGTCCATGTTCACGGTCCTGGCTCCGTTGACCGAGGCGCGGCGCAGCAGCCTGCGGACCAGGCGGGAGCCGATGCCCCTTCCCTGCCAGGCGTCGGCGACGACCACCGCGATCTCCACCTCGGCGCCGGCCCTGGCCCCCACGGCATGCCCGACGACCTTCTCCCCCGCGACGGCGAGCAGCACGTCCCCCCGGCCGGTCTCCGCCAGCAGCCTGCCCGCCATGTCCTCGTCCACGGCGGTGAGGAAGCGCAGGTGCCGTGTCCTTGGCGACAGTTCCGCGAGGAAGTGGCGAATCCGCTCCTCGTCGCCCGGCCCGGCGGACCTGATCTCGACGACGGTTCCTGCGAGCACCCCCTGAGTTCGCAACATGAACCTAGACTTCCGCCCGGCAGCTGAGTATGTCAAGTAGACTTAGCTGCGTTGGAGGTGACGCCGTGACGACCTACGATGCGGTCATGAGCGACGCGCTCCCGCGCCCCGACAACTGCTCCATCGAGCGGGCGCTGACGATCGTGGGCGAGAAGTGGACGCTCCTGGTGCTCAGGGAGGCCTTTCTCGGGGTGCGCAGGTTCGCCGAGATGCAGGCCTTCACCGGGGCCCCGAAACAGATCCTCAGCGCCCGGCTGACGCGCCTGGTCGAGGAGGGGCTGCTGCGCAAGGTCCCCTACCGCGAGCCCGGTCAGCGCAGACGCGACGAATATCGACTGACCCAGATGGGCCGTGACCTCTACCCGGCTCTGGTCGCCCTGATGCAGTGGGGCGACCGCTATCTCGCCGACCCCGAGGGGCCCCCGATGCTGCTCACCCACCGTGACTGCGGTGCCGCGATCGAACAGCACTTCCGCTGCGCGGACGGGCACGAGATCTCCGGCCCGAGGGACATCACGGCGTCGCCCGGTCCTGGAGCGTGCCGTACCCGTGGTCCAGTGCCCGCAGGCAACGCCTGAGGCCGAGCACGGAGACCAGCCCCGCCCCGCCGAGCAGCACGGCCACCAGCGAGGTCCGCACCACGAGATAGGTCTCCAGCGTCTGGGTGAGCAGCAGCCACACGCTGAGTGAGGCGTTGAGGAGCTGCGCGCCGCCCCACAGCAGCGACTGCCACACGAAGAAGCGGCGCATCCGGGGATGTTCGAGCAGGTGCTCGGGCAGCGGGACCAGGTCGGTCGCCACCCGCTGGACGAGCGGCCTGCGCGTCGGGGCGGTGAGCAGGAAGCCCAGGCTCGCGCAGAGCACCCCCAGGCAGGGCTGCAGGAAGAACAGCACCGGGCTGCCGGTGGCCGCGGCCAGCACCGCCCTGACCGTGATCGTCCCCGCCGCCAGCAGCACGGTCCCCGGCACCGGCTCACGCCTGACCAGCCGCCAGACGATGCCGCCGTAGACCCACGCCACCGCGACCGCGAGCGCGCCGTACAGACCGAAGAACATCAGGCCCGCGTAGAAGACGGCGACCGGCAGGATCATGCCCTCCAGCACCCTTGGGGCGGCGTGCCGCAGCAGCGCCCCGAGGCGGGGCAGTGCGACCGGAGCCGCGGGGGGCGACAGGACCAAGGTCATCGTGCGCGGGCTCCGGAGGGGGAGATGGAACGGTCCGAGGGGGGCGGATCCATCCGACCGTACGCGATGTCCGGAGTGTCCGACAGCCTTTCCCGGACATCCGGCACCGGCCGAAGGAGAGAGCGGTGGGTACGGTGCCTACCCTTGGGAGCGTGTACCGGTTCCTTCTGACTCCCCGATGGCTGGCGCTCCACGTGGTGGTTCTGCTGGTCATCCCCGCCTTCGTGTTCCTTGGCCGATGGCAGTTCGGACGTTACGAGGAACGGTCGAGCAGCAGCCACCAGACCACCGCCAACATGTCCGCGGCCCCCGTCCCCCTCGAAGGCCTCGTGGCTCCCGGCGCCCCGATGCGGGCACACGACAGGTACCGTCCCGTGACGGTCACCGGCACGTTCGACGCGGGCGCCCAGTTGCTGGTCCGCAGACGCGTCCAGGACACCAGGGTCGGCTTCTACGTGCTCACCCCGCTGCGGACGGCCGACGGCGTCGGCGTCCTGGTCAACCGGGGCTGGGTCAAGGCGGGCGCGACGGCGGACGCGCCTCCCGAGGTCCCGCCGCCGAGCACCGGCGAGGTGACCGTCACCGGGCGGCTGCAGCCCAGCGAGACCGAGGAGACGACCGGCATCAGGAACCGGCCCGGCCTTCCTCCCGGCCAGGTCCTGCTGATCAACACCGAGTCGGTCGGGCGGGGCCTGCCGTACAAGCTGCTCGACGGATACGTCGAGCTGACCGGCCAGCAGCCGCAGGCCCAGGCCGCGCCCGCCCCGGTGCCCGCGCCGGACGTCGGCGGAGGCGGCGGCCTCAACCTGGCGTACGGCGTGCAGTGGTGGCTGTTCATCGGCATCGCGATCGGCGGCTGGATCCTGTTGATCCGCCGGGAGGCCGCGGACCTGCGAGCCGAGGCGGCCAAGGGCGAGAAGGAGACGGTCGACGCCTAGAACGGTCATCAGGGGAACAGCAGGTTCAGAAGGCCGCCGACGGCCGCGGCGACGCCCACGGCGACCACGGACGTCACGATCGACAGCAGGCAGCCGGTACCGCCCCGCATCCGTCCTCGCTCGGGTGGGCGCCGCCCGTGCCGGTGCCACAGCGGCCGGGGTTCGAGCAGGAGGAAGGCGAACGCGCCGATCTGGCCGACGCCGAACAACCAGAACCACGCCCACCTGTTGCCCAGCCTGGGGGTCGAGCCGAGCATGATCACGAGGGTCGCCACCCAGGCGGCCCCGATCCACCACATCCCCAGCATCGGGGGGATGTCGAAGGGCCAGGTGGCGTACCACCAGGAGGGTTGTCGAACGCTCTCCTGGACCAGCCTGACCTCGGAGTCGCCGATGTCGGCGCCGAACCGGTCGAAGGTGTAGGCGCCCTTGCCGTCCGACACCGGTCCCTGGTCGATCCGGTGCCAGACCAGTGGCCCCTCGGCCCACCTCAGCGCGTACACCACCTCCGGCGAGTCCGACGAGTCAGGGGCCTCCGAAGAGATCTCGGTCCCCTGCCGGGACGCCCGGTAGACGACGACCGTGACCCTGTCCGCCTTCAGGGCCGCACGGAAGTCGGAAAGCGTCCTCCCCGTCGGCGCCGCGGCCGCCACCACGAGCAGGGCGCCGAACAACAGGACCAACAGCAACACGACCCTGACGACCGTCCCGGCGAGCCACCATCCCCAGCGCGCCTCACGCCATCGGGGCGATAAGTCCCCCACTTCAGAGGTCATGCTTCTTTACTACCTCATGACGTCCAGGCGCTGATCATCCCTATGCCGAAGAAGACGGCCACGGCGAGGGCGAACCCCTGCGTCCCGTTGAGCCTGACCCGCTCGGACGGCACCTCGGACGACCCACGCCACAGCGGGTACGGCTCAAGCAGCACGTAGAGCCACGACCCCCCGACCAGGAACATCCACGTCCACGCCCAGCGACCGGCGTAGCGGTTGTCCCGCCGGGTGAGCATCAGCAGCCAGGCGATCACCTCGGCGGCGACCGCGACCGGGGCGAACGGCTCCCACCAGCGGGCGTAGGCGGGCGAGCCCATGAACATCCCGGCCAGCCCGAACCGCTGGGGTCCCCGGGCCTGCCCGATCTCGACCGACGGGCCCGCCGCCTCCCCGACCCGGGCCAGGAAGGCCGTCTGGACCCGCCGGAGCTCGCTCGGCACCAGCCTCGTGGTCACCGGGTCCCACACGTCGTCCGGTGGGTCGAAGTAGGCCTCGTTCCACGAAAGGGGACCGTTCGACCAGGTCAGCGTGCCGTACGCGGGCCAGTCCCGGTCGTAGACGACCTTGGTCACCGTACCGGCCCGCAGGTCGGAGATGAGTTCCTCGGCCTCGCGCAACCGAGGGTCCTGGTTCAGGTGGACCACGATCGTGGACAGCGCCAGGACGGACAACAGGGCGATCCGCGCGCCGTACGGGATGCCCTTCGGGATCTGCATGTCCGCCCCCATCGCGAGATGTCCGCCGCCGGATAGATTAGGGGCTCCCTACAAGGGCACACGACCGCATTCCCATCGCGACACACACGAACGCGAGAAACCAGGACGCACCCCTCCGGACACCCTCCTGTGGGCCTTCCGCCGGTTACCGGACACACAGGGGTAGACGGGATGAGACACAGATACCAAGCGGATATCTCGCAGGTTGTTCAGTGTGACGTCAGCGACGTACGGTTTACCGCGTGACTACGCCGCTGCTGCCCGACCCCGAGCCACGGCGGCGGGACTATGTGATCATTTCCGCTGACGACCACCTCATCGAGCCACCCGACATGTTCCTCGACCGGCTCCCCGAGAAATACGCCGATCTCGCCCCCAAGGTGGTCGAGACCGACTCCGGGCACCAGGTCTGGCGGTACGGCGGCGCGACCTACCCGTGTGCGGGTCTCGACGTGGGCGCGGGGCTGCCCCGTGAGCAGTGGACGCTCGACCCGGTGCGTTTCGAGCACATGCGGCCCGGCTGCCACGACATCCACGCGCGGGTCGAGGACATGGACCGCGCGGGTGTCTGGGCGGCGCTGTGCTTTCCCGGCATGCTCGCCGGGCAGTCGGGGATGGTCTTCGCCAAGACCCGCGACCAGGAGCTCGGCCTCGCGATCACGCGGGCGTGGAACGACTGGCACGTGGACGTCTGGGCCGGCACCTACCCCGAGCGGATCATCGCCCTGCAACTGCCCTGGCTGACCGACCCCGAGGTCGCGGCCAAGGAGATCAGGGACAACGCGGCCAGGGGGTTCAAGGCCGTGCTCTTCCCCGAGTTCCCCACCCGGCTGCGGCTGCCGTCCATCCACACCGACCACTGGGACCCGTTCTTCCAGGCCTGCGAGGAGACCGGCACCGTCGTGTGCCTGCACACCGGCTCCGCCTCCTGGACCCCCGTCCCCTCGACCGACACACCGATCGAGGCGATCACCACGCTGATGCCCGCGAGCGCCATGTTCGCCTGCGCCGACTGGCTCTGGTCGGGCATCCCACTGCGCTTCCCGGCGCTGCGGATCCTCATCGTGGAGGGCGGGGTCGGCTGGCTGCCGATGCTCGCCGAGCGCGCCGACTACGCGCTCGACCACCCGGTCGCCGGGGAGGCCGCCTGGGAGGGCGGGCTCAAGCCCAGCGAGGTCCTGCGGCGCAACTTCTTCTTCGGCACGCTCAACGACCACGCCCTGTCCGGGGTGCGCTTCGCGGTCGGCCTCGAACACGTGCTGCTGGAGAGCGGCTACCCGCACTCCGACTCCACCTGGCCCGACACCCAGCAGACCGTGGCGACGAACCTTGGCAACCTGCCCCCGGCCGACATCGCCAGGGTCGCCTACGGCAACGCCGCCCGCCTGTTCGGCCACCCGCTGCCGTCACGGGCCTGGCTCAGGATGGAACAGCTCTAACGCCCGTGCTCGGGAGGGAAGACGCTCGCCTGGATGTTCCTGCGCTCCCAGTCGAGATAGCGTCCGCTCTCGCCGAGCAGAGAGGCCGTGAGCCACAGCAGGACACCGAAGTCGTCGGCCACCCCGACGAGCGCCAGGAAGTCGGGGATGACGTCGATCGGCGAGAGGATGTAGACCACGCCCAGGCCGAGCATGGCCAGCCTGCTCTTGCTCATGCCGGGGTACCGGCCCCGCGTCACCGCGCCGACCATCCTCGGAACGGTGCGCAGTCTGGTGATGAGTCCCGGTGAACCCGGCTGGGACACCTGCTTGTAGACCCGCCATGCCTGTGCCGCACGCGCTGCCTTCGCCATGGGAACCCTCCTCGGGGGGCACGCTCGTCGACGGCCTTCTACCCCGTCGCCTCAAGATATAACGCGTACTCCTCGTGGACGGTTCCCGAGGAATCTAGGGTTATGTCCATCACGTGAAAGGTGAGACAGATGACGGCTTTCTCCGGGGTTCACCACATCGCGCTGAACGTGCGCGACCTCGACGCCTCCGTGCGGTGGTACGGCGACGTCCTGGACTTCGCACCCCTGTTCCCCTGGAACAACGCGGGCTTCGAACGGCAGCTCATGCGGCACCCCAGCGGGGTCGTCATCGGGCTGACCAGGCACAAGCACGAGGACGGCGACGCGGAGTTCAACGAGCGCAGGACCGGCCTCGACCACCTGGCGTTCACCGTGGACACCCGGCAGGAGCTCGACGCCTGGGCCACCCGCCTCACCGAGGCCGGGGTCACCCACTCCGGCGTCCAGGACATCCCCGAGGCGGGCTTCGCCCTGCTCGCCTTCCGGGACCCCGACGGCATCCAGCTCGAAGTCTTCCTCAGCCAGAACCGAAGCCAGGGCTGACGCACGGGCGGCCGGGGAAAGGGATGACCGTGACCGAACACGCCCCCACCGCCGCCCTCGTCGACCGCTTCGTCACCGGCCTCGTCCCCATGGTCCCGCTGCTCGCGGTCTGGGCGCACGGCTCCCTGGCCGCGGGCGACTACCAGCCGGGCCGCAGCGACCTCGATCTCGTGGCGGTCCTCAGCCGCCCCTGCTCCCCCGAGGAGAAGTCCGGCCTCACCCTGATGCACGAACGCCTCGGCGCCGCCGTACCGCTCGCGGCGAAGCTGCACTGCGGCTACGTCGTCACGACCGAACTGGACGACCCCGCACGGCCCCACCTCGCCTGGGCGCACGAGGAGGTCACCCACCGGCCGATCACCCCGGTGACCAGGCGCGAGCTCCACGAGTTCGGCCTGGTCCTGTACGGCCCGCCCCCCGCGACCCTCCTGCCGCCGGTGACCGACGAGGAGCTCGCCGGGTTCGTGGCCTGGGACCTGCGGGAGTTCTGGCGCCCGCTGCTCGACCGCCCCGACCTGTGGCTCCGTGACATCTGGGTGGACGCGGCCATGCTCACCCTGGCCCGGGCCACGGTGACCCTCAGGGAGGGGAGACTCGTCACCAAACACCGGGCGCTGGCCGTACTGAGGGAGATGGGCGCCCCCACACGGGTCGTCGACGACATCGAACGGCGGCGCTACGCCCGGCCCGGCCCGGTCCAGGACGACGGATGGCCCACACTCAGGGCGGAGCTGACCGTCGCCTTCCTCGCCTCGGAGATCGACGCGGTCAGCGGGAGGTCGCGTGCCTGATCGCGGTGTGCTCGAAGGGGGCCGCGGCCTCGATCTGGGAGGCGACCCGGATCAGCAGGTCCTCCCGGCCCGCCGCCGCGACCAGCTGGACGCCGACCGGCATCCCCCCCGAGGTCCGGTGAAGCGGCAGGGAGATCGCGGGCTGGCCGGTGGCGTTGACCGGCGAGCTGAACGCCACGGCCTGGTTCATCCGGCCCCGCGCCATGCTGACGTCGTCGGAGGCGAGCCAGCCGATGGGGAACGGCGCCGCCCCCAGGGACGGGGTGAGCAGCAGGTCGAAGGACTCCCACCAGGTGGCCATCCTGCGGCGGAACCCGTCGATCCAGTCGCGTGAGGCCACGTAGTCGACCGCGCTGAGCCTTCGCCCGGTCGCCCCGAGGATGCGGTTGCGCTCCTCAAGCTCGTCGAGATCGACGGGCCTGCCGCGCCAGCGTCCGAAGTCCTCAAGGTCGGCGGCCAGGTGGGCCGCGACGACCGTGCCGAAGTGCAGCGCGAAGTCCTTCTCCGTGAGCGCCTCGGGGCCGCCGGACTCGACGCCGTGACCGAGCGACTCAAGGAGCCGGGCCGCGCCGAACACGGCGGCCGTCAGGTCGGGGTCGGTCTCGCCGGGGCGCCCCGGGTGCTCGGTGAGGAAGCCGATCCGCAGCCGTCCGGGGTCGGCCCCGACCTCCTGAGCCAGGCTCCGGGGCCAGGCGGGCGCGCCGTACGGGTCACCCGGCATCGCCCCGGCGATCACGTCGAGGGTCGCCGCGCTGTCCCTGACCGTACGGCAGAGCATGCCCGGCGTGGAGAAGCCCGCCCAGGCCTCGCCGACGGCCGGCCCGTAGCTCACCCGCCCCCGGCTCGGCTTGAGGCCGACCAGCCCGCACAGGCTCGCCGGGATGCGGATCGACCCGCCGCCGTCGCTGCCCGCGGCCACCGGGACCATGCCCGAGGCGACCGCCGCGGCCGACCCGCCGCTCGACCCGCCGGGGCTGTAGCGGACGTCATGGGGGTTACGCGTCGGCCCGAAGGTCCTGGGCTCCGTGGTGATCGCGGTGCCGAACTCGGGGGTGTTCGTCCGGCCGAGGACCACGAACCCCGCCGCGCGCAGCTTGGCCGGCGCGTAGCCGTCCCGCGCCACCTCGACGCCGTCGAGCACCCGGGAGCCCGCCCGGTACGGCTCACCCGCCATGCTCCAGCCCAGGTCCTTCAGCAGGGTCGGCACCCCCAGGAAGGGGGCGTCCCCGGTGAGCCTGTCGGCCTCCGCGAGCGCCCGCTCGAACCTGCGGTGGACGACCGCGTTGATCTCCCCGTCGTGCGCCTCGATCCTCGCGATCGCCGCCTCGGCGAGCTCTCTCGGCGAGACGTCACCGGCGCGCACCGCCTCCGCCTGGCCGACCGCGTCGAGGTCGAACAGTTCGTCCAACGCCTCACTCCTTGCCGAACGCACCCCTTCGAAAGGCTCTCGGGGCCCTTCGAGGCCGTGGCCACATCCTTCCCGATCCAGGTGGGAAACGTGGTTCCGTGGGTGGATCTTCGCAAGGGTTTCATTACCCTACCGTGACACTCTGTTAAATGTTAGAACGTTTATGTGACGAAAAACCGGCGCGGAAAACGACGACACGCACTTCTGGGTACGGCGGTGCTGGCGACCTGTGTGGCCGCCCCGGTGACGGGGGGAGCCGCCGCGGCGTTCGCCGGTGTCCAGGACTTTCCCGGCCAATGTCTGACGGCCACCCGGAACGGGACGCCCGAGTGCGCCCCGCCGTACGACGCGGGTCAGGACACCACCCCCGAGGCCTCCCCGCCTCAAACCGAGGGGACGCCCCAGACTCATCAGGCATCCCGGACCGGGCCCCCGGCCATGTCGGTCACGGCGCAGGCCCGGGTGAAGCCCGAAGCCGACCTTCCCGACAGGCCCGGCCCCACGGGCGGGAGTGACGCCTCTGCCGACACCCCGGCCGAGGCTCCGCCCAAGACCTCCCCGGAGGCCCCGGCCAAAGCCCAAGATGCCCCGGTCAAAACCCAAGGTGGAGCCCAGAGCGAGGCCCAGGACGGGACCCAGGACGAGGCTCAAGACGAGACCCAAGACGGGGCTCAGGACGAAGCCCAGGACGGGGCCCAGGACGGGGCCCAGGACGGAACCCAAGGCACGGGCCAGGGCGAGGCCGCCGACGAGGAGGCCGGGTCCGGGGTCAGGGTCGGGCCGCCGTCCTGCGGGCACGGCCTGCTGGGGTCGCTGCTCGGCCTGGTCCCGCACTGCGAGCCGCTCACCAAGGCCGTGAGACCCGTCATCTGCCTGCCCATCGTCTCGCTGCTGCTCGGTGGGGAGTCCTGTCACGCTCCCCACCCCACCCCGACGGTCGAGCCCCCGGCCCCCACGCCGACTCCGCCGCCCGCACCGACCCCCACCCCGACGTCCCCGCCCCCGACTCCTCCGCCCACACCGACCCCCACGCCCACCCCGACACCCCCGCCCACGCAGACCCCGGCTCCGACGCCTCCCCAGACGCCTGAGCCGCCTGCCCCCACCCCGACCCCGCCCACGACCCCGGAGCCACCCGCTCCGACGCCGCCCACCACTCCGGAGCCACCCGCGCCACCGCCACCGCCGAGACCCGTCCAGGTCTCGCCCGTCGCCGTCGTCCCGGCACCGCCGACACCCACCCCGACTCCGCCGACGCCGCCTCCCACGGTGTCGCCGAGCCCGGAGAGTTCGGTCCTCGGGATGCGACGGCAGCGCATCCAGGACCGCTTCGCCGAACGGCGTCAGGGAACCGACCGCAGGCTGGTCATCCTGGTGCTCTTCACCGGCGTCATCTCGGTCACCGCGGTCGCCCTGCTCAAGCGCAGGCCGCGCAGATAAACGCGTGAGGCCCGGTTGGCGATCGGTCGCCAACCGGGCCTCCTACGTGTGCCCCGTTCAGCCCTCGGGCAGCTTCGCGGGGAACTGGGCGTCGATCTGGTCGTACTGCTGCTGCACGGCAACGAAGTCGTCGGGCCCGACCGAGCCCAGGCCGTTGAACGGGCGACCGGTCAGCATGATGAAGCCGACCCCGACGACGACCACGGTCACCCTGACCAGGTCACCGACCACCGAGGCGCCCGTCGGCCGGTTCCCGACCGTCCAGGGAAGCACGACGACCAGCAGCCCGGAGATGAGCATGGAGATCACGAAGATGCTCTCAAGACCGGTGTTGGCGTCGTCGGCCCGTACGGCGCGGGAGTGGAAGACGTCGGAGATGTGGCTGAGGGCGTCCTGCTGGAGGGTCTTGCCCGCGTCGTCGGCCGGCTTGAGTCTGAGCACCTCGGCACGCATGTTCTCAAGCAGCTTCGTGGGGACCGGGGACATCTCACCGTGGGCCATGAGCGGCCAGTCGAGGGAGACGCTCTTGGCGGAGTAGTCCCTGATCTGGGCCCGGATGGGCCCCGCCTCGGGGATGGGCGCGACCGACCAGTACAGCTCGCTGAGGGCCTCCGTCTCCGCCTGGACGTCGGTCTGCGAGGTGGAGATGGCGTCCCGGCACAGCACGACGGCGTAGGCCAGGACCAGCAGGTAGATGGCGAGGGCGAGGTTGGCCGCGAAGTCGATCGACGCCGAGCCGTTGTCCTCTCCCTCGTGCCCCCTCCTCCTGAGGACGAGAAGCGCGATCAGCGTGATCGCGACGGCGACTACCACCAGCACGCTTATCCAGCCCATGGGACTCCCTCGGATCAACCATGAATGTAACTACTTAGGGTAATCTTTTCATTACACAGATGCCTACGGTTCCGCCACAGTTCACTCACGAAATCGGCGATCCCGGATGACCCGGTACGGCGGGCACACTTTCCCCGTCCGTTTCGGCGATCTTCTCTCCCCGAGGCCGTACGGCACACCCTGCGGAAACCGGCTACTTTGTCGCGTTTGTTGGCGTAAGGCCTGTTCAGCGGGGGGCACGGTGATCGCCAGCACGGGGCAAATTTCGCGATGTTCGGGGGTCACCACCGGTTCGGCGTGGGATTGATCCTTCTTGTGGAAGGGCTTCCGCGACAAGGGATAGAAAATGGGGAAACGTCCCTGTAGACGGAGAGCGGCCCGGCTTACGGCGGGAGCACTTCTGGCTCTGCAGATATCGTTCATCGCCCTGGCCTCGGACGGAAACGCCGAGACCGGGGCCGCCAGTTCGCCGGTCGCCGTCATGATCGCGGACTCGTCCGACGCGTCCGCACGGGTGCCGAGCACCGGCCGCTACGACATCAACGCTCTGGAGGCCGCCAGGCGCTACACCCGTGACCTGTACCTGAAGGCCGTAGCCCTGCGCGAGCCCGCCGACCTCGGCACGGGACTGTGGGAACGGGAAGGGCTGAGTGAGGCCCGGCAGCCCGAGGCCAAGGCCCCGGTCAGAAAGAGCCAGGCGCGGACCAGCGCCCAGACGGCCCACCGCCTGCCCTCGGTACGGCTCGCCCACACACAGGCCGCCCAGTTGCTGAAGCGGGCCGGTCTCGGCCGGAAGTCCTCAGGCCGGTGCGCCAGCCGAGACAACGGGCGGTGCACCTCACTTGAGGCCGTCAGGACGGACACGGTGAACAGGGTGATCGGCCTGAAGCGCGAGAGCGGGTGCCCCATCGTGATCACCGGAGGCACCGAGGTCGGCCACGCCCCCGGCCTGTACAGCCACTACGAGGGCTACAAGCTGGACATCAAGCCCAACCGGTGCGTCAGCCGCTACATCAAGAGCAAGTATCCCTACCAGCGGGTCAGGGGTGACGGCGCCCCGCTCTACGGGGACTCACAGACCGTCTACGCCAGGGAGTCCGACCACTGGGACATCCTCTTCCGCTGACGCCCGGGAACGCCGCTGTCACCCGGGAAACCGGATGCCCGGGAAACCGCACCGGGCGGGCCGTCCATGAGACGACCCGCCCGGTGACGACGACGTGCTAGAAGAGCTCGGCCACGACCAGCTCGGCGATCTCCGCCGCGTTCAGGGCGGCGCCCTTACGGAGGTTGTCGCCGCAGACGAACAGGTCGAGGGTGTTGGGGAAGTCGAGCGCCTGGCGAACCCGGCCCACGTAGGTGGGGTCGGTGCCGACGACGTCGGCCGGGGTCGGGAAGACTCCGTTGGCCGGGTCGTCCATGACGACCACCGTCGGCGCCGCCTCCAGGATGCGGTGCGCGTCGGCGACGGTGATCTCCCGCTCGAAGGTCGCGTGCACGGCCAGCGAGTGGGTCGTGATCACCGGGACACGGACGCAGGTCGCGGAGACCTTCAGGTCGTCGATGCCGAGGATCTTCCTGGACTCGTTGCGGAGCTTGATCTCCTCCGAGGCCCAGCCGCCGTCCTTGAGCGAACCCGCCCACGGCACGACGTTGAACGCGATCGGCGCGGGGAAGGGAGACTCGCCGTCACCGAGCTTGTTCTGCAGGGCCTTGCGCACGTCACCGGCGCTCTGGCCGACCGTCCGGTCGCCGGCGAGCGCCTCGACCTCGTCGTAGAGGCGTCCCGAACCGGCGACACCCGCGCCGGAGACCGCCTGGTAGGAGGAGACGACCAGCTCGCGCAGGCCGTACTCGGTGTGCAGGGCGCCCATCGCGGCCATCATCGACAGCGTGGTGCAGTTGGGGGTCGAGATGATGCCCAGCGGGCGGTTGCGCGCCGCCTGCGGGTTGACCTCGGGCACCACCAGCGGCACCTCGGGGTTCATCCGGAAGGTGCCGGACTTGTCGATGGCGACCGCGCCGCGCTCGGCGGCGATCGGCACCCACACGGCGGAGACCTCGTCGGGCACGTCGAAGATCGCGATGTCGACGCCGTCGAAGACCTCGGCGGTCAGCTCCTGGACGACCAGGTCCTCACCGCGGACCCGCAGGACCTTGCCCGCGGACCGGGCGGACGCGACGAGCTTGATCTCGCCGTAGATGTCCTCCCGGTTGGAGATGATGTCGCGCATGACGGTGCCGACGGCACCGGTCGCGCCGATCAGAGCGAGGGTGGGCTTGCGGCTCATCGGCCGGTACCTCCGTAGATCACAGCTTCAACCTGGTCGGCGTCGAGATTGAACGCGCGGTGGGCGGCGCTGACCGCCGAGTCCACCTCGTCCTGCCCGACGATCACCGAGATGCGGATCTCCGAGGTGGAGATCATCTCGATGTTCACCCCCGCGTCGGCGAGGGCGGCGAAGAACGTCGCGGTGACGCCGGGGTGCGAGCGCATGCCCGCGCCGATCAGCGACACCTTGCCGATCTGGTCGTCGAACAGCAGCGACTCGAAGCCGATGTTCTGCTGGATCTTCTTCAGTGCGGTCAGCGCCGTCGAGCCGTCGCTCGCGGGCAGCGTGAAGGAGATGTCCGTCCGACCGGTCGCCGCCGCCGACACGTTCTGCACGATCATGTCGATGTTGACTTCGGCGTCGGCCAGCGTTTTGAAGATCGTGGCAGCCTCGCCGACCTTGTCGGGCACCCCGACAACGGTGATCTTGGCCTCGCTCCGGTCGTGCGCGACGCCGGAGATGATCGGCTGCTCCATCTGTGTTCCTTCACTGTCGGGGTCGGAGATGACCCACGTGCCTTCCTTGGTGCTGAACGAGCTTCTTACGTGAATCGGCAGGTTGAAGCGGCGGGCGTACTCGACGCAGCGCAGGTGCAGGATCTTCGCGCCGCAGGCCGCCATCTCCATCATCTCCTCGTAGGAGACCTTGGGGATCTTGCGGGCGACCGGGACGATGCGCGGGTCCGCGGTGAAGACCCCGTCCACGTCGGTGTAGATCTCGCACACGTCGGCTTCGAGAGCGGCGGCGAGCGCCACGGCCGTCGTGTCGGAACCGCCCCTGCCGAGGGTGGTGATGTCCTTGGTGTCCTGGGAGACCCCCTGGAACCCGGCCACGATCGCCACCTGACCGGCGCCGATCGCCTCGCTGATGCGGCCCGGCGTCACGTCGATGATGCGGGCGCGGCCGTGCGAGGAGTCGGTGATCACCCCGGCCTGGGAGCCGGTGAACGAGCGGGCCTCCTGGCCCAGGTTCGCGATCGCCATGGCCAGCAGCGCCATCGAGATGCGCTCACCCGAGGTGAGGAGCATGTCGAGTTCGCGCACCGGCGGCAGCGGCGAGACCTGCTGGGCGAGGTCGAGCAGCTCGTCGGTGGTGTCGCCCATCGCCGAGACGATCACCACGACGTCGTTGCCGGCTTTTTTCGTCGCGACGATCCGCTGGGCGACCCGCTTGATGCAGGACGCGTCGGCGACGGACGAACCACCGTACTTCTGAACAACGAGCGCCACGAGATGTCTCCGAAGCAATCTAGGGCTGTGGAGCTCTCAGTCTACTGTCGCCCGGGTAGCGCACTTCTGGTTTGGCCCACTATGTGGACAATCACACGGTTGTGCGCTCTTCGGCCACGTCCAGCCGAGTATGGGCGACGAGTGCCTGAAGGGCGCGCAGCGCGGCCCCGGCGTGGTTGCCCCAGGTGTTGAAGTAGGAGTACTGCCACCACCACAGCGCCTCAAGGGGACGCCCCGCCTGGTAGTGCCTGAGCCCGTGAAGAAGGTCGGCGGCCACCGCCGTCAGGTCGTCCGACAGCCGGTACGGCGTGACCGCGGTGTCCTTGTACGGGTCGAAGACCTCGGCGTAGTCGTCGACCGGGCCGAGCCGCTCGGCCAGGGCCGTACGGACCGCGTCGACGTCCGGGTCCTCGCTCAGGTGCGGCTCCCAGTTGCCGGACAGGATCACGTCCTGGCTGGCGCCGAGCTGCGCGCCCGCCGAGCTGACCTGCGCGACCTCGACCAGCAGCAACGACAGGATGGCGTCGCCGCCCTCACCGTTCGCCAGCCTGGTCAGACCGTCGATGTAGTTCTCCGCGTGCCCGGCGACCCGTTCCGCCAGAGCACCCCATGCGTCAGACATCCAGCAGCCTCCTTCCCTCGAACGCGCGGCCCAGGGTGACCTCGTCGGCGTATTCGAGGTCACCGCCCACGGGCAGCCCGCTGGCCAGTCGTGTGACTCTCAGCCCCATCGGCTTCACCAGACGGGCGAGATAGGTCGCCGTCGCCTCCCCCTCAAGGTTGGGGTCGGTGGCGAGGATCAGCTCGGTGACCTGGCCGTCGGCCAGTCTCGTCATCAGCTCGCGGATGCGCAGGTCGTCGGGGCCGACCCCGTCGATCGGGCTGATCGCGCCGCCGAGCACGTGGTAACGCCCGCGGAACTCACGGGTCTTCTCGATCGCCACGACGTCCTTGGACTCCTCGACCACGCAGATCACGTGGGGATCGCGCCGGGCGTCGCGGCAGATCCGGCACTCCTCGTCGGCGGCGACGTTCCCGCAGGTCCGGCAGAAACGGACCTTGTCCTTGACCTCAAGCAGGGCGTGGGCGAGCCGCTTCACGTCGGCGGGCTCGGCGGACAGCAGATGGAAGGCGATCCGCTGGGCGCTCTTCGGGCCGACTCCGGGCAGCATGCCCAGCTCGTCGATCAGGTTCTGGACGACCCCCTCGTACATGGCTTCAGAACCCGGGCAGCTGACCGAGGCCGCTGCCGCCCCCAAGTCCCTGTGCGAGCGGGCCGAGCTTCTCCTGCTGGAGGTCGGCCGCGGCGCGGACCGCGTCCCTGATCGCCGCGATGACCAGGTCGGCGATGGTGTCGGCCGTGTCCTGGGGGTCGCCGGGGTCGACGGCCTCGGCGCTGATCCTCAGTTCGAGCAGCTCGCCGCCGCCGTTGACCGTGGCGACGACCAGCCCGCCGCCCGCCGAGCCCTCGACCTGGGCGTCGTTCAGCTCCTGTTGAGCGCTCACAAGCTGCTGCTGCATGAGCTGTGCCTGCTCCAGCAGCTGCTGCAGGTTGACATCCCCTGGGTTCACCGTCGTTGTGCTCCTCGTCCGTGACGTCAGTCGTCACGAGCCTACGGGGTCAGAGGCGGGTGTTGTACTGGCCCATGCCCGTGTTCCCCCCATGTGGTGACTAAACCCGGTCCGCCGGTTCACGACGATCCTGTCGGGTCCCGGCCCCCCTCCACGACGTCCGGGACCCGACGGCGCACGCGCCGGAGCGGCCGCACACGACGGCGTGCGCTGCGAAGGTAACCGATTCCAGGTTGCACACACGTTGCGATCGTTCAATCACCCTTCGCACTCCCTTTTCGCCGAACCGGTTGCGTGCACCCGTCCCGACAACCGATGCTTCGGCAATCGGTCTGATTCCTGGGGAGCCATATGTCCGGCAGCCGCCGGGAAGCCGTCCCGGATTTGAACGTCCACTCGTTACGACTGCGCCGTCTGCACGAGTCCGTGCTGAACGGTGCCCAACCTCCTGACGGGGCGTTACGCGGCCTGATCTCCGCCTCGTGGCGCAGATCCATGGACGCGGGCGTCGATCCCGAGGCGAGCGCGGCCCCGCCCGCCTTCGAACGGGAGGACGTCGAGGACGTCCGTTCCCACCATCCCGTCGGCGCCCTGCTGCCGCTCGTCGCCGGAACCCTCCTGGAGGCCGCCTCGGCGAGCGCGCACATCCTGATGGTCACCGACGAGAAGGGCCGGGTGCTCTGGCGCGACGGAGACCACCGGGTGATGGGCATGGCCGACGAAGTCGGGCTCGCCGACGGCTTCCACTGGGGCGAGGAGGTGATCGGGACGAACGGCATGGGCACCGCGCTCGCCACCCGGGGCCCCGTCCACGTCTTCTCCGCCGAGCACCTGGTCAGGGCACTGCACCCCTGGTCGTGCTCGGCGGCGCCGATCAACGACCCGGACAGCGGCGAGGTGATCGGCTGCGTCGACATCAGCGGCACCATGGACGCCCTGCATCCGGCGACCGTCGCCCTCGTCGAGACCACGGCCAGACTGGCGGAGAGCCACCTGGCGCTGCGCATGCGCGAGCGCGACGACCTGTTCCGCGCCCGCAACGACGAGCACCTGCTGGCGTTGCGCGGCGAACCCGGCGCCCTGGTCACCGCCACGGGCCGTGTCGTCGCCTCCGACCGCTCCCTGCGATGGGGTGACCGCGTACGGCTGCCCGCCTCCGGCGACCGGGTCGTGCTGCCCGACGGCGAGACCGCGCTGCTGACCCCCGTCCGCGACGGCTTCCTGCTGCGTGTCCTCGGCACGGCGGACACGCCCGTGCTGACCCTGTCCTTCCTCGGGACGCGGCATCCCGCGGCCGATCTCGACGGCGCCCACGTGCCGCTGTCCCCCCGTCACGCCGAGATCCTCACGGTGCTGGCCCTCAACCCCAAGGGCGTCACGGCCGAACAGCTCTCCCTCCACCTGTACGGCGACGCGGGAAACCCGGTGACCGCCCGCGCCGAGATCCACCGCCTGCGCCTGCAGCTCGGCCCCGTGGTCGCGGCGCGGCCGTACCGGCTGACCTGTGTGGTGCGGGCCGACTTCCTCACCCTGCGACGCCTGCTCGCCGGTGAGGACACCACCGCGATCGCCGGCGCGTACGGCGGGCCGCTGCTGCCCCGCTCCGACGCCCCCGCGGTGCGCGACGAACGCGAGGAGCTCGAAGGCCGGGTCCGCGCCCGCCTCCTGACCCGGGGGTCCCCCGACGACCTGTGGGCCTACGCGGAGACCGAGGGAGCCAGGGGCGACGCCCACGTCCTGGAACGACTCGTCGCCGTGCTTCCCCGGAGCGACCACCGCGCCGTGACCGCCGCGATCCGCCTGTCGGCCCTGGACTCGCCCTGATCCCGCAGGACCGTCAGGCGTGGCCGATCTCCTCGATGATCTGGCCGCCCAGCTCACGCTGGAGGAGGGCCATGCCGGTCAGCGCGTCGTCGGACGAACCGGCGTCGTCGGAGCCGGACGACCTGCCGGGCACGGTCTCCGGCCACGCCGACTTGGTCCCCGCCCCCCTCGGCCCCGTCTGGGCGACCGTATGGGCGGCCGTCCTGGCGGCGGAACGCGCGGCGGCCAGACCGGGACTCGGCGGCGGAGGTGAACCCGGGTCCTCGGGGAGCGGTGCGTCGGGCCAGGACTCGTCGGTGGCCTGCGGGCTCTGGCGAGGCTGCGTCTGCGGGGTCTGAGGGGCTCGCTGGGCCTCACGGGGAGGCGAAACCGCCTGTGGCGGCGCCTCCGCCTGGGGCTCCGCGGTCGGCCTCGTGACGGGCCCCTGCGAGGGACTCTGCGCGGGGCTCTGGACGGGCTCGGCGCGTGGCGGAGGAGGAGGCGGCGTCTGCTGCCGGGCGCCGGACGGCATGGGCGAACCGCCGACGACGGCCTCCACCTTCCAGGTGCCGCCGAGCACGTCCTGCAGCGCCCCCGCGACCACCACGTCCTTGCCGCCGCCGGTGAAGTTACGCATCGCGCCCACCTGGGCGAAGCCCAGCGTGACGACCTTGCCCTCGACCCCGACGACCTGGGCGTTGGTGTTGACGTTCGCCCAGACGACGATGCTGCGCCGTTTGAGGGCCGCGAGCACCTGCGGCCATGCCTGCTGTACCGCTCCCGCGTCACCCCCTGACACTCCTGGGACCGCAGGAGCCTGGGCCTGGGGCTGGTCCGCGGCGGGGGCGGGCGCCTGCCCTCCCGGCCGCGTGGGAGCCGGCCAGTCGTCGTCCTTGGCCCGAACCGGTACGGCGGCCGCGGGCGCGGCGGGCTGTACGGGGGTCTGCGTGGGGGCCGGAGCCTGGGCGGCCATGGGAGCCTGAGCGGGAGGCGCCTGGGCCACCGCCGGGATCACTGCCGGGGCCACCGTCGGAGCCACTGCAGGGGCCACTCCAGGGGCCGCCGCCTGGACCACCGTGACCCCGCCCCGCTCAAGCCGCTCAAGCCGGGTCAGCAGCGCCGCCTCGTCCCTGGCCACCCCGGGCAGCAGGGTCCTGGCGCACATCAACTCAAGCAGCAGCCGGGGCGAGGCCGCGCCGCGCATCTCGGTCAGGCCCTCGTTGAAGATCTCCGCCGCGCGGGTCAGCTCGGCCGGGCCCATCGAGGCCGCCTGCTGCTGGAGCCGTTCCAGCTCGTCACCGGGACGGTCGAGCAGCCCGCTGGTCGCGGCCTCGGGCACGTTCGCCAGGATCACCAGGTCGCGGAAGCGCTCAAGCAGGTCCATCGCGAACCTGCGGGGGTCGTGACCGCCCTCGACCACCCGGTTCACGGCCTGGAAGACCTTCGCCCCGTCGCGGGTGGCGAAAGCGGAGACCATGTCGTCGAGCAGGTCGCCGTCGGTGTAACCGAGCAGGGAGACCGCGCGGGCGTAGGTGATGCCGGCCTCGTCCGACCCGGCGAAGAGCTGGTCCAGGATCGACAGCGAGTCACGGGCCGACCCGGCGCCCGCCCTGACCACCAGCGGCAGCGCGGCGGGTTCGAACGGCACGTTCTCCGAGGTGAGGATCTCCTCCATGAGCGTGCGCAGCGCGGCGGGCGGAATCAGCCGGAAGGGATAGTGGTGGGTGCGGGACTTGATCGTCCCGATGACCTTCTCCGGCTCGGTGGTCGCGAAGACGAACTTCAGGTGCGGCGGGGGCTCCTCGACGAGCTTGAGCAGCGCGTTGAACCCCTCGCGGGTCACCATGTGCGCCTCGTCGATGATGTAGATCTTGAAGCGCGCCGAGACGGGGGCGAAGAAAGCCCGTTCCCGCAGGTCGCGGGCGTCGTCGACACCACCGTGCGAGGCGGCGTCGATCTCGATGACGTCCAGGTGGCCGGGCCCGGTCGGCGCCAGGGCCACACACGACTCGCACTCGCCGCAGGGGTCGGGGGTCGGCCCCTTCTCGCAGTTCAGCGAACGGGCCAGGATGCGGGCGCTTGACGTCTTGCCGCATCCCCTGGGCCCGCTGAACAGATAGGCGTGGTTGATCCGGCCGCTCCGCAGCGCCTGCCGCAACGGCTCGGTGACGTGCTCCTGCCCCTTGACCTCGGCGAAGGTCCCGGGCCGGTACTTGCGGTACAGCGCAAGACTCATGCGACGATCCCACCTGCGAGGGAGTCTGAAACGAAGAGACCCCTCGCACACCCGCCAGAGCCTGCTTATCCTTGCTGCCTTCCGGCCCTGGGGAGGTTCACAGGATGACGCCGCGCGAGGGGTCCTGGCACAGTCTAGCCTCTGTCGCGAGTGCTCGGAGTAGTGAACGGCCGCCAACGAAGATGCCTCGAATATGTGGTCAACGCAGTCCTGAAAGTTCGGTAAGCTACTCCACGGAGGATTCGCCTAGTTGGCCTAGGGCGCACGCTTGGAAAGCGTGTTGGGGGCAACCCCTCAGGAGTTCGAATCTCCTATCCTCCGCGCTTGGTTGAGCAGCAAGACACGAAGGGCCCGGACTATCCACCCGGGCCCTTCGTGCTGTCCGGCCTCGGTCGACACGCCCACTTCGAAGCATGCGCGCTTACCGGCGATGGCACGGGGCCACCCGTGAGGTGCTGGAGCACCGGCGCCGAGCGCTCGCGCTCGCTCGGCTCCGTTCCGACGCCTCAGAAGGAGGCTTCGACCTGGAACTCTTCGAAGAGAAGAGCAATTACCGTCGATGAATGCGGCTCAGTTTCTGATCGACACCAGTGCCCTTGCCCGTTTCCTGCGCCCCGACGCGGACCGGTACGGCTGGGATCAATCTGCCGTCGCAGGACTCATCGCAGTCTGCCCCATCACCGAACTTGAGTTCCTCTCCAGTGCCCGATCCATTACGGATCGCGAGCAAGGCGTCGAAGATCTACGGCTTCTGTTCGGCTGGACCCCCATCGACGACCGCGCCTACGACCGCGCCTGGAAAGTTCAGGAAACCCTCACCCGGCGAGGGCGACATCGCAGCGCAGGCCCTGTCGACCTCGTCATCGCCGCCACAGCGGAACTTCAAGGGCTTACGCTCCTCCACCGAGACCGAGACCGAGACCGAGACTTCGAGTGCATCGCCCGGGTCACCGGTCAAGCACTCCAGTGGTACGGCCCCGAGCCGGACAAGTAACCCTCACAGGCATGCGGGCTGAGTCCCCCGTCGCCCAACCCCCGCAGGGAAGGGATCCAAGCATCGCCCCGAATCGACGTCACGCCTACCGGCCTCTGGCCGGAGGAAGCGAGACCGTCTTGCGGACGCCGTAGTGGTGATCGGCGGAGGTGGTTCGGAACGCCTCCGCCCGAACGCGGCGTACGCGGTGACCGGGATCACGCGTCAGCCGGAGAGCTGTCTCACGGTGGCGTAGAGGGTCACGCGCGGAGGGGGCGGCCCCTACCCGGCGGACGCCACCGTGCTTGTGCGGGCCGGTGACACGGCGTCCACCAGGGCGGTGACGCACGTGAGCACCTGTGCCGCTGCTTGGAGATCCGCCTGTTCGCTCCTGCCGGGCATCGCGATCGCCTGGTCTCGCCCCCAAGCCTCGGCTTCATCGAAAGGACCGGTCAGCCGCCTCCGGTGGTGCCGAGCCGTACGGTCGTGGTGGTGGTCGAGCCGTCGGGGTGGAGAAGTTCCACCTTGGCCGAGTCGCCTGGTTTGTGGGCGGCGAGGGCTCTGGCGAGGTCCTGCGCGGTCAGGACCGGGGTGTCGTCGAGTGCGACGATCACGTTGCCCGGCCTGAGCGCCGTCCGCGTCCCCTGGGCCGTCCGCACGACGCCGACACCGCTCGGTCTGCCGTGTCTGTCGACCACGGTCTGCGCCGTGACTCCCAGGTCCGCCCGGCCGGTTTCGGTCACCTCGCCCTTCTCGACGAGCCGGCGGACGACGCGGGTGACCGTGTTGGCCGGGATGGCGAAGCCGATACCGGGGAGCACACTGCCCGTGTCCGCGTTCACCAGGTCGGCGACCAGCACGCCGACGACCTGTCCGGCGAGGTCGACCAGGGCGCCTCCGCTGTTGCCCGGGTTGATCGCGGCGGAGGTCTGGATGAGGCCGCCGGCCGCCGGAGCGACGGTCTCGTGCCCCTCGGCCGCGAACTGGACGGTCCGGTTCAGCCCGGAGACGATGCCGTCGGTCACGCTGCCCGACAGGCCGAACGGGTTGCCCATGGCCAGCACGATCTGGCCGATGGCGAGCCGGTCGGAGTCGCCGAAGCCGGTGGGGACGAGGCCCGACGGGTCGTCCACCCTGATGACGGCCAGGTCCCCGGCCTTGTAGACCCCGACGAGCCGGGCCGTACGGGGGGCGCCACCGGTGGCGAGCATGACCTCGAAGCGTTCGGCGTCACCGACCACGTGGGCGTTGGTCACGATGTGCCCGAGGTCGTCGTAGACGATGCCCGAGCCCTCGCTGATCTCCTCTCCCGACCGCGAGGTGATCTGCACGACGGACGGCAGCACCCTGGCGATGCCCCTTCGGTAGTCGGCCTCAAGTGTCAGCGGGCCTCTCGCCACGGGGACGGCCACGGAGGACCCGGTTTCGAGGTCCGCCTTGTCCGGTGTCTCCGGGTCGGCGCCCAGATCGTTGCCGAGGAGTACGGTCATCACAAAGAGCGCATTGATGACTACCATCCGCATCTGCCGCATGTGACGATATTTCCCTTGTTGGCGGTGAAAAGCTGCAGGTGGGGGATATATTTCGTGCAAGTCGACGCCGATGAGGCGCTGCGCCGTACCCGGCGAACCGGTGGGCATGGTCGGCCCCTGGGAGGGCAGTGGGGGTCCAAGCGGATCGAAGGGACGTCTGCGATGGATTTCAGAGACGACGCCCGGCTGGACAGCTCACAGGTGGAAAGCGGTGGCCGCAGGAGGATGCCCGGAGGAGGACTCGCGGTCGGCGGGGGCGCCGCCGGAATCCTCGCGCTCATCGTGGCCCTGCTGTTCGGGCTCAACCCCGGGGACATCGTCGGCGGGAACGAGCCCGCCCCCGTGGGGCCGGGAACCGACCTGGCGGCCAAGTGCAGGACAGGGCAGGACGCCGACCAGAACGAGGAGTGCCGGGTGGTCGGCGTGGTCAACAGCATCCAGGACTACTGGCCGACCGTCGTGCAGGGTTACCGGCCCGCCAAGACCGTGATGTTCTCCGGCCAGGTGAACACCGCCTGCGGCGCGGCCGACGCCTCGGTCGGCCCGTTCTACTGCCCTGCCGACCAGAAGGTCTATCTCGACCTGAGCTTCTTCGACGAGCTCCGCACCCGTTTCGGCGCGGAGGGCGGTCCGTTCGCCCAGGCGTATGTGATCGGGCACGAGTACGGTCACCACGTGCAGAACCTCCTGGGCACCAGCTCCATGGCCCAGGGAGACCGGCAGGGACCGCGGAGCGGCTCGGTCAGGCTTGAGCTGCAGGCCGACTGCTACTCGGGCGTGTGGGCGAAGAACGCCTACGAGACCGGCCTGTTCGACAAGCCCTTCACCCAGCAGGACATCCAGCAGGCGCTGAGCGCCGCCTCGGCCGTGGGGGATGACAGCATCCAGGAGCGCACCCAGGGCCGGGTGAACCCGGACGCCTTCACCCATGGCACGTCGGCACAGCGTGTCAGGTGGTTCACCACCGGCTACGAGAGCGGGGATCCCAACCGGTGTGACACGTTCTCAGGGAGCCTCTGAGGCCGTCGCCGACCTGGGCAAGCAGGCAAAGAATCCGAATCTCTCATAAACTACGTACTGTGATCTTCAAGCTGGTCGGTGATGGACGGCCCTACCCCGAGCACGGTCTCTCGCATCGCGAGTGGGCGCAGATACCGCCGCGGCAGGTCCGCCTCGACACGTTGATCACCACGAAGACGGTGCTCGACCTGCACTCGCTGCTCGCCAAGGACTCCACCTTCTACGGCGACCTGTTCCCGCACGTGGTCCAGTGGCGCGGCGACCTCTATCTGGAGGACGGCCTGCACCGTGCCCTGCGCTCGGCGCTGCACCAGCGCTCGATTCTGCACGCCCGCGTCCTCGAACTCCCCGAGGACTGAGAGCGCCCCGAGGACTGAGGAACCCCTGGCACGACGAAGGGCCCCCGGCGAACCGGGGGCCCTTTCGTTGCTGTGGCGGTGGAGGTGGGATTTGAACCCACGGATAGGTTGCCCCATCACACGCTTTCGAGGCGTGCGCCCTCGGCCACTAGGCGACTCCACCGCCGAGCAGCTTACCGGATATCCGCTATTGCTCGCGCATCCGGCGAGAGGTGAAGAAGTCGGTGAGGACCGTGGCGCACTCGTCGGCCAGCACCCCCATGACGACCTCGGGCCTGTGGTTGAGGCGGCGGTCCCTCAGCACGTCCCACAGCGAGCCCGCGGCACCCCCCTTGGGATCGACGGCGCCGTAGACGACCCGGTCGACCCTGGCCAGCACGGCGGCTCCGGCGCACATCGTGCACGGTTCAAGGGTCACGACCAGCGTGCAGCCGGTCAGCCGCCACTCACCACGCGAAAGGGCGGCCCGCCGCAGGGCCAGGACCTCGGCGTGCGCGGTCGGGTCCGCCAGCGACTCACGGTCGTTGCCCGCCCCGGCCAGCACGGCCCCCTCGGGGTCGAGGACGACCGCGCCGATCGGCACCTCCCCCCTGGCGCCCGCCTCGGCGGCCTGCTCAAGGGCCAGCCGCATCCCGGCGGCGTACGCCTCGGGGTTCACCGGAGCCGGTCGAGCTCGTCCGCGAAGGCCAGCCGCTCGGCGATCACCGAGAGCGTGTCCGCGGGGAGCGCGCCCTCCTCCATGCTCAGCTCGACGAGCTCCTCCGGGCTCATGCCCAGGTCGCTCAGCAGCTCGAAGTCGCCCGCGGGCCGTACGCCGAGGTCGGGGGTCTCCTTGTCCGGGGCGACGCCGGCCAGCTCGGTGAAGAGCTCGCCGAGCCCGTCGGTCAACCCCGCCTGGGCGTCGGACAGGAAGGTGCGCGGTTCCCGGTCTCCCTCGTAGCGGACGATGGCGAACCACTCGTCCTCGACCTCGACGCACAGCAGGGCCAGCTCGTCACCGTTGAGCCCCAGATGCTCCTGTACGGCGTCGCCCAGGTCGTCGGCTATCTCCGCGGCGCCGAGGTCGATCTCGGCGCCGTTCCATCCGTCCTCGGTGCGGACGAACGCCGCGGAGAACACACTGCCAGTGGATTGCCTGGAGGACATGGCCGGTCTCCCGGGGTCAGCCGAACACAGAGTCGATCGCGCGTTCGAAGGGCTCGGAGAATCCCAGACGGGCGGCGATGCTGGACAGCACGTCCTCGGGAAGGAGGTCGATGTCCCCGGAGAGGATGCCGAGCTCCATCTCGTCGAGCCCCAGGTCGGCGAAGATCGACAGATCTCCGGCGGGCAGGGCCGTCTCCTCGTCCTGGAGGATCGCGTCCAGTTCGTCCTCGTCGGGCACCGGCACGTCGAGGTATTCCAGCGCCTGCCGCGCCAGGGGGAAGTCCCAGGACGCGGCGATGTCGGAGAGGAAGACCTCCACATGCTCACCGAACACTCGTAACGCCACGAAGAACTCATCCCCAACGGCGACCAGGCCAATCGTCCCGTTGATGCTCGGCTGCTGGCGTAGGGCGTGGACGAGACCCTGGAGGTCGGAGGTGAGCGCCACGGGAAGCAGCTCCGCCTCCCAGCCGTCGTCCTCGCGATAGACGACGATGGCAAAGTCCAGAGGGTCTTCGTCTGACATGCTCATCCCCACCGGTGCGCTCGCTACGGACGTCAATGCTTTCAGAAGCACCGCGTCGCCGTACGCCTCCGGGGCCAAATTGTGATCCAAATCCGGGTGAGCGGGCGATGTCGTCCAGGCGAGCGCCCGTCGTCCGGGACGTGGGTCCCGCCGCTGTCCCCCGCACGGCCGTCCGGATAGCGTTGACGTCCATGGAGACCCTCGTCGTCGAGCACCCGCTGGTCGCGCACAAGCTGACCGCTCTCAGGGACGCGCGTACGGACTCGCCCACCTTCCGGCGCCTGGCCGACGAGCTGGTGACGCTGCTGGCCTACGAGGCGACCCGGCACGTCCGCGTCACCGGTGTCACCGTCGAGACCCCGGTCGCCAAGGCCAAGGGCGTACGGCTGGCGCAGCCGTACCCGCTGGTGGTGCCGATCCTGCGTGCGGGCCTGGGCATGCTGGACGGTATGACCCGGCTGCTGCCGACGGCCGAGGTCGGCTTCCTGGGGATGATCCGCAACGAGGAGACGCTCAAGGCCGAGACCTACGCGACGCGGCTGCCCGACGACCTGTCCGGGCGTCAGGTGTACGTGGTCGACCCGATGCTGGCCACGGGTGGCACCCTGGCCGCGGCGATCCGGTTCCTGTTCGACCGCGGCGCCGACGACGTGACCGCGCTGTGCCTGCTGGCCGCCCCCGAGGGCATCGCCCACATGGACGAGGCGTTCGCCGGCAGCGACAGGCCGATCCGCCTGGTGACCGCCGCGCTCGACGAACGGCTGAACGAGCACGGCTACATCGTCCCCGGCCTCGGGGACGCGGGGGACCGCCTCTACGGCGTGGTCTGAGGATCTCCCTGGTGTGGGGGGAGGCGTTAACCCTCCCCTTCGTTACCCAACGTGCTTGAATGGGTACGAGCAGTAGCGAGGATGCCTCTTCCGTGTCCCCGGCCAGGGGAGGCCGCGGGCACACATCAGGGAGAAACATGAGCGAGCGGACCATCCAGGATCAGGAGCCGGACCCCTACGAGCACGTCAGTGCCGCGTTGCGGAGCGAGTTCTCCGAGGTCCATCCGGCGGCCACGGTGACCCGCTGCATCCAGGCCGCGCACTACGGCGCGCTGGAGGTGACCGGCCAGGCCCACCCGGTGCTGGTCGAGCGGATCGCCCGCAAGCACCTGGAGGTCCTCGCACTGGCCGCGAGCGAGGGTGGGTGACGAATGTCACACCGCCCTGATCGGGTCCCGTCGCTGAGATCGTGACCCTGTCAGGGAAGACGCTTTACCTCGCGAATGGCATGGGTAATGTATACGGCGGGTGCAGTGGGTGAGTGGTCGTAGGAGGCCGCAGTGCAGGTCAAGAAGGTTCTGACATACAGCGCCATTGCTTTTGTGGCGTTCTACCTCTTCACAAGACCGGGTGACGCAGCGAACACAGTTAGGGGCGCCATGGACACCATGTTCAACGCGGCCAATTCTCTGGCCCAATTCGTATCCCATCTGTCATGAGGCTGGTGACCCACGGGGACTCGGCTCCCGCGTCGGTCAACCGCTACCTACTCCCCCACGAGCAACAAGTAATCATGGTGCGGCTTCACCCGGCCGTACTGCTGCGCCCCATCGCCGAGGTCTTCGGTGGCCTGATCCTGGCCGGCCTGCTCAGCAGGTGGTTCGGGGGACAGAGCTCCGGAGGCACCGCCCTGGTGATCGTCTGGTGGGCTTGGCTCCTCCTTTTGATCCGTTTTGTGTGGAAAGTGGCGGAATGGTCGGTTGAGCATTTCATCGTCACCTCCAAGCGTGTGCTGCTCACCACGGGCCTGATCACACGCAAGGTCGACATGATGCCCCTCGGCAAGGTGACCGACATGAGTTTCCAGCGCTCACTGCTCGGTCGCATGCTGGGATACGGCGAGTTCGTCCTGGAGTCGGCGGGTCAGGACCAGGCCCTCTCAAGGATCAACTTCATCCCCTATCCGGAGACCATCTACCTAGAGGTGTGTCAGATGCTCTTCCCCGGCGGCAACGATTCGGATGATTAGTGCCCCTATGTCCCGTATGACATAGGGGCCCGAAGAGTCCGCAGGTGGATTCTCTTCACGTGGGGTTACCGATTCGACTGCTTCGTGCAATCATGGCGGGAACATTGACCATCCCCCGCCCTGAGAGATCAGATGCCGAGTCAGGGAACCATCGGTGACCGCGTCCGCGGACTGCGGCTGAGTAGGCGCATGTCTCAGGCCCAGCTGGCAGGGCCTGACCTCTCCGACAGTTATGTCTCCCTCATCGAGTCCGGCAAGCGCACGCCGACCCCCGTGGTCGCGCGGCTTCTCGCCGAACGGCTGGGGTGCACTACCGAGTTCTTGCTGCACGGGATCGAGCCGCGCCAACGGATCGACACCGAGCTTGGCCTGCGTCACGCGGAGCTTGAGCTGCAGCACGGCGACCCCGGGGTCGCCGCGGAACGGTTCGGCGAGATCGTCAAGGTCGCCGGCGAGGAGAACGCCATGCTGGCCGCGCACGCGCGGCTGGGGCGGGCTCGCTCGCTGGAGGCCCAGGACCGAGTCGGACCAGCGGTAGAGGCGTTCGAGCGGCTCCGCCGCGAGGCCGCCGCGCACCCCGAACGGCTGGCAGACCTTCCTCTGACGGTCGCGCTGAGCCGCTGCTACCAGCGCGCGGGCGACACGCTTCGCGCGCATGATCTGGCCATCTACGCCCTCAGCCAGGTCAACCACCTGGCGTTGACGCAGGGCGAGATCGCGATCGAACTGGCCGCCGCGCTGGTGGAGACCGAGGCTGCCAGGCCCCAGTCTCCGGGCCTGTCGTATGTCAGGCACATCCTGGCGGTCAACGGCGTTCCCTCGGTGGTCAACCGCACCGCCGAGATCCACTCCCTCTGGCAGGCGAGCGTCGCCGCGGCGGAGGGTGAGGACTCGGCACTGGCGGTACGCCTGGCCGACGACGCCATCGCGACCGGCCGACCCGCCCGGATGGCCTTCAGGCTGGCCGGGATCGCACTGGAATGGGCGAGACTCACGGTCTCTCTCGGAAGCGCCTCCCTCTCCGAGGAGGTCTACGAGTTGGCCACCGCTGCCAGCGGGGTCTTCGCCACGTTCGACGAGAAGGTCAACGAGTACGCGGGAAGCCTCGTGGTCCTGGCCCGCCTCCAGCTCGGGAGCGGTAACCCGGACGGCGCGGTCAACCTGGCCTCGTCCGCCCTCGACACGCTGTCCGGCCAGGCCAGCCCCACCGCCGCCGCCGCGCACCTGGTCCTTGCCCAGGCCGCGCTCTCGCGGGGGGAGGGTGAGGTTCTGTCACGGCTGAACACCGCGGGGGAGCTTCTTCACGCCCTGCGTTCGGAGCGGTCCAATCCCGACCGTGAGGCCGCGCGTGCCTGGCGTGAGCTGGGCGACCTCTACGGCAGGGTCGGCGCGGGAGAAGAGCAGACCAGCGCGTATCGTAAGGCTCTTGAGGCAGCGGGAGTCCGCGACGCGATGGTGGGAATGACGGTCGATTCGACACTGGTTCGATAAAGCAATCCGCCTCCTCCGGCGTTCCGGATTTGTTTTTCTGCCTCCGGAATAACTAGGGTCTACCAGTCATTGAATCATAGGATGATTGGCTTCTCCGGAGGAGGCGGACTGTGAGTCTGCGTACGGCGCAGCGGGCGTCTCTCGTTGACCAGGTGATCGACCAGCTCAAAGAGCAGATCACGTCGAACTCCTGGAAGATGCACACGAAGATTCCCACCGAGACCGTGCTCGCGGAGCAGCTCGGGGTCGGACGCAACACCGTGCGTGAGGCGGTAAGGGCACTCACCCACGCAGGCCTGCTCGAATGCCGCCAGGGCGACGGAACCTACGTCCGCGCCACGAGCGAACTCTCCGGCGCCATGCTGCGACGGCTACGCGCCGCCGAACAGCTGGAGATCCTGGAGGTACGGCGCGCGCTTGAGGTCGAGGCCGCCAAGCTGGCCGCGACGCGGCGGACCGAGGCCGACATCGCCCACATCGAGGCCGCGCTCGCCGAGCGGGAGCAGGCTTGGGAGTCGGGCGAGCCGACCGCCTTCGTCGAGGCCGACCTCGCCTTCCACGTCGCCGTCGTCCAGGCGACCCACAACCGGGTCATGATCGACCTCTACCAGGACTTCTCCGCCGCGCTGCGGGCCAGCATCACCGCCGCGGGCACCTCGCTCAACAGCACCTACATCCCGCACGACGCCATCGCCCGCGCCATCATGGCGGGCGACGCCGCCGCCGCCGAGCGCGCCGGTCACGCATGCATGGAACACATCCTGATCGCTCTGACCGAGGCCCAGGAACTCACCAGCTGACTCTCACCCGGCGCGGCGGACGCCGCCGTGCCGGGTGCTTCCTGTTCGGTCGGGGCCTCAGGCGGCCAGGCGCAGGGACATCACGAGATAGCGGAAGGCCGGCTCGGCGTCTCCGGGCACCTCGGTGATGAGGGCGGGCCGGCTGGGCGTCTGCATGTTGAGCCGTACGAACTCGGTCTCGACGCCGCTCAGGCCGTCCAGCAGGAAGTGCGACTGGAAGGCGATCTGGATCTCCTCGCCGAACAGCTCGGCCTCCAGCACCTCGGTGCCCCGGCCGATGTCGCCGCCGCCCGCCTGGATGAGCACCTGTCCCTGGCCGAAGGTGAGCCTGATCGCGGTGTTGCGCTCGGCGACCAGCGCGACCCGCTTGATCGCCTCGACGAACGGGGCGGCCCGCACGTCCGCCCTGATCGGCCACTCGTCGGTCAGCCGTGCCCGGTAGTCGATGAACTGCTCGTCGAGCAGGCGGACCGTGGTGCTCCTGCCGACGCTCTCGAACCCGGCGACTCCCTCACCCAGGCCGATCGAGACCTCTCCGCCGCGCAACGACCTGGCCACCTCGACGAGCACCCGGGCCGGGACCATGGCCGCGGCCGTGGCGCCCGGCTGCTCGGGGCGCCAGTCGAACTCCCTGGCGGCGATGCGGTAGCGGTCGGTGGCGGCCATGGTCACGCGTTCGCCCGCGATGTCGAAGCGGACGCCGGTCAGCATGGGGAGGGTCTCGTCACGGCTGGCGGCGGGCGCCACCTGGCCGACCGCGCTCGCGAAGACCCCGCCGCCGACCGCCCCGATCTTCGGCGGGGCCTTGGGCAGCGACGGGAAGTCCTCAACGGGCATGGTGAGCAGGCCGAACTCGGCGCTTCCGCAGGTCAGCACCGCTTCGGACCCGTCGGTGGCGATCTCGACCGGCTGGGCGGGCAGGCTCCGGGTGATCTCGGCGAGGATGCGGCCCGGGATGAGCACCCTGCCGGGCTCGGCGACCTCGGCCTCGATCGTGGCGCGGGCGGAGACGTCGTAGTCGAAGGCCGACAACACCAGGTCCTCGGCGTCGGCCTCAAGCAGCAGACCGGAGAGCACGGGAACGGCCGGGCGGGTCGGCAGGGCACGAGCGGCCCAGACCACGGCGTCGGCCAGGACATCACGGTTGACCCGGAACTTCACCTGAGCATCCCTTCGTCCCGAACGGCACCACCACATGCGGTGGCCGTACTCCGGAGAACGGTAGCCGGTCCTACCGACAAAGCACTGATACTGACATATCACTCAGTCGGCCGGTGGTCACGCTGCGTTCCCGCGCGGCGGAACGTCCCAGGCTCCCGGTCTCACGCCGAGGGGGTCCAGCCGGGGGTGCGTCCGAGTACGGCGAGGACGCGGTCGAAGCCCGGCGTTTCGTCGTCGACGGGCAGGCCCGGCTGGAAGGCGGCTCCCGGCCTGGTGCGCCGTTCGTCGTCGGGGACGGCCAGGGCGATCGGCCAGGCGGCCTCGACAAGCTCCGGGTCGGGCCGATAGTCGGCGCCGATCGAGCGGGCCACGTCCCAGGCGTGCACCAGGTAGTCGATGAAGTGGAAGCCGATGGCCTGCCGGGCAGGAAATACCGGTCCCCGGGGGGCGAACTCGGGCAGCGTGAACCCCCGTTCGAGCACGCCGCCCTCGGCGAACGCCGCCAGCACGTCCTCCGCCGCCTTGGTGTAGAGCTGGACGGCGTCGTCACCGAGCGGCCTGACCTTCCAGACCTCCAGGTCGGCTCCGGTGCCCCTGGCCGCGGCGGCGAACCCGTGGTGCTGGACGGTCATGTGGGCGAGCAGGTCGGCCACCGTCCATCCCGCGCACGGTGTCGGCCTGTCGAGATCGTCGATCGTCACCGCGGCGACCACGTCCACGCTGTCCCGCACCGCTCGCCGGTCGAACTCCTGAATGCTCACGAAGCCCCCTCAGATGTGTTGATCACAGCATCCATCATCACGGCCGTCCCACCCATGGTGGATCGGCGGTACCCACCGAGGGGGCTCGGTGGGTACCGCCGGAACCGGATCGTCAGTCGACGATCGTCACCGTGGCGTACTGGTATCTCGTGGTGCCGTTCTCGTCACCCCAGTGGTACCGGCCGGTCATGACCTGGCCCGCGTTCGCCCGCCACGAGTGCCTGCTCTCCTTGAGGTCGCCGCTCCACGCGGGGGAGGAGAAGCGCACCTGCCTGCCCTGCCAGAAGAACATGGCCGCGAGGTACTTCGTGGAACCGTTCTCGTCGCCCGAGTGCCACCTGCCGATGACGGCCTGGTCGTTCGGCGCGGTGTAGGACGACCGGCTCTCCTTCAGGCCCGCGCTCCACAGTCCCTTCACCACGTTCTGGACCGGCTGGTCGTTGATGGTGATCGTGCTGCAGTAGTAGGTGGTGGAGCCGTTCTCGTCCCCGGAGTGGGAACGGCCGGTCATCACCTCGTTGCCGGGACAGGTGAACCACACCCCGGCCGACTCCTTCACGGTCGAGGTGTGGCTGAGCTGGACCTTGACCGTCACGTCCAGGGTGGTCGACGCCGCGGACGCGGGAGCCGCGGTCAGGGTGGCCAGCGCGGCCGCCGCGAGCGCGGCGGGCAAAGCCTTCTTGTACACGTTCATGTTCTCCGGCTTTCGTTCCGACAGGGTTCGGTGCTGTGCCAAGAGCGCGTGTGTTGACGGCTCGCGCCATCCCCGGATGTCGTCCGTGGACGCCGGGTGGGAGGCGTCGCCGGGATGGCGATCTCATGGTGGCCGTCGCCGTACCGACGGATCGTCCCTCTGCCGGACGAGCGGCGATCCGTCCCGGGGGTTATCCCGGGACCCCTCCGTGGGTGATCACAGCGGCGGGAGAACACGGTGTTCCTGATCAGGCTGTAGGCGCGGGCCGAGCAGGGGAACGCCGAACGCGGACACGGGGTCCGTGCGCGCTCAGACTCACCCCTCGCGTAAGGCTGAGCGCGCACGGACCCGGGTGGACGTCTGTGGCTCCGGACCGGCTACGCGCCGAGGCGTTCGACGGTGAAGGACGCCAGGAAGCCCAGGGTGGCGATGAGGCCGGTGAAGAGATGGGCGCGTTCGAAGGCCTCGGGGATCATCGTGTCGGCGACCATGGTGAGGATCGCCCCTGCGGCCACGGCGGTGATCACCGAGACGGTCGCGGGTGAGGCGTCCTGGAGGGTGAGGTGGCCGACGAGGGCCGCCAGCCCGCTCACCAGGGCGATGCCGCCCCAGACCCCGAAGACGTACGGCGCGCCGCGCCCGGCCTGCTTCATGCCCGCCGCGCTGGAGAGCCCCTCGGGAACGTTGGAGATGAAGACGGCCCCCAGGACCGCGATCCCGACGCCCCGGCCGTCGAGCAGTGACAGGCCGAGCACGACCGACTCGGGGACTCCGTCGAGCAGGGCGCCGACGGCGATGGCCGTACCGCTGCCCTGAATGTCGCCCTCGGACGGCTGCCTGTCGCCGGAGCGTTTGCGGTGGCGGGCGCCGTACCGGGCGAGGAGGGTGTTGGCCGCGACGTAGGCGCAGGCGCCGGCGAGGAAGCCGGCCGCCGTGGGGAGGAGCCCTCCTGAGCGTTCGGCCTCGTCGACGAGCTCGAAGGACAACGCCGAGATCAGCACGCCCGCGCCGAAGGCCATGATCCCGGCGATGATCACGGCCGGGACCCGTACCAGCCAGGCGACCGCCGCCCCCACGACGAGGGCTCCCCCGGCGGCGGTTCCCCACAGACCTGCCTGAAGCCACTGCGGCACGGCCGTCTCCCCCATCCCGCGTCGGGCGACATTTCTCAGGAACGGGTAATGAATGTCCCATATTCTCGCGAGGTGGGGGAGCGTGGTCAGATGCCCCGTACCGAGGCGATGGTGAAGGGGGTTCGCGGGGTTCCCGAGCCGAGCGGGCCGCCCTTGTCGAACTGGGAGCGGACCACGTAGAGCGTGCCGTTCCCGAACGCCAATGTCGTCGGGAGTTGGAGGGCCTCGTCGGTCAGCCGCCTCTCGACCCTGGCCGCGGCGCCGTCCCGTGTCACCTTCCAGCGACTGATGGTGTTCTCGGTGTTGTGGACCACCCAGAGCCTGCCGCCCCGCAGTTCGAGCCCGTCGGCGTGCAGCGTGTCGCCTCCGGTCAGTGTCACCCTGCGGATCGCTCCTGAGGCGATGTCGAGGCGGTACAGGTCGCCACCGGTCATGTCGGCGGTCAGCAGGTAGTGCCCCGAGGGGTCGGCGACGATCCCGTTGAGGGTGAACGCGCCGGGCCCGTGGGGGTCGAGGTCTTCGCCCAGGTCGAAGCGGACGGTGAGCGTCGTCCTGCCTCCGGCCGCCACCTGACGCGGCGTGACGCGGTAGACCACGGAGCGGACGCTGTCGGTGAGGTAGGCGCTGCCGTCCGGGGCGATGGCGAGGTCGTTGACGAAGGCCGGGTCGTCCGGGGCCTGCCCGGGGACGTCGAAGCTCGCCAGCAGGCGTCGGGTGCGCGTGTCGTAGACCGAGACCCCGGTCGTCGAGTCGGTGACCCACAGCCGTCCCGCCCGGTCGACCTTGAGTCCGTTGGCGGTGTCACGCCCGTCGGCGCCCGCGGGCAGGAAGACCTGGGCCACCCGGTGCCCCGGTGTCATCTTGAAGACCGTGCCGTCGGTGTAGGAGCCGGCGTAGAGGTCGCCGGTGCGCGGATCCACGGCGACGCCCTCGGGGTAGACCCGGTCGCCGGGAAGTTCGTACGCGGTGGAGATCCGTGCCCGCGTGATCTGGTTTGTCGTGGTCGGCGCACCGGAGGCGGGCAGCGCGGGGGTGAGGGAGAGCAGCGCGGTGAGGGTCGTGGCCGCGGCGGCCACGATCAGACGAGGCGAAGACATGGCGCCCTTCTGTTCGGCTTCACATGATTGACAGAGTCGTATTGCTTGTTCGGACACGAACTCTAATTAGAACTCTAATGATCGTCAACGCTTTAATTCACGGGTTGTTACCATGCGGAGATGACCGAGTTGCCGCTCTCCGAGCGCCTGGGCTCCCACCTCAAGCGCGCTGAGCAGGCGCTCAACGCGGCCAAGAACGCCGCACTGAAGCAGGCCGGGCTGACCGTGTCGCAGTACGCGGCGCTGCTGCACCTTTCCGCCAGCCCCGGCATCTCGGCCGCCGCGCTGGCCAGGGCGTGCGCGGTCACCCCGCCGACGATGAACACCGTGCTCAAGAACCTCCAGGAGCACGGCCTGATCGAGCGCACCCCGCACGAGTGGCACAGGAACGTCCTGGAGACCCGCCTCACCGAGAAGGGCGAACAGGTGCTGGCCGCGGCCGACCCCCGCGCGGTGCGTGTCGAACGGGGGCTCGCCGCGAAGTTCACCCCCGAGGAGCGCGAGACGCTGATCACCCTGCTGGGCCGCTGCGTCGAGTTCCTGGAGGCCGCCCGAACGGCTCCCGAGCCCGAGTCGTAGCGAAACTCCCTCCGGACGGAAAAAGGGCGAACCATTTTCTTTCCAGTGGCCACCCTTTTCTGGTTCAGGCTTTTTCCGTGGTACGGGATTTCCTCCCGTGGTTCGCCGTCAACGGCTTCCACCTGCCGACCACTTGACCGTACGGCCTGCCTGACCTGCCTTATCGCGCGTCGAGCCGGCGATTCTCCATGCTGTTGGGGTGGCCTCCCGGCGACGAGGAATCGTTGACTTGTGACGTTGTCGTATTTAGTGTTTGGGTATTCTCCGGCGAATGTTCGACAACGAGGAGCCGTGGTTCTTACGGCCCCTGATCATCGGTGGCAGGGGCGACCCCCATGGCGGTGGAGCCGCCGGTTCGGCCTCCGGAACGCGACGACCCCGTCCGCCGCCGTGTGCTCGTCCCGGCCCGCGTCAATCCGCTCGACCTCCAGGGAGCGTCCGCATGGCCATTTCCTCTTCACCCATCGTCCTGGACCCCTACGGAAGCGACGTTCCCGGTGAGGTGTCCCGGCTGCGTGCCCTGGGCACCGTGGTCAAGGTCGAACTTCCCGGTGGCGTGCCCGTCTGGGCCATCACCCGCCACGACCTGCTCAAACAGGTCATTCTCGACCCCCGGGTCAGCAAGGACCCGCAGCGGTACTGGAGCCTGTGGCCGCAGGTCGACGAACGGCCCGAGTGGGGCTGGCTCAACCTGTGGATCGGCATGCGGAACCTGGTCAACGCCTCCGGCATGGAGCACCGGCGACTGCGCAACCTCGTCGCCCCCAGCTTCACCGGTCGCCGGACCCTGGCCATGCGGCCGATCATCGAGCGGATCACCGCCGAGCTGATCGACGACCTCACCAGACTGCCCGCCGACCAGGTCGTCGACCTGCGCGTCGCCTACGCCCACCCGATGCCGCTGCGGGTGATCTGCGAGTTGTTCGGCGTCCCCGACGACATGCGTCCCGAGGTCGCCTGGATCTCCACGGCCTTCATCGACAGTGCCGCGACCGCGGAGGAGGCGGCCGAGACCTCGGCCAGGATCAGGACGTTCTTCCCCGCCCTGATCGCCCACAAGCGCGAGCACCCCGGGGACGACCTGACCACGGAGCTGATCAACGCCCGTTACGAGGACGACCGGCTGAGCGACGACGAGCTGCGCGACACCCTGCTGGCCCTCCTCGGTGCCGGGCACGAGACCACCGTCGACCTGATCGACAGCACGGTCCACGCCCTGCTCACCCACCCCGAGCAGCTACGCCGGATCCGGGAGGGGGAGGTCACCTGGGAGGCGGTGATCGAGGAGGCCCTGCGCTGGGCGCCGCCGGTCGCCAACTTCCCGTTGCGGTACGCCACGGAGCCCATCGACGTGGACGGGGTGCGCATTCCCGCGGGTGACGCCATCCTCGCGACCTACTTCGCCGCGGGCCACGACCCGCACCAGCACGGCGAGGACGCCGACCGCTTCGACGTGGCCAGACCCCCGGCCGAACACCTGGCCTTCGGCGTCGGCGTACACCATTGCATCGGCGCCCCCCTGGCCCGCCTTGAGGCCGTCATCGCCCTGCCCGCCCTGTTCGACCGCTTCCCCGACCTCACCCTGGCCCAGGAAACCCCCACCCCGAACCGCCTCCCCTCCCTGGTCATCAACGGCCTGAGCGAACTCCCCCTCCGCCTGGGCCACCCCTCCAAGAAGTGAGGAGTGCCGGCTTGGGCGCGTCGGTGCTTGGACTGAGGAGAGAGGGAGCGCAGCGGACGAACGACGAGGGAAAGCACCGACTCAGGGCGCCCAAGCCCGCGACGCCGAAGGCGTCGCGAAGAGAAACGGTTCGGGCGCGCCGACGCTTGGACTGAGGAGCGAAGGAGCGAAGCGGATGAGCGACGAGGGAAAGCGTTGGCTCGAAGCGCCCGGACCCGCGACGCCGAAGGCGGCGCCATGTCACCTAGCGGCGTTGAGATAAGCCAGCACCGCCAGTACCCGCCGGTTGTCGTCGTCCGACGGGGACAGGCCGAGTTTGGTGAAGATGCCCGCGGTGTGTTTGCCGACCGCGCTCTCGCTGAGGTAGAGCCGTTGGGCGATGGCCGCGTTCGAGCGGCCTTCGGCCATCAGTTCGAGCACCTCCCGTTCGCGGGGGGTCAGTTCGCCGAGCGGTTCGTGCCTGGCCGTACTGGCCAGGAGTTTCGCGATCACCTCGGGGTCCATGGCGGTGCCGCCCGCGGCGACCCGCCGTACGGCGTCGATGAACTGTTCGGCGTTGAACACCCGGTCCTTCAGGAGGTAGCCGACGGCGCCGGAGCCGTCGGCCAGGAGTTCGCGGGCGTAGAGCTGTTCGACGTGCTGGGACAGGACGAGCACCGGCAGGCCGGGTACGGCCCTGCGGGCGGTCAGCGCCGCCTGCAGGCCTTCGTCGGTGAACGTGGGCGGGAGCCGTACGTCGACCACGGCGACGTCGGGGCGCAGGGTGGTCAGGGCGGTGAGCAGTTCGGGACCCGACTCGACGGCCGCGACGACCTCGAAGTCGTGGGCCTGGAGCAGGTGGACCAGTCCGTCTCTCAGCAGGTAGAGGTCTTCGGCGATGACGACTCTGGGGTGCACCGGTCCCACTTTAGATGCATCCGTTCCTGAGTTCGTTCTTGTGGGCGTGAGCGGTGGGGATGCCGATCGCCATGCCGTACAGGGCCATTCCGAGGAGGATGTTGAAGACGATCATCGGCCACTGCAGCGGCTCGGGCAGGTAGAGCGCGAGGAACCAGCTTCGTTCCTCAACACCGGTGATCTTGAGGATCGCGGGGACCAGGCCCTGGGGGAACGTGGGGAGCCAGCCGACGCACCAGCCGATCGCGACGGCCGCGTACTTCCACCGGGGCATGGAGGGGGTGTCCCCCTGCGGTGTGACCAGCGCGTAGGGCACGTCGATCGTGGCGGTGGTGGGGCCGCCGGGCGGGCTGCTGAGGGCGAGTATCCCGTCGAAGGCCGCCAGGCGTCGTTCGATGCCGTCCAGACCGCTGCCGCGTGCGGGGTCGGCGCCGCCGGAGCCGTCGTCGGTGACGGTGACGCGCAGTGTCCTGCCCTGGCCGCTGATGTCGATCCAGACGCGTTCCGCACCGCCGTGCCTGGCGGCGTTGGTGAGCAGTTCGCTGACCGAGAAGTAGACCGCGGACTCGACGGGTGCCTCGGGACGTGACTTGAGGTCGACGGTGACCTTGATCTTCAGCGGGCTGTCCAGTGCCAGCGCCCTGATGGCGTCGCCGAGTCCCCGTTCGGCCAGGACCGGCGGGTGGATGCCCCTGACCAGGTCACGCAGTTCGGTGAGGGCGGTCGATGAGGCCTCGCGCGACTTGGCCAGCAGCGCCTTGGCAGCCTGGGGGTCCTTGTCGACCAGTTCCTCGGCCGCGCCGAGGGTCATGCCGATGGCGACGAGCCTGGCCTGGGCGCCGTCGTGCAGGTCGCGTTCGATCCGCCGTAGCTCGGCGGCCTGGGAGTCGACCGTGTCCAGCCTGACCTGGTTGAGCCGCCTGATCTTGCCGGCCAGCACGGATCTGGCGGTTGGCGCGAGCAGCAGCCTGTTCCACCAGCCGTAGAAGCGCAGCAGCCACGGGGTCGCCGCGACGCCGAGGGCCGCGATGACAAGCCCGAGGGGGGCGGCCTGCGGCGCCCAGCGCCAGGGCAGGGTCAGGCCGTAACCGGCCATGAACAGGGGGACCACCGCCAGGCTGCCGCCGACGATCGGGTTGAGCAGCACCCAGGCCGTGTCACGCCAGGTCGCGGGGTCGGTGAATATCCACTTTGTCCTGTTGTTCCAGTTGGGCCACCACGGCGTCTTGTAGAGCTGGCGCTGGTAGCGGTACCAGCCGTCGGGCTGGGGCCTGACCGGCGGAGGGGGCGGCAGGTACGACGGGAGCACCTCGGTGCCGAGCCACCTGCCCGTCAGTCTTCTGGCCATGGCCGTACGCCATCGGATCATCCTGATCACGGGCGGGAAGAAGAAGATCATTCCGACGATGGTGAGCAGCCCGGCGAACATGCTCATCACGAGCAGTACAAGGTCCGCCAGGGCCATCGTCCCCATCGCCAGGGCTCTGCCGACCGCCACCGTGTGTCGCCTCATGGATATGAGTGTCGGCGATCCGAACCGGACATCCAATGACAACAACTCCCCTTCGGGGTGTAGGAAACCCCACCTTCGCCGTGTATCCAAACGGCTTCTGCGTTCCGGGCCAGGTTTCCTAGCGTCGTCGGCATGAAGGTTATCGAGGTCAACGGCCTCAGAAAGAAGTACCGCGACCGGTTCGTGGTCGACGGCGTGTCCTTCTCCGTCGAGGAGGGGGAGATCTTCGGCGTCCTCGGACCGAACGGCGCCGGCAAGTCGACCACCGTCGAGTGCGTCGCGGGGCTGCGCGTCCCGGACGCCGGAACCGTGAAGGTGCTGGGTGGCCTTCATCGTGCCGAGATCAAGGAGCGGCTCGGCGTCCAGCTGCAGAGCTCCGCCATGCCCGCGAAGATCAAGGTGTGGGAGGCGATGGAGCTGTACGCCTCCTTCTACCGGGAGCCCGCCGACTGGCGCGCGCTGATCGAGCGGGTCGGGCTCGCCGAGAAGCGGAACGCGCGGTACGCCACGCTCTCCGGCGGTCAGAAGCAGCGACTCTCCATCGCGCTGGCGCTGGTCGGCAACCCCAGGGTGGCGATCCTCGACGAGCTGACCACCGGCCTCGACCCGCAGGCCCGCCGGGACACCTGGGAGCTCATCGAGCAGATCAGGGCGGACGGGGTGACGATCCTGCTGGTCACCCACTTCATGGAGGAGGCGGAACGGCTCTGTGACCGGCTCGCGCTGATCGACGCGGGCAGGCTGGTCGCCGTGGACAGCCCCGACGGGCTGATCGCACGGGTCAGGGACTCCCAACGGGTCACCTTCCGCGCCCCCGCCCTCTTCGACACGGCGCCGCTCGCCGACCTGCCCCAGGTCAGCGGAGTACGGCGGGACGGCGCCAGGGTCGAGGTCACGGGAAGCGGTGAGCTGCTGCTGGCGGTCACGACCGCCCTGGCCATGGCCGGGGTCGTCCCCAAGGACCTGCGGGCCGAGCAGGCCACTCTCGACGACGCGTTCCTCGCCCTCACCGGAAAGAAGATCTCCACGTGAACAAGATGATCATTATGGAGGCGAAGCTCTTCCTCCGTGACCCGGCGGGGCCGATCTTCGCGATCCTGCTGCCGCTTGGACTGCTGCTGGGGCTGGGCAGCATTCCCTCCTTCCAGGAGGCGAGTGCCGAGATGGGCGGGCAGCGGGTGATCGACACCCAGTTGCCGGGCATGATGGTGATCCTGTCCGTGGTGACGATGGCGTTGTCCGCACTGCCCGCCGTACTGGTGGCCTATCGGGAGAGCGGCATTCTGCGCCGGTTGTCCACCACGCCGGTGCCACCGGTTCGGCTGCTGATCGCCCAGGTGGTCAACAACATCGGTGTCGCGGTGCTGTCGACCGTGTTGCTGATCGTGCTGGGCCACGTGACCATCGGAGTTCCCCTGCCGGGGAGCCCGCTGGCCTTCGTCGGGGTGTTCCTGCTGGGCACCGCCTCGCTGCTCGGTCTCGGCCTGCTGATCGCGGCGGTCGCGCCGAGCGTGAAGTCGGCGTCGGGGATCGGCTCGCTGCTGATGTTCCCGCTGTTGTTCGTCGGGGGCATGTGGATTCCCCGCGAGATGCTGCCCGACCTGGTGCGCCGGATCGGTGACTTCCTGCCGCTGGCGCCGTTCGCCCAGGCACTGCGTGACACGTGGGCGGGGCACGCGCCGCAGCCGCTGCACCTGGTGGTGATGGCGGGGACCGTACTGGTCACGGTGGTGCTGGCGATCCGGCTGTTCCGCTGGGAGTAGATAGGGGTACGGCCCGCGCGCGGGGGCGTGGGCCGTACTTTTATTTGACCGTTCGTTCCAGATAGGCGTAGCCTTCTCCCCATGGCGAGGACGAAGGAGTTCGACCCGGAGGTCGCCCTTGAGGCGGCTCTCCAGCTGTTCTGGGAGCGTGGCTACGAGGCGACCTCCATGAGTGACCTGGTCGACCGGCTGGGCATCGGCAGGGCCAGCCTGTACGCCACCTTCGGCGGCAAGCACGACCTCTACCTGAAGGCGCTGCGGCGCTACGCGAACTCCAGGAACCCCTCGCCGGTCGAGCTGCTGTCCCAGCCCGGGGCCGCGCTGCCCGCCGTACGGGGGCTGGTCGAGCTCTACACCGAGGACTCGATCGGCGACCGGCGCGGCTGCATGATCGTGAACGCGGCGGGCGAGCTCCTTCCCGGCGACGAGCGGGTCGCCGGGATCGTCGACGCCAACTGGACCTGCCTGGAGACGGCGCTGACCTCGGCGCTCATCAGGGCGCGGGCGCAGGGGGAACTGCCCGCCGACCGCGATCCCGTGGCGCTCGCCCGGTTCCTGCTGGTCTTCCTTCAGGGGCTGCGGTTGACGGCCAAGGGCCGGTCCGCTCCGGAACGGCTGCGCGGCGCGGCCGCTCAGGCACTCAAAATTCTTGACTGATAGTTCCAATATGGAGGGGACATGAGGTTCCACGACAAGGTCGTCCTGGTCACCGGGGGCGGGTCGGGCATCGGCAGGGCCGTCGCCCTCGGCTTCGCCAGAGAGGGCGCCCAGGTGGTGGTCTCCGGCCGTGGACGCGAGGCCCTTGAGCAGACCGTGAAGCTGGCCGACGCCGACGCCGACACCGACGGTGGCCGGATCGCCGCGCTGACCGCGGACGTCACCGACTCGGCCTCCGTCGCCGCGCTGGTCGGCGAGATCGTCGGCCGGTACGGCAGGCTGGACGTCGCGGTCAACAACGCCGGGGTGCTGGCCACGGGCAAGGTCGCCGACCAGCCGGAGGATGACTTCGCCCGGGTGCTCGACGTCAATCTGACCGGCGTCTTCCTGTCGATGAAGCACGAGATCCCGGCCATGGTCGCCGGGGGCGGCGGAGTGATCGTCAACTTCAGCTCGCAGATCGGCGCGCACAAGCGCCTGCCCGGGTTCGGCGCCTACGCCGCCTCCAAGGCCGCGGTGACCGCGCTGACCCGCACCGCCGCGCTGGAGTACATCGGCCAGGGCGTGCGGATCAACGCCTTCAGCCCCGGCAGTCACGACACGTCGATGTCCATGCGGCCCGGCGAGACTGAGGCCGACCGGGCCGAGCGTGTGAAGGGCCAGGTTCCCGCGGGTCGCGTCGGCTCCCTCGACGAGGCGACCGGCACGGTCCTGTGGCTGGCCTCGGCCGACGCGGGGTACGTGGTCGGAGCCGACATCGTCGCCGACGGCGGTTCAACCGCCTGATCGCGCGTCGTAGGCCTCCCTGGCATCGCGGACCTGCTCGATGTTGCCCTCCGCCCACGACTTGATGGCCAGCATGAGGACCTGGAGGTCACGGCCGAGATCGGTGAGGGCGTAGTCGACCCGCACCGGGACCGAGGGGGTGACCGTCCTTTCGACCAGGCCGTCGCGCTCCAGGCTCCGAAGGGTCTGGGTGAGCATCTTCTGGCTGACGCCGGCGATGATCCTGTCCAGGTCGCTGTAGCGCCTCGGTCCGCCGGACAGCGCGTTCAGGACCAGGCTGACCCACTTGTCGCTGATCGCGTCGAGCAGTTGCCTGGCCGGGCAGGTGGCCAGGAAGGCGTCGTAGGCCACCTTCGCCTCCTGCCGCCGCTGCGCCGCCGTACGGGTGGTCATGGCGCCCCTTCCGGTGCGGTACGCACTTCCGGGTGCGTACTTCCTTATGGAGAGTAACACTCCATAGGTTCGCTTCATCGAAACCCTGAGGAGGCGATGATGCGCGCTGTGGTCGTTCGTTCGTTCGGCGGACCGGAAGTGCTTGGGATCGAGGAGGTCCCCGTCCCCGAGACGGGCGTGGGACAGGTCCGGGTCCGGGTCGAGGCGGCGGGCGTCAACCCCGTCGACGTGGCGACCAGGGCGGGAGTCCTCGTCGAAATCGGGCTCGCCGACCGGCGCGACGTGCACGGGATCGGCTGGGACCTGGCCGGGGTGGTCGAGGAGGTCGGCACGGGCGTCACCGGGTTCGCCCCCGGCGACCGGGTCGTGGGTCTGGTCGACCGGCTCGACCTTCCCCTGGGCGCCTACGCGGAACAGGTCGTGCTGGACGCCGACGCCCTGGCCCTCATCCCCGACGGCGTCACGGCCGTACAGGCGGCCACGCTCCCGCTCAACTCCCTCACCGCCGACCAGGCCCTCGACCTGCTGGAACTGTCCGAAGGCCAGAGCGTTCTGGTCACCGGCGCCGCGGGGGCGGTCGGTGGCCACGCCGTGGAGCTGGCCGTACTGCGCGGACTGCGGGTCGTCGCCGTCGCGGGCCAGGAGGACGAGGACCTCGTCCGCCGTCTCGGCGCCGAGTTCTTCGTGCCGCGCGGTGCCGAACTCGGCGCGGCCGTGAGGAAACTCGTGCCCGGAGGGGTCGACGGCGCCGTCGACGCCGCCGTGGTCGGTACGGCTGCGCTCACCGCCGTGCGCGGCGGCGGCTCCTTCGTGGCCGTCCTCGACGGCGCGGTCCCCCGCCCGCTGCGCGGCACCAGGGTGTCCAACGTCTGGGTCCGCGCCGACGGCGCACGGCTCGCCGAGCTCGCCGGACTGGCGGGTGAGGGACGGCTGAGCCTCAGGGTCGCCGACACCCTCCCCCTCGACGACGCCGCGAAGGCCCACGAACGGCTCAGCCGGGGCGGCCTCAGGGGGCGTCTCGTCCTGCTCCCCTGACGCATGTCAATCTTGGACGATGCTGACACTGGCCCACGTGAGCGACATCCACATCGATGACTCCCCCCGCAGCGTCGAACGGACCCGAGCCGTCATGCGTCACCTGGACGGTCTGCCCGGTCCGCTCGACGCCGTCATCGTGACCGGGGACATCGCCGACCACGGCACGGTGGAGGAGTACGAGATCGCCAGGCGGGCGCTCACCTCACGCCACCCGACCGTGATCTGCCCTGGCAACCACGACTCCCGGGCCGCCTTCCGCAAGGTCCTCCTCGACCAGGACGGCGACGACCCCGTCAACCAGGTCCTGCGGCTCGACGGCCTCGTCGTCGCCCTGTGCGACTCCAGCGTTCCCGGACGGCACGACGGCCTGCTGACGGAGGAGACCCTCGCCTGGCTCGACGGGGTGCTCGCCGAGTCGCCCGACGTCCCGGCCCTCGTGGGCATGCACCACCCGGCCGTCCCGCTGGGCATCCCGTACGTGGACGACATCCGGCTGCGCGAACCCGAGCGGCTCGAAGCCGTCCTGAGCCGTCACCCCCAGGTGGTCGCCGTCCTGGCCGGGCACGCACACACCCCCGCGAGCACCTGGTTCGCCGGTCGTCCCCTGCTGGTCGCCCCCGGTGTGATCAACACCCTGCTCCTGCCCACGGAGACCGCGGAACGCCGCTCGTTCGACCTCTCCCTGCCTCCGCAGATCGCCCTGCACGTCCTGGACGGCGACCGCCTCACCACCCACGTCCGGCCGATCCTGTAGGGCTCAGGGGTAGATCTTCTTGTGCTCGGCGAGCATCGTGACGTACCGCTCGATGCGGCGTGCCCTGGTCTCCGGCTTCTTGGCCTCCTGGACACGGTAAAGGACCGCGTAGCGGTTACGGCTGTCCAGCGTCGCGAAGAACTCCCGCGCGGCGGGGTTGCCGGCCAGGGCGAGCTCCAGGTCCTCGGGGACGGTCGCGGTCCGCGACCCTTCGTAGGCCGCCTCCCAGCGGCCGTCCTCCTTCGCGCGCTCGACCTCCAGCAGGCCCGCGGGCTGCATCCTGCCCTGTTCGAGCAGTGCGGCGACCTTGTCGCGGTTGACCTTCGACCACCTGCTCCGCGGCCTGCGCGGGGTGAACCGCTGCAACCAGTACGTGGTGTCGAAGCCCTTCTTCTGCCCGTCGATCCAGCCGTAGCACAGCGCCACGTCGAGTGCCTGGGGGTAGTCCAGCGACTCGACCCCCGGCACCTTCCTGGCGACCCTGAGCCAGAGCCCTGACGAGGAGGCGTGGTTGGCGGCCAGCCATTCCTCGAACGCCTCAGCGGAAGGGAAGAAGAGACTCTCCGGATCATCACTCATCGCGCCAGTCAACCACGCGGGAGCCGCCTCCGAAACCACCGCAAACCGGGTACGGCAGGGCCGTGGGACGGCCCCGGCGAGGGGCACGTACCGGCCCGGGAACGGCCCTGCCCCTCCCGTCCACAACGGACCGGGCGTCTCAGTGCGCCATGTCGACGAAACGGCTGTAATGCCCCTGGAAGGCCACGGTGACCGTGGCGGTCGGACCGTTACGGTGCTTGGCCACGATCAGGTCGGCCTCACCCGCCCGGGGCGACTCCCGCTCGTAGGCGTCCTCCCGGTGCAGAAGGATGACCATGTCCGCATCTTGCTCGATGGAGTTGTGGACGCTGATGCCGTTCGCCACAAAGTTGTGGGTACCGAGGACCGTGGCGTCGTAGACAGGTTCCTCCCCCTGGCTTTCGATCGACAGCACTTCGTCCCAGAAGACGTCGTTGGTCGCGAGCATCTCAAGTTCGGCGTCGTCCAGGATCATGGCGACCCTGCCCAGACGCTCCCGACTGGGAGCGCGCTTCCACAGGGCGCTACCGCAGAACTGCGTGCCGAGCTCGGAGGAGAACTCCCGATGGGTCATCCGCTTGTCCGCCAGCACGTCCTTGACACGATCCCAGACCTCACGAGGAATCGTGTCGAGGTTCGTGTTACCCGTGACCTCACGCAATGCCGCGACGCAGCGCGCGGCCTGGTCGGCCCGTTCACCGTGGACGCCGATGTCGTCGAGGAAGCGGAGCTGGTTCTCCGCACCGTAGACGTGCAACTGGTAGCCCGGACGGTGGTTTCCCTTGCGGACCTGCTTGATCCGTGTCATCACGTTGAAACGCAGCAGGAGCCTGGCGACGTCGTCCACCAGACGCCGGCTCGTCGATGCGTAGTAGACACGTGCCTGGCCGTTCTTCTCGTCCCACCAGACACAGCCGTCGGTCGCCCACAGGTGCCTGAGGAAGAGGGCGGTCTGAGACCGGGCCAGTGAGAAGACCTCGTCGGGAACATACTTCTCGTGGCTGCGCAGTCCGAAGAGGCCGAGAGTGTCCAGCCAGGCGGCGATCGGGTTGCGCTTGCCGTGGGTCAGCCGATAGGGGGCGGGCAACCGCAGGGTGGTCACCCTGGCCGCCTCGTAGTCATCCCGGACCGCCGTAACACCGAAGTGCGTGGCCGCCTCGGTCACGGCCGTCAGACACGCCTCGTCTTTGCTGGCGTAGCGAATCGGCTGAGACCTGACGAACGACCCGTCGCCGATCATGTGAGCCAGGAGCACGACCCTCTCCTGCGGCCACTCTTTGAGCTGCCGGGGAGCGGGCACATGCCGGGGTACGGCCAGCCGTGTCCCCTCGCCGAGCCGGTCCAGCGGGAGCCAGCCATCATAGGTCATGAAGGGGTGGTTGGCCGTAGCCCTGATCTCACGCCCCGACTTCATGCGGAGCAGGAAAACCTCCTTCACCCCACTGGGAAACACGTGGGTCATCGTGCGCGGCACGAGGCGGAGTCGTTCGTCCAGCGACCAGACGGGAATGTCTCGCTCGTCGCGTTCCAGCAGTTCGCCGAGGGAGACCTCGGCTCCGGTGTCGGCACGGAGAACCCTGGTGTCCGCGGTCAGGCATCCGGATTCGCGAAGGTCGCTGACCATGGGGCGTTTGTCGGTTCTCTGTTCCGGACCACGGTTCAGCTGGGAGATCGCGATGACCGGGACCTCAAGCTCCTTGGCGAGGAGCTTGATCGATCGGGAGATCTCCGAGACCTCGTTCTGACGGCTCTCCGTCTTCTTCGGCGAGGACATCAGCTGCAGGTAGTCGATGATGACGAAGCGCAGGTCGTTGCGCTGTTTGAGGCGGCGGCACTTGGCCCGGATCTCCATCATCGACATGTTGGGCGAGTCGTCGATGAACAGCGGCGCCTCGGCCACCTCGCCCATCCGCCTGGCCAGTTTGGCCCAGTCGTCGTCGGTCATCGTGCCCGAGCGCATCGACTGCAGCGACACCTTGGCCTCTGCGGACAGCAGACGCATCGTGATCTCGTTGCGCGACATCTCCAGCGAGAACACGACGGTGGTCATGCCGTGCCTGATCGCGGCGGACCTGGCGAAGTCCAGCCCGAGCGTGCTGTTGTGGGTGGGCACGCAGGCCCTTCCCGCGAGGTAGGTGTGGTCGGCGTTGTCCACCTCGACGCACCTGACCGGCACCGAGGGCACCGCCCTGACGTCCACGACGTGCCGCACCGGCTCGGTGGCGAGGTCGATCACATGGTCGATCACGGACCCGCTCATGGTCGCCCGGTGGCCGAGGCTCAGGGCCAGTTCGAGGACGTCCTCGGCGAGCGGTCCCTCCGTCGCGGGGATCCGGACCCGCTCATCGCCGCCCGCCAGGACCTTGAGCAGCTCGCGGCGCTGCTCCAGGGATGCCCGCAGGTAGGCAGGGGGGATACGCCCGCCCCCGAGTTCGTACGGCGGCACCGGCAGGTCGCGCTCGGGAAGGTCGAACGGCGCCGCGACCGCGACCGCGTGGGCGGGCCCGCCGTCCTCGGCGCGGAGCGTGCGGGCGATCTCCTCGGTCGTCACCACGGCGTGGACCGTCCGCCACTGGTGCAGGGCGTCGGCGACGATCACCGTGCCGTCGTCGAACTCGACCTCGTAGCAGGGTCGTCCGTGCAGCACGTCGGTCACGGCGACGACCCGGGTCGGCCTGCCGTCCGCGCCGATGAGGTGGTCGCCCCGGCCGACCTCGCCCATGGTGGTCCAGCCGTCCGGCGTCGGCAGGGGGGTGTCGAGGGCGAGCGCCTTGCCGATGGCGGGCCGGGCGGCCACGACGATCATCTGGCCGGGGTGGAGGCCGTTGGTGAGGCCGTCGAGGTCCTGGAAGCCGGTGGGGACGCCGACCATCTGGCCGCTTCTGCCGCCGATGGCCTCAAGCTCGTCGAGGGCACCCGGCATGATCTCGGCGAGGGGGACGTAGTCCTCGGAGGTGCGGCGTTCGGTGACCTTGTAGATCTCGGCCTGGGCGCGGTCGACGAGGTCGTCGACCTCCTCGTCCTGCCCGCCGTACCCGAAGGAGACGATGCGGGTGCCCGCCTCGATGAGGCGTCTGAGGATGGCCTGTTCGCGGACGATGCGCGCGTAGTAGCCCGCGTTGGCGGCGGTCGGCACGACGGAGGTCAGCGTGTGGAGGTAGGCGGCGCCGCCGACGCGGGCGACCTCGCCGCGTTTCTGCAGCTCACCGAAGATGGTGACGGCGTCGGCCGGGTCGCCCCTACCGTACAGGTCGGTGATGATGTCGTAGATGAGCTGGTGGGCGGGGCGGTAGAAGTCGTCGGACTTGAGGATCTCGACGACGTCGGCGATGGCGTCCTTGGACAGGAGCATGCCGCCGAGGACGGACTGTTCGGCCTCGATGTTGTTCGGCGGGGTGCGCTCGAATCCAGGCTCGAAGACAGGTGGCTCCGCGATGCTCACCTCGCACCCCCTCATTCGAACATGGTTTCGCCATCTTAAGGTTTAGCCGACCGGTCTGACAGTCTCGCGTCCCCCGGACGACGTGGCAACGCGGCCTGTCGACAGGGGTGTGGATAAGGTGTGCAGTTCTCGGCCAGACATGTGGGCAGCCTGGGGAAAGTCCTGTGGATAACCAGTGGGGTTTGTCCACAAGGCCTTGCTGAGCTGGGAAAACTTAATCCACTGCCTGTGGAGAAAAGAAAGTTGCGGCGACACGCCGTGAGCCTCCCCGGCTGTCCCGTTGGTCCCGCCGACGGCCTCCTCGGCGGTAAGAGACACAATGCAGCTATGCCGCTTACCTCCCGGACGGGCCGCGACCATGACAGGCAGATCCTGCGTCTGGCGGTCCCCGCCTTCGGAGCGTTGGTGGCCGAACCCCTGTTCCTGCTGACCGACACCGTCATCGTCGGCCACCTGCCCGCGCCCGCGCTCGGCGCCGTCGGCGTGGCGAGCACGGTGCTCGGCGCGCTGGTCTCCTTGTGCGTCTTCCTCGCCTACGGCACGACGGCCGCGGTGGCCCGTCAGGTCGGCGCGGGCAACACCGCGCGGGCCGTACGGCACGGCGGCGACGGCCTCTGGCTGGCCGCGGCCGCCGGGCTGGCGATCATCGCCGTTGTCTGGCCGCTCGCGCCCTCACTGGTCTCCCTGGTCGGCGCGGAGGGGGAGATGGCCCTGCAGGCGGTGACCTACCTGCGGATCAGCCTGCTCGGCGTGCCCGCCATGCTGCTGGTGCTGGCCGGGACCGGCGTACTGCGGGGCATGCAGGACACCACGACCCCGTTACTGGTCTCGGTCGGCTCCTTCGCGCTGAACGCGCTGCTCAACGTCCTGTTCGTCCTCGGTCTCGGCTGGGGTGTGGCGGGCTCCGCCTGGGGCACGGTGCTGGCCCAGTCGCTGGGCGCCGTCGTCTACCTGGCCCTCGTCTTCGGTCGGTACGGCGCTCCGATCCGCCCCGACCTGGCGGGCATCAGGTCGGCGGGAACGGCCGGGGTCGCCCTGATCATCCGTACGGCGTGCCTGCAGGTGGTGCTGGCCGTGGCGGCCACGCTGGCCACCCGCATGGGAGAGGGACAGATCGAGGCCCACACGATCGCCCTCAGGATCTGGACGCTGCTCGCCTTCGCCCTGGACGCCATCGCCATCGCCGGGCAGGCCATCACGGGCCACGCCCTGGGCGCCGGGGACGCCGAGGCGACACGGCAGGCGACCCGCAGGATGGTCGGGTGGGGGTTCGGCTCCGGCGTGGTGCTCGGGCTCCTGGTCCTCGCCGCCAGGCCGTTCGTGCCGGGTGTCTTCGACGCCGACCCCCAGGTCACGGAGCACCTGCTCGGCCCGCTGCTGGTCGTGGCGCTCCTGCAGCCGGTCGCCGGAGTGGTCTTCGTCCTGGACGGGGTGCTCATCGGCGCCGGTGACCAGCGCTACCTCGCCTGGGCGGGCCTGTGGACGACGCTGGCCTACCTGCCGGTCGCGCTGGCGGTCGTGCTGTCGGGAGGCGGTCTGGTCATGCTGTGGCTGGCGCTGGGAGTGTGGATGGGCGCCCGGTTCCTCGCCCTGGGGCTGCGGGCCAGAGGCGGGGCGTGGCTGGTGATCGGTGCGTGATCGGGAGGTGTCCGCCACGTAACCAGCAGACTCTTGTCCCACGGCGCCCCCTGCGGCACTGTGAGCAGTCCGGCAATACGGTTGTCCACCCTCCATGATTGGGACACGTCGTGCCCGAAGGTCACTCCTCGTCGATCGTCCGCCGCCTACCCCCCAGTGAAGCGACAAACCGATGGACCGGCGGCGCGCGCCATGGCCTGCCCAGGGCGTACGGCCCCATGGACCTCGTGGTCATGGGCGTCGGCGTCATGATCGGTGCGGGCATCTTCAGCCTCGCCGGACGCCAAGCGGCCACCATGGCGGGCCCCGGCGTCGTCCTCTCGTTCATGATCGCCGGTATCACCAGCCTGCTCGTCGCCTTCTGCTTCGCCGAGTTATCCTCGGCGCTGCCCACCTCGGGCAGCGCCTACACCTTCACCTACGTCATCTTCGGCGAGGTCTGGGCCTGGGCGGTCGGCTGGGCCCTGGTGCTCGAACTGCTGCTGGCCGGCGCGGGCGTCTCCCGCGTCTGGTCGCTGTACGCCGCCCAGCTGCTCACCGACCTCGGAGTGCGTTTCCCCGAACCCCTAGCCTCGTTCGTCGGCCGCTCCGAGGGGTTCGACCTGTTCACACTGTTCATCCTGGTGCTGATGACGGTCGTGATCACACTGGGCACCAGGATCGGCCTGCGGGCCCTGCGCGTCATCGTCGCCGCCAAGCTGCTGGCCATCGGCGCCGTCATCGTGGTCGGCGTCACCCACTTCGACCAGCGCAACCTGTCGGCCATCCCGGTTCCCCCGGCCCCCGCCGGGCCGTCCGTCGACGCCCTGCACTCACCGCTGCTCGGCCTGCTGTTCGGCCAGCCGGGCGCGTTCGGCTGGTTCGGCATCTTCGCCGCCTCGGCGGTCATCACCTTCGCCTACATCGGCTTCGACGTCGTGGCCACCGCCGCCGAGGAGGCCGAGGACGCCCCCCTGTCGGTGCCCAAGGGCATCATCCGCAGCCTGATCGTCACCACGGTCGTCTACATCGCGGTCGCGCTGGTGATGGTCGGCATGATCTCCTACGACAGGATCGACACCGAGGCGCCGCTCGCCAACGCCTTCCGCGCGGCGGGTGAGGGCTTCATGGTGCACGTCATCAACCTCGGCGCGGTCCTGGGCCTCACCACGGTCGTCCTGGTGCTGCTCGTCGGCCTGACCCGCGTCATGTTCTCCATGGCCAGGGACGGCCTTTTCCCCCGCTCACTGGCCAGGGTCGACCGGCGTTACCGCAGCCCGACCCGGGTGACGCTGCTCATCGGCGTCGTGGCGATCCTCATGGCCGAGTTCGTGCCGGTGCTCACGCTCGAACCGCTGGTCGTGATCGGCACCCTGTTCGTCTTCGTGGCCGTGGCCGCGGGAGTCCTCAGGATGCGGCGGACCATGCCCGACCTGCCCAGGGGCTTCCGCGTGCCGTTCTCCCCCTTCGTGCCGGTCGCCTCGATCGCCGCCTGCCTGTGGCTGCTGGTCAACCTCCAGATCGTCACCTGGCTGTACTTCGCCGCCTGGATGGCCGTCGGCCTGCTCGTCTACCTCCTGTACGGCAGGCACAACAGCGTGCTCGCCGGGAACGGGAGCGGCCCCGCCGGCTCCGGCCTGCGGGGACGGCACAGACGCTGAGGCTCAGATGCGACGGGCGTCGAGCACACTGCGCAGGAACCGCCTGGTCCTCGGCTCCTTGGGGTCGGTGAAGAACTCCTCGGGAGGCGCCTTCTCCAGCAGCACGCCGCCGTCGAGGAAGCAGACGGTGTCGGCGATCTCCCGGCAGAAACCCATCTCGTGGGTCGTCAGGATCATGGTCATCCCGCTCGCCTTGAGCTCCCTGACGACCTCAAGGACCTCCGCGACCAGCGCGGGATCGAGCGCGGAGGTCACCTCGTCGAGCAGCATCAGCAGCGGCTTGACGGCCAGCGCCCTGACGATGGCCACCCGCTGCTGCTGACCCCCGGAGAGCCTGTCGGGGTAGGCCCCCGCCTTGTCCGCCAGGCCGAACCTCTCCAGCAGCTCACGGGCCTGCTCCTCGGCCTGCCGTCTGCCGACGCCGTGCACCTTGCGGGGGGCGAGCGTGATGTTGTCGAGCACGGTCATGTGCGGGAAGAGGTTGAAGGCCTGGAAGACCACGCCCATGCGCTTGCGCACCGCGTCCGGGTCGGCGCGGACGTCGGTGATGTCCCTGCCGTCGAGGTGGATGGCGCCGTCGTCCACGGTGTCCAGCAGGCTCACGCAGCGCAGCAGCGTGGACTTGCCCGACCCCGAGGCGCCGACCAGGCAGACCACCTCGTGAGGCCGTACCTCAAGGTCGATGCCCCGCAGTACGGCGTGGCCGTGGTAGCTCTTCCACAGGCCCTCGACGGTCAGCAGATTCGTGTCCTTCACTGGCCCCTCCGCCGCTGGGACCTGGCCGCCAGATAGTCGGTGAGACGGGCGAGCGGAATGGTCAGCAGGATGAACAGCAACGCCCCGACCAGGTAGGGGGTGTAGTTGAACGTGCTCGCGGCGTGGATCTGGGCCTGGCGCAGCGCTTCGAGCGGACCGATCGTGGCGACGAGCGCGGTGTCCTTCTGCAGCGAGACGAAGTCGTTGAGCAGCGGCGGCACCACCCGCCGTACGGCCTGCGGCAGCACGACGTGCCGCATGGTGCCGCCGTGTCCCAGCCCGAGCGACCTGGCCGCGGCGATCTGACTGGGGTGGACGGAGTCGATGCCCGCCCTGAAGACCTCCGCGACGTAGGCGCCGTAGGACAGCGTGAGCGCGATGACGCCCAGCGTCGCCAGGTCCGTCGGCATGCCCTGCAGACCGAGGGCGGGCAGGCCGAAGCCGACGAGGTAGATGACCAGGATGGTCGGCACGCCGCGGAAGACGTCGGTGTAGGCGACCGCGAGGGCGCGCAACGGGAAGAACACCGGCGACCTGAGGCCGCGGACCAGCGCGACCGCCAGACCGACGAGCAGCACCAGCGGCTCGGCGATCAGGAAGATCTTGACGTTGAGCAGGAAGCCGCTCAGCACGTCGGGGAAGGCCCTGACGAACTGCTCGGGGTCGAAGAACGTCTCCCTGACCCGCACCCAGCCGGGCGAGGCGGTGACGCCCCAGACCAGCAGGACGACCACCAGGAGCGTCGAGACGGTCGCGATCGACCCCGAGCGGACCGAACGCCGCCTGAGCAGGCGTTCGCGCTCCACCTGCCGGGCGCTCTTCACCCAGCCCGAGGCGTCCGGCGAGGGTGGGACGGTCACTACTTCAGCTCCGGAGCGCCCGCCGCCGAGCCGAGCCACTCCTGCTCGATCTTGGCCAGTTCACCGGAGCCGGACAGCCTGCCGATCGCCTCGTTGACGCAGCGCACCAGCGGGCTGCCCTTCTCGAAGACCGCGCCGAAGACCTCGGGCGTGCCGGAGGCGGCGCCGAACTGGCCGACCAGCTTGGAGTTCTCGACCTGGGCCGCGGTCACGTAGAAGGCGGTCGGCAGGTCCACGACCACGGCGTCGACCTGCTTGTTCTTCAGCGCGTTCACCACGTCGATCTGCTCGTTGTAGACGTTCGGCTCGGCGGAGGGCTGGATGACGTCCTTGACCGCCTGCAGCGAGGTCGTCCCGACCTGCACACCGATCTTGGCGGTCTTCAGGGCCGCCAGGTCCGTGGCGGCGGCCGTCTTCGAACCGGCCAGCGCGACGACGGCCTGCTTGACCGTGTAGTAGCCGTCGCTGAAGTCGACGACCTTGGCCCGGTCGGGGGTGACGGAGACCTGGTTGAGGTCGAAGTCGAACTGCTTGGCGCCGGGGGCGAAGGCCGAGTCGAACTTCACCGTCGACCAGGCGACCTCACCGCTCTGGAAGCCGAGCTCCTTGGCGATCGCGTAGACGACGGCGCTCTCGAAGCCCTTGCCGTTGGACGGGTCGTCGTCCTTGAACCACGGCTCGTAGGCCGGCTTGTCGGTGCCGACGGTCAGCTTGCCCGGCGTCTTCAGGGCGAGCTGGTCCTTGGCGCAGGAGGTGGCGGGTGCGGACGCGTCGGCCTTGCCGGCGTCGGCGCCCGTGCCGGTCGTCGAATCCGACGCGGGCGCACAGGCGACCGCGGTGGCGGCGAGGGCGCCGAGTGCGAGCAGCATCGAGGGGCGAAGCATGGAGGACCTCCAGGGGAAACGACAACTCCCGAATTGTACGTATTGTCGGTAACGGTAAGTTAACCAGCCCCATCGGTCGGGAATAGCGCCTCCCAAACGGACGAGGGCCCCCTTCCAGCGGGAAGGGAGCCCTGTCACCGACGATCTCGTACGGTGTCGGCGTGGCCTCAGGCCGCGACGACCTCGACGTCGAGAGCTGCGGAGACCTCCGGGTGCAGCTTGACGCTGACCCGGTGGGAGCCGAGGCTCTTGATCGCGGAGGCGATCTCGATGCGACGGCGGTCGAGCACCGGGCCGCCGGCGGCCTTGACGGCCTCGGCGACGTCACTCGTGGTGATCGAACCGAAGAGACGGCCGGACTCGCCCGCCTTCGTCTTCAGCACCACCTTGAGGGACTTGAGCTGACCGGCGACCTCCTGGGCGGTGCCCAGGTCGCGGATCTCGCGGGCGTCGCGCGCCTTCTTGATCGAGGCGATCTGCTTCTCGCCACCGCGGGTCCACAGGATCGCGAAGCCACGGGGGAGCAGGTAGTTACGGCCGTAGCCGTTCTTGACCTCGACGATGTCGCCGGGGGCGCCGAGGCCGGTGACCTCACTGGTGAGAATGAGCTTCATCTGTCCGGACCTCCTTAGCGCGCGGTGCTCATGTACGGCAGGAGCGCCATCTCACGAGCGTTCTTGATAGCGGTCGCCACGTCACGCTGGTGCTGGGTGCAGTTGCCCGTCACCCGGCGGGCACGGATCTTGCCGCGGTCGGAGATGAACTTCCGAAGCAGCGCCGTGTCCTTGTAGTCGACGTAGGAGATCTTGTCGTGGCAGAACAGGCAAACCTTCTTCTTAGGCTTGCGCAGTGCCGGCTTGGCCATCGTGGTGCTCCTTTCAGAGCCCCGCCGTGCGGCGGGAATGGTCGCTGCGGATATGGACTGGTTTTCTCAGTGCGGTCCCGGCCGTCCCGGAGGACGGCCGTGGATGGACCTAGAAGGGCGGTTCGTCGCTGAAGTCGCCGCCACCGAAGTTGTTGCCGCCGCCGTAGTTGCCGCCCGACGGCTGACCGCCGCCGAAGCCGCCACCCGACTGCTGGCCGCCGTAGTTGCCGCCGCCGCCGTAGTTGCCGCCCCCCTGGGGAGCGGGCGCGGCCGAGGCCCACGGGTCGTTGGCGGGACCGCCGCCGAAGCCACCGCCACCGCCCTGACGGGCGGTCTTGTTGACCTTGGCGGTCGCGTTCCTCAAGGACGGGCCGACCTCGTCGACCTCGACCTCGTAGACCGTGCGCTTCTCGCCTTCCTTGGTCTCATAGGACCGCTGGCGCAGCCGTCCCTGAACGATGACCCGCATGCCGCGCTGCAGGCTCTCGGCGACGTTCTCCGCCGCCTGCCGCCACACGTTGCAGGTCAGGAACAGGCCTTCGCCGTCCTTCCACTCGTTGGTCTGCTTGTCCAGGAACCTCGGAGTGGACGCGATGCGGAACCGGGCCACGGCTTGCCCCGTAGGGGTGAAACGCAGCTCGGGGTCGTCGACGAGGTTGCCGACGATGGTGATCGTGGTGTCGCCTGCTGCCATGGCTAGCGTTGCCCTTCCTGCGGCCTTTCGCGGTCTATCGGCTCAGAGTACGGCTGCCTCCCGACAAAAGTCGGGGTTAGTGCACGTCCGGACGCAGGACCTTGGTGCGGAGGATGCCCTCGTTGAGGTTCATCTGCCGGTCGAGCTCCTTGACCGTCGCGGGCTCGGCGGTCAGGTCGATGACGGCGTAGATGCCCTCGGGCTTCTTGGCGATGTCGTAGGAGAGCCTGCGACGACCCCACACGTCGACCTTCTCCACGGTGCCGCCGTCGTTGCGGACGACACTGAGGAACTGGTCGAGGGAAGGGGCCACGGTGCGCTCATCGAGCGAAGGGTCGAGGATGACCATCACTTCGTAACGACGCATGCTGGCTTCCAACCTCCTCTGGACTTTTGCGGTCACGACACCGTGTCGTGACAGGAGGACGCTGACGTCTTCACCGCGGACGCCCATTTCGGCGCCCATGGCGGAGGGTGGCGATGACACACCCATGCGACGTAGCCGTGCCAGCCTACCAGGCTGTCAATGGTTGGGCCGTCAGGACGCGGGCACTCCTCTAGCAGAGGAAAGGGGAGGTGGAACCATGCCCGACGCGCCTCGTCTATCTGGAAACCCGATCTCCCGAATACTGGACAACGACGGTCAGCGGCATCCCGTGCAGAACGTCCTGAGCGTCGTCACCATCGCCTGCGGTCTGATCGCCTTCGTCGCCGGGTTCTTCCCCGCCGCGCACGCGGTCGCCTGCTGGCTTGGCGTGGTTGGGTTCGTCGGCGGCCTCTACTCCCAGTACGTCTCGGCGACGACCCCGGAACGCGCCCTCAACATCGTGGGCATCGTGGCCTCCTTCGTAGGCGTCGCCTTCGGCATCTACCACGGCGGCTTCTACCCCTGAGCCAGCTCTTTTCTCAGCAGGGCGATGTCCTCCGCCTGGCCGTCGCCGGGGGTTTCGACCACGATGGGGGCGTTGGCCTTCCGGCAGGCGGCGAGGATGAGGTCGGTGTCGATCTGGCCCGCGCCGAGGTTGGCGTGCCGGTCCGCGCCCGAGCCCGCGGCGTCGCGGGAGTCGTTGCAGTGGATCAGGTCGATCCGGCCGGTGATGGCCATGATCTGCTCGACCGCCTGCTCCAGGTCGATGCCTCCGGCCCAGGCATGGCAGGTGTCCAGGCAGAATCCGACGTCGAAGCCGTCGAGGGCCTCCCACAGCCGGGCGATGCTCTCCAGTTTCCGCGCCATGGCGTTGCCGCCGCCCGCGGTGTTCTCGATGAGCACCGGGACCTCGTGCTCCTCAAGGCGTTCGAACACCTTGCGCCAGTTGTCGAAGCCCTTCTGGGGGTCGTCGCCCGCGTTGACGTGGCCGCCGTGCACGATGAGGCCCTTGGCACCGACCTCGGCCGCCGCCGCCAGATGGGAGCTGAGCAGCTTCCTGCTGGGGATGCGGATCCGGTTGTTCGAGGTGGCCACGTTGATGACGTAGGGGGCGTGGACGTAGGCGGCGACGTCGGAGTCCTTGATGTCCCGTGTCTTGTCCCCGATGACGGGGGCCTTCCAGCCCTGCGGGTCTCCGAGGAAGAACTGCGCCACCTCCGCGCCGCGCGCCCTGGCGTGGGTCAGTGGATCGTCCTGGTCGACATGAGCTCCGATTAGCGGCATGTGTTCGAGCGTAGCCGTTTCGGCAAGCCGTACGGGGGCTCCGTCCACGACAAGGGATGGTAATCCCCAGCCTGTGGATAACTTTTCTGGATTACTTTTCGCCGGAAGTGGGTAGGGATGATCACCCCGCCCTGACACTCTCCAGATAGGTCAGCGCGTTGAGCAGCATCAGGGGGGTCGTCAGCAGCGCGTAGACGACGAGCACCCACCAGCGTCCCCGGGCGCCGGCCCTGGCCACGAGCACGAAGACGGGCCACCACAGCAGTACGGCGCGCGGAATCGCCAGGTAGGAGGCCGAACAGATCAGAACTCCCGCCTGGAGCCCCATGTAGACGAGTTCGCTCCAGCGCCGCAGGAACAGCAACAGCAGCACCAGCCCGACCGCGAAGACCGCCCCGGCGAGTTCCATCTGGAACAGCAACGCGGAGCGTTCCTCGGCGAGGGCGGAGCGCCAGATCGAGGCCAGCGACTCCCAGGGCCACACGAACCACCGGCCCCAGCCCGCCTCCTGCGCCTGCCCCCAGGTCAGCCAGTCTCCGCCGTTGAGCCGCTGCCAGCCGGAGCGCAGCAGCAACGGCGCGAACGGCAGCGCCAGCCATCCCGCCCGCCGTACCGGGGTGCCGGAGCCGAAGAACTCGACGATCAGGGCGAGGGCGAGGAACAGCCCGGTGATCCGTACGCATGACGCGCCCGCGGCCAGGGCGGCGGCCAGTGGCCAGCGGCCCCGGCGCGCGGCCAGCCAGGCGGGGATCGCCAGGGCCAGGAACAACGACTCGTCGTAGCCCGCCACCAGGAACACCGACGTCGGCCAGAGCAGCAGCGCCACGGCCGCCCGCCGGCCACCGGGGCGCCGCCCCTCAGGCTCGGCCGTCTCGGTGTCTGCCAGCTTGGCCAGCGCCACCACGGCCACCGCGCAGGCCGCCACCGAGACGAGCGCCCCCGTCAGCGACCAGTCGGTCGTGAACAGGGGCGCGGCGAACAGGGTCAACGGTTGTGTCTCAGGAGAGGGCGAGCCTGAACTTGTCGGGGGCTCCGTCGAAGACCCCGCCCGACCGGTCGTCGATCCCGTCCTGCCTGAGCACGTCCTTGTCCGGCCTGAGGATGTCGCGCACCACGAAGCCCATCATGATCAGGATGGTGATCACCCGGCCCCACACGGCGGTGAAGTAGGTGTCGTCGGTGATGCCGAGGGCCGCGCTCTCCGGCCTCTGGGTCAGGAGGTAGAGCCAGATCGCGAAGAAGTACCAGCACTCGGCGATCTGCCACAGGGCGATCGGCTTCCAGTTCGGCCTGGCCAGGACGGCGAAGGGGATCAGCCACAGGACGTACTGCGGCGACCACACCTTGTTGGTGATCATGAAGGCGGCCAGGGTGAGGAAGCACAGCTGCATCAGCCGGGGCCGCGTCTTGGCCGTCACCGCGAGCACGGCGATCGCCAGGCAGCAGGCGCCGAGCGAGACGATGCCCAGCATGTCGAGCCGTTCCGGATCGCCCAGGAACGGCCACTGCTTGTTGCCGAAGAAGTACCAGATGGAGCCCCAGTCGGCGCGCCGCTCCTGGCTGAAGACGTAGAACTTGCTCCAGCCGGGGAAGGCGGCGAGCATGACCGGGACGTTGACCACGAGCCAGGAGGCCGCGACGCCGCCGACGGTCTGCAGGAACGGCTTCCACTTCCCGGTGCGCGCCGTCAGCAGGAACAGCGGGCCGAGGAACATCACCGGGTAGAACTTCGTGGCGATGGCCAGCCCGAGCATGACGCCCGCGAGCCACTGCCGCTGCTTCGACCAGGCGAGCATCGCGGCCAGGGCGAGGGCGCCGGCCGCCAGGTCCCAGTTGATGTAGGCGGTGAGGATCAGCGAGGGGGCCAGGGCGTACCAGAGCGCGTCCCAGCGCCGGGTGGGACCGGCGAGCGCGGCCATGAGCACCACGCCGACGATCAGGCACAGGGCCATGAGGATCACGGTCAGGTCGTAGAAGGCGACCGCGGGATCAGCCATGGAGGAGGCGATCCTACGGAAGATCTCCATGATCCCGCCGATGCCGACGGGGTACTCGACCGGGTAGTCGAAGTAGGGGATCTTGCCCTCGCTGAGCTTCTCGTTCCACCACAGCGGATAGATGTCGGTGTAACAGAAGTTCGTGAACTGCAGGGTTCCGTCGTTCCAGGCCCCGCCGAACCGGCAGGGCCACTTCCACAGGAAGGAGAGCACCGCCCCCAGGGCCCCGAAGAGGGCCAGGGGGATGTAGGGGGTGACTCGCGCGCCTAAGGAGGGCAGCGCGACAGGCATTGTCTGGGCGCTCTTCATCAATGGTGTTGTCCTGTCGGTTTTGGATCAGGTACGGCCGCACCCGGCGCGGCTCCCGAGTCGAGCCCGATGCCGTCGCCGGTTCCGTCTCCCGTGCCGTCGCCTATCCCGTCGCCGGTGCCGTCGCCGGTGCCGTCAGGGTCTTCGCGCTGACCGGTCCCGGTGCCGTTGTCGTCCAGCGACGAGTCGCAGGAGATGTCCCCGGGCTGACACTGGTCACCGCCCTGGTCGCCGTTCCCGTCACCGTCGTAGTCGCCGTAACCACCGTCGCCGTCGTCGGGGTTCTCGGTCGCGGTCGGCGTCGGCGAGGGTTCGGGCTTGGGCGCGAGGTTCTTGTCCGTACCGACGTTGGCGGGCGGCGGGAACTGCATGACCTCCTTGCCGCGCATGGCCTCCTGCATGAAGGCGTGCCACACGCGGGTGGGGTAGGTCGCGCCCTGGATGTCGCCCAGCGAGATCTCGGCGTTGGTCTTCTTCTGCTGGCGGTACATGCCGACCGCGGTGGACAGCTGCGGGGTGAACCCGACGAACCAGGCTTCCTTGTTCTCGTCGTTGGTTCCGGTCTTGCCCGCGACCGGCCGGTCGGACAGGGCGGCGGCGCGGCCGGTACCCCTGGGATCCTTGATCACCTGCTGGAGCGCGGCGACGGCGTCGGCGGCGCTGTCGGGGCTGATGACCTGGGTCGGCTGGTCGTTCTCCTTGAGCACCGTCACCTTGTCACGGTCGAGAACCTTGATCACGACGTGGTTGTCGTAGTGCTTGCCGGCGTTGGCGAAGATCGAGTAGCCACCGGCCTGCTCGACCGGGGTGACCTGGCCCGAACCGATCGTGATGGCGAAGGCGTGACGCTGTTCCGCCTCCTTGAGCCGCTCCTCGTTGATGCCCGCGCCGGAGGCGATGGCGATGACCTTGTCGAGGCCGACCTCCTCGCCCATCTGCACGAAGGCGGTGTTGACGGACTCGGCGGTGGCCCTGGTGACGTTCACCGAGCCGCCGGGGATGTCGTGGGAGTTCTTGATCGGGTTGGTGCCCGGCGCCTTGATCGGACTCTTGCCCGACAGGTAGCTGTTGAGGCTGTTGCCCGCCTCAAGCCAGGCGGCCAGCACGTAGGGCTTGAACGCCGAGGCCGCCTGCTTCTGCGACATGAACGCGTCGTTCCACTCGGTCTTGGTGAAGCTGGGTCCGCCGTAGAAGGCGAGCACCCGCCCGTTGCGGGGATCGACGGCCGCCAGACCGGTGTGGATCTCGGGGGACAGGCCCGAGGTGTTCTCCTGGACGGCCTTCTTCGCCGCGAGCATCAGCTTCTTGTCGAACGTCGAGTAGATCTTGTAGCCCTCCCGCTTGACGTCCTCCTCGCTGATCCCCCGGCGGTTGAGCTCCTTGAGCACCTCGGTGATCATGTAACCGTTGATGCCCTTGTAGTAGTCCTTGTTCGCGTAGGTGACCCGCTTGGGAGCCGTGGGGGTCTTGGTGGGCAGCGAGCCGTACTTGTCGGGGAACATCTCGGCCATGCCCTTGATCACGTAGGTGTAGCGCTCCTGGGTCGGTGCCAGGTTCTTGGCTATCTCCGCGCGGTCGAAGGCGTCGGGGTTCTGGATGCGGCCCGCGAGGTAGGCGCCCATCTCCGGGGTCAGCTCGTCGACGTTCTTGTTGAAGAACGCCTTGGCCGCGGCCTGGATGCCCTTGGCTCCGCGGCCGAAGTAGATGGTGTTGAGGTACTGCTCAAGGATCTTGTCCTTTGGCAGCTCTTTGTTGATCTTGATCGCGACGAAGATCTCCTTGATCTTCCGCTGGATCGAGACCTCCTGGCTGAGCCCGTCGTAGTAGTTACGGGCCATCTGCTGGGTGATCGTCGAGGCGCCCTGGACCTGGGTGCCGCTGAGCGTGCTCCACACCGACCGGGCCATGCCCCTGAGGTCGATGCCGCTGTCCTCGCGGAAGCTGCGGTTCTCCGCGGCGATCACCGCGTCCTTGACGTGCTCGGGCACCTTGTCGATCGAGACGATCGTCCGCTTGACGCCGAGACGGGCGAGCACGGTCTTGTCGCTGTAGTAGATGACGCTGCCCTCGTCGTCCGCCTCCGCCTGTGTGGTCTTGGGCACCGGCGTGTTGGCGTAGGCGACGGCGATCATGCCGAAGATGCCCGCGGCGAAGATGGTGAAGCCAGCGACCACGATCTTCCAGCTCGGCACGAAGCGCTTCCAGCCCGTGCGCCGCGGCTTGCGACCGTCCTCGTCGTCAGGGCCGCCGGGGCCGCCGGGGCCGCCGGGACCACCACCTCCGCCGGGACCCATGGGGCCACCGCCGCCAGGACCGTCGAGCTGCTCGGCGCGGCCCTGTCCCTGGAAGTCGGCCCGCGCCGCGGAGCCGCGGCGCGCGCGCCTGCGTCCGCCGGGGGCCACCGGGCCTCCTGAGGCGCCCGTGCTCATCTGTGTGGCCGGTCCCGCCGCCTGCATGGGCGAGCCGATCTGGGTGGCCTGGTCGTCCATGGCCGCCCGCGCGCCGGGTCCCGCCTGCGGGGCGGCCTGCGGCATGGGGGACTGGTGCACGGCCGTGTGGGCCGTGGGCGACGAGCCTCCGGCCTGGGCGGCCAGCATGGCCTGGGTGTCCTCGAAGGCGGCCTCCGCCCTGCGCCCACCGAGCGGGGGCGCTTCCTGCCCGCCCTGCCCAGGACCAGGGGCACCGTAAGGCGGCCGTCCCTGGAAGTTCGGCTGGGGGTAAACCTGGGTCGCCTGACCGGCGTCTCCGGTTTGGGGAAGCGGTGGCGGGGGAACCGCGGAGGAAGCGGCTCCCGTGCCTGAGCGACGGCGCCGTCCCTGGCGAGACGCGTCAGGGGCTTGAGAGCGCCCGTACGGCTCCGGGTCATGGCTGTTGCTGTAACTCACGCGTCCTCGTTCGGTCATCGGGGTCTACGACGGCGTGCAGGCGGGTGAGATTACCGCGTGAACGCGATCTTTCTCAGCGCCTTGGCTCACTGGTAGCCGCCCCTTTGGGGCGGATCTCCGTTCCCGAGGACGGGTGAGGCCGTCAGCTGGTTCCACGGACCACGATGGCAGACCACCCCCATCCGAGCGTGGAATTTCCCACATTGGGAAGTGGTCTTGGCCATGCCGGGGGGCAAGCCCGCTGCCGCTCGCTGTGACCACATAAGCGCCAGACTACGGCTTTTTACTGTTTGCGCCCAACCTCTTGGGAAAGTCGTTAATTGCAGAGATATGTTGGCCCGACGTATCCTCAGGATGTATCGGCTCGATACATCGACGCGAGAGGTGGTGGTTTCCCGTGGCCGGCGGACGTGGCGGCGTGCTAGAGCTCGCCGTGCTCGGGTCGCTGCACGAGACCCCGCTCCACGGTTATGAGCTGCGCAAACGGCTCAACTCTCTCCTCGGGATGTTTCGCGCGTTCTCCTACGGCTCGCTCTATCCCTGCCTTCGTCAGCTCCTGACCGACGGGCTCATCGTCGAGGACGACGACTCGGACGTGCCCACCGCCGAGAGCCCCATCACGCTCACCGGCAGACGCTCCAAGATCGTCTACAAGCTGACGACGGAGGGGAAGGAGCGCCTCCAGGAGCTGCTCACCCAGGCCGGTCCCTCCGCCTGGGAGGACGAGAGCTTCGGCGTCCACTTCGCCTTCTTCAGGCACACCGAGACAGAGGTGCGGCTGCGGATTCTCGAAGGCCGCCGCAGCAGGCTCGAAGAGCGGCTCGACGGTGTCCGTACGGCTCTGGCCAGGACCCGGGAGCGGCTGGACAGCTACACGCTAGAGCTCCAGCGTCACGGTCTGGAGTCGGTCGAACGCGAAGTGCGCTGGTTGAATGAGCTGATCGCCACGGAGCGACGGAGTTCCGCGTCCGAACAGGAGCGACGCTCCACACAGGAAGGGACCTCCCGGGCGCCCGCGCCCGGCACGGATAACAGGGGGCGGCACCCCGCCTCGGAAGACAATTGACCATTAAGAACAAGGGGAGCGAGTGCCATGGGTTCGGTGCGCGTAGCCATTGTCGGTGTAGGCAACTGCGCCTCGTCGCTCGTGCAGGGCGTGCATTACTACAGGGACGCCGACCCGGGTAGCCGGGTGCCGGGCCTGATGCACGTCAAGTTCGGTGACTACCACGTCGGCGACGTCGAGTTCGTCGCCGCCTTCGACGTGGACGCGAAGAAGGTCGGGCGCGACCTCTCCGAGGCGATCGTCGCCTCGGAGAACAACACCATCAAGATCTGCGACGTGCCGCCGCTCGGCGTCACCGTGCTGCGCGGTCACACCTTCGACGGTCTCGGCGAGTTCTACCGCGACATGATCGAGGAGTCCGACGAGGCCCCGGTGGACGTCGTGCAGGTCCTGAAGGACAACAAGGTCGACGTCCTCGTCTCCTACCTGCCGGTCGGTTCCGAGGAGGCCGACCGTTTCTACGCCCAGTGCGCCATCGACGCCAAGGTCGCCTTCGTCAACGCGCTCCCCGTCTTCATCGCCTCCGACCCCGTGTGGGCGGAGAAGTTCACCGAGGCCGGTGTGCCGATCGTCGGCGACGACATCAAGTCGCAGGTCGGCGCCACCATCACGCACCGGGTGATGGCCAAGCTGTTCGAGGACCGCGGCGTCGAGCTGCTGCGCACCTACCAGCTGAACTTCGGCGGGAACATGGACTTCATGAACATGCTGGAGCGCAAGCGCCTGCAGTCCAAGAAGATCTCCAAGACCCAGTCGGTCACCTCGCAGATCCCGCACGAGATGGGCAAGGCCGACGTGCACATCGGCCCGTCCGACCACGTGCCGTGGCTCGACGACCGCAAGTGGGCCTACGTCCGCCTTGAGGGCAGGTCCTTCGGCGACACCCCGCTGAACCTGGAGTACAAGCTGGAGGTCTGGGACTCCCCCAACTCCGCCGGCATCATCATCGACGCGGTCCGCGCGGCCAAGATCGCTCTTGACCGGGGCATCGCCGGGCCCATCCTGTCGGCCTCCTCCTACTTCATGAAGTCCCCGCCGGAGCAGTACTCCGACGACGAGGCCAGGGAGTACGTGGAGAAGTTCATCCGTGGCGAGGTCGAGCGCTGAAGCCCATCCCGCCGATGACAAGGCCCTCCACCCGGTCCGGGCGGAGGGCCTCGCCGTACGGCCGGGCGAGCGGGTCGAGCCGTCAGGCGGGACGGGCGGCGGGCGGCAGCTCCGCCGGGTCGGCGACCGGCCAGCCGAGCGGGTCGTCGCCGAGCTTCACCAGGTGGGGCACCTGCTCGCGGCACCAGGGGGAGACCGCGAGGTCACCGTTGAGCACCCCGGCTGCGAACTCCCGCCACGGCATCCAGCGCGTCTCCCCGACCTCCTCGGGGTTGGGGACGGCCTCGGCGTCGACCACGGCCCGGTAGACCGGGCACAGCTCCCGCTCGACGATCCCGCTGTCCATGACCGCGCGGTAGGAGAAGTCCGGCACCACCAGGTCGACACCGGTGACGGACAGACCGAGCTCGTGGGAGAGCCTGCGCAGCACCGCGCCGGACAGCGGTTCGCCGGGCAGCGGGTGCCCGCAGCAGCTGTTCGTCCACACCCCCGGCCAGGTGATCTTGTGCGACGCCCTGCGGGTGAGCAGCACCCGTCTCAGGCCGTCGAACACGTAGCTGGAGAAGGCGAGGTGCAGAGGCGTGTCGGAACCGTGCACCGTCGCCTTGGGCGCCGTGCCGATCGCGTTTCCCTCAGGGTCGACGAGCACGACGTGTTCATCAGCTGTCACCCGACCGAGGGTACGTGACCATGTCAGCTCGTTCTTCCTGATCAGCGTTACGTCATGAAAGGTGATGAAGTGTCCGGCAAGGCGGGTTCCTCCTGACGTCGTGGTCGATTCGCCACGCGTAGGCTGAGCCCGTGTCATTCGCATCCGACCTACGCGTACTGCTGAGGGGCCAGGACTTCAGGCGGCTGTTCGGTACCCGTCTCGCCTCCCAGTTCTCCGACGGTGTCTTCCAGTTCGCGGTGACCGGATTCGCCTTCTTCAGCCCGGAGAAGAACACCAGCGCGGCGGAGGTCGCCGTCGGGCTGGCCGTGCTGTTCCTGCCGTACTCGATCCTCGGTCCCTTCGTCGGCGTGTTCATCGACCGGTGGTCCCGGCGCCAGATCCTGGTGGTCGCGCCGATGGTGCGCGCGACACTGCTGTTCCTGGCCGCCGCGCTGCTGCTCGTCGGCGTCCCCGACGGGGTCTTCTACGCCGCAGCGCTCGCCGTGCTCGGCGTCAACCGTTTCTTCCTGGCCGCCCTCGGCGCCTCGTTGCCGCACGTCGTCCCCGGCGACCGGCTGCTGGCGGCCAACGCGGTCACCCCCACCTCGGGCACCGTCGTGACCTTCGTCGGCGCGGGGCTCGGCTACCTGCTGAACCGGCTCCTCGGCGGCGACCACCGCAGCACGGCGGCACTGCTGATCATCTCCGGCGTCACCTTCGGTTCGAGCGCGCTGATCGCCAGGACCATGGACAGGCGGCTCCTCGGCCCGGTCCACGACGCGGACAGGCCGCAGGCCGGCCAGGCGCTGCGCAACGTGGTCGGCGGCCTGGTCGACGGCGCGCGTCACATCGCGGGTCACCGGGCCGCCGCGGCCGCGCTCGGCGCGATGGCCACCCATCGCTTCGTGTACGGCATGTGCACGGCGATGATCGTGATGCTCTCGCGCAACCACTTCGCCCACAGCGCGGAGAACGCGCTGGACGTGGCCTCCCTGGTGCTGGCCACCTCGGGGGTCGGCTACGCCCTGGCCGTCGTGCTGACGCCGTGGGCGACCGAGCGCTTCGAGATCGACACCTGGATCCCGACCATGCTGGCCGGCGCGGGGGTGCTGTCGTTCGCGCTGTGCGCGCCGTTCCAGCAGTGGGGCTTCGCGGTCGGCGGTTTCGTGCTCGGCCTGGCGGGACAGAGCATCAAGATCTGCACCGACACCCGGGTGCAGAGCGACATCGAGGACGTCTACCTCGGCCGGGCCTTCTCCCTCTACGACATGCTCTTCAACGGCACCTACGTGATCGCCGCCGCGATCGCCGCCGCGCTGCTGCCCGCCGACGGCAGGTCCATGCTGGTGCTCGGGCTCATCACCGCCGGATACCTCGGCGGCGCCGTGGTCTACCGGGCGGTCACCTCGGCGGATCGATCGAGAACGCCGCTGCCGTCATCGCGGTCGTGACCAGGCCGAGGTCGTCGCCGATCGAGTAGGGCGGCATCGTGTAGAGCAACCGCCCGAACGGCCGCAGCCAGACCCCGTGATCCATCACCACGTCCTGGACGCGCCGGACGTCGATCGGCTCGTGGGTCTCGATGACGCCGATCGCGCCGAGCACCCGCACCTGCCTGACGCCGGGTGCCCCGGCGGCTTCGGCCAGTCCCCGGGTCAGACCTTCCTCGATCAGGGCGACCTCCCGCCGCCAGGGGCGTTCGGCCAGCAGGCCGAGACTGGCGCCCGCGACGGCGCAGGCCAGCGGGTTGCCCATGAAGGTCGGGCCGTGCATGAGCGTCCCGATGCCCTCGGCGACCCGCTCCGTGCACAGCGTCGCGGCCAGGGACATGTAGCCGCCCGTCAGCGCCTTGCCCAGGCACATGATGTCGGGGCGGATCCCGGCGTGGTCGCAGCCGAACAGCTCTCCCGTCCTGCCGAAGCCGGTGGCGATCTCGTCGGCGATCAGCAGCAGGCCGTACTCGTCGGCCAGCTCGCGAAGCCTGCGCAGGTAGGCGGGGTGGTAGAAGTGCATGCCGCCCGCGCCCTGCACGACCGGCTCCACGATGATCGCCGCCAGCTCGTCCGCGTGCGCGGCGACCGTCTTCTCCAGGTGGGCCAGGTAGTCCTCGTCGAGCGCGGCGGGCGGCCGGTCGGCGAACACGTGCTCGGGCAGGGCGCCGGAGAACAGGTGGTGCATGCCGTTGACCGGGTCGCAGACGGCCATCGCGCCGAAGGTGTCGCCGTGGTAGCCGCCCCTGACCGTGAGCAGGCGGCTCCTCCCGGTGAACTGGAAGGCCATCTTGATCGCGACCTCGACCGCGACCGAGCCCGAGTCGGCCAGGAAGACCCGGGGCAGCCCGGTCATGTCCGCCAGGGTGCTCGCCAGCCGTACGGCGGGCTCGTGCGTGAGGCCGCCGAACATGACGTGCGCCATGTCCCCGAGCTGGTCGGTCAGCGCCTGGTTGAGCCTGGGGTGGTTGTAGCCGTGGACGGCCGCCCACCAGGACGACATGCCGTCGACCAGGCGCCTGCCGTCGGCGAGCGTCAGCCGTACCCCGTCGGCCCTGGAGACCGTGTACACGGGCACGGCCGGAGGCACCGAGGCGTAGGGGTGCCACACGTGCTCACGGTCGAGGGCCTCCCAGGAGAGGTTCAGGACGAGATCCCGTTCTCCTCGGCCCACTCGCGCAGGGCGAGCGCGGCGGTCTCCTTGCCGACGACCCCCCTGTCCAGGCGCATCTCCAGCAGGAACTTGTAGGCGCGTCCCACGACGGGCCCCGGGGGCACGCCCAGGATCTCCTGGATCTCGTTGCCGTCGAGCTCGGGACGGATCTTGCCGAGCTCCTCCTCCTCGGCCAGCCTGGCGATGCGCTCCTCAAGCTGGTCGTAGGTCTGCGACAGCGTCTGGGCCTTGCGCCTGTTGCGGGTCGTGCAGTCGGCGCGGGTCAGCTTGTGCAGGCGGTCGAGCAGGTGCCCGGCGTCGCGGACGTAGCGGCGCACGGCCGAGTCGGTCCACTCGCCGGTGCCGTACCCGTGGAAGCGCAGGTGCAGCTCGACCAGCTTGGAGACGTCGGAGACCACGTCCTTGGGGAACTTCAGCTCCGTCAGGCGCTTCTTGGCGAGCTGGGCGCCGACCACCTCGTGGTGGTGGAAGGAGACCCGACCCCCGGCCTCGTGGCGGCGGGTCTTCGGCTTGCCGACGTCGTGCAGCAGCGCGGCCCAGCGCAGGATGCCGTCCGCGCCGTTCTCCTCAAGGCCGATCGCCTGCTCAAGCACGATCAGCGTGTGCTCGTAGACGTCCTTGTGCCGGTGGTGCTCGTCGATCTCCAGGCGGAGCTTGGGCAGCTCGGGCAGGACGTGGGCGGCCAGGCCCGTCTCGACCAGGATCGTCAGCCCCTCGCGGGGGTGGGCACCGCGGATGAGCTTGTCCAGCTCGTCGCGGATGCGCTCGGCCGAGACGATCTCGATGCGCTCGGCCATCGCGGTCATCGCGGCCAGCGCCGCCGGATCGACCGTGAAGCCGAGCTGGGCGGCGAACCTCGCGGCCCTGAGCATCCGCAGCGGGTCGTCGTCGAAGGAGCGCTCCGGGGGGCCGGGCGTGCGCAGCACCTTGGCGTGCAGGTCGTCCAGACCGCCGTGGGGGTCGACGAACTCGCGTGAGGGCAGGCGCAGCGCCATCGCGTTGACCGCGAAGTCACGCCTGGCCAGGTCGCCTTCGAGCGTGTCACCGTAGGCCACCTCCGGCTTGCGCGAGGCGGGGTCGTAGGACTCGCTGCGGTAGGTGGTGATCTCCAGCTGCCAGCCGTCCTTGCGGGCGCCGACCGTGCCGTAGTCGATGCCGACCGTCCAGACCGAGTCGGCCCAGCCGCGCACGAGGTCGAGGACGGCCTCGGGGCGCGCGTCGGTGGTCAGGTCGAGATCGTTGCCTATCCTCCTGAGGAAGACGTCACGAACCGATCCGCCGACGAGGGCGATCTGGTATCCCTTCGCGGCGAACAGCTCGCCGAGTTCGTCGGCTACGGGGGCGATCTTTCTAAACAGTTCGCTCATACCGTGCCGCTGCTTCTCAGTCAGGTTTGAAAGGGACAAGCCGGGTAGGTCCTTCGGTTACGGAACATGTTCCCCACTGGGGATACACCTCAAGCGATCACCAGATTACGGTCGGTCAAGAGACCGTCGGGGGCGTGCGTCGAGGCTAGTCGAGGCAAGGAGCACACACATGAAGGACGCCCTCGCGATCCACCGCTGGCTCCTCGCACACCAGGTTCATCATGAGATCGTACGCCTTCCCCGTGTGATGACGTGCGCCGAGGAGCTGCCGGAACTGCTGGCCGTGAGCCCGGCGACCTGCGTCGTGGTGACCGTCTTCGAGGCCACGACCTCCGTGGGGCGAGAACCCGTCGCCGTCGTCGCCTCCGCCGCCTCCCCGCCCAAACTCGGCGCCGTCGGCGGCGCGCTCGGCGCCCGCAAGGTCAGGCCCGCCTCCGCCTTCACGGTGAACTCCGCGACCGACTACGCGGCCGGGCTGGTCTGCCCGCTGCTGCTGCCCGACGGACTGACCACGCTGGTCGACGAACGACTCGCCCGCGCCGGCGACCTCGTCCACACCCCCACGGGTGAACGCCGTACGGCGCTGCTCATCAGAACGGAACACCTTCTGTCGCTTGTTTCAGGGAAGACCATCGACCTGGCCCAATCCCGGTCACGGAGGGAGCAGGTGACCTTCCCGCTCGCCGGATAGGCCATAGCATTACGGGCGTGCGCCGTACTCGACCCCGGGCCAGCGCGTGATCCGCAAGGCCACGCTGCTCGCCGTACTGACCGCCACGCTGCTCTCCCCCGCGGCCGTGGCCGTTCCTGGTACGGCGAGTGCCCAGACGACTGAGACCGCCGCCGGGCGGCAGGCGCCCCAGCTGGTGATCGGCGCGCTGACGCCGGACGTGACCCGTGAGCCGACTACCGAGATCAAGTTCTCCGGCACCTTCGTCAACACCGGGACCCAGACGGTCACCGGCATGCGGCGCAGGATGTACTACTCCTCCCAGCCGTTCCTGCGGCGTTCCGACATGGAGGCCTACGTCGGCGGAGTGGGCGCCCAGCCGACCTCCTGGCGCGACGAACTCGTCCTGCAGCCGGAGAGCCTCGCGCCGGGGGCCAAGGCCTCCTGGGACTTCACCTTCACCCCGCAGCAACTGAGCCTGACCCGTTTCGGGGTTTACCCGCTCATGGTCGAGGTGCGCGACGTCTACGGGCAGCCGATCGCCGTCCAGCGCACCTTCCTGGTCCACATGCCCGTCGGCACCCAGGTGGCCCGCACCCGGCTGGCCATGGTGCTGCCGATCGTCGACCAGCCCCGCAGGGCCGTCGACGGCGTCTTCCTCGACGACACCCTGTCGGCCTCCATGGCTCCGGGCAAGCGCCTGGGCAACCTGCTCAAGCTCGCCCAGAGCACCGCCTCGGCCAAGAACCTCACCTGGGTCCTTGACCCCTCCCTCATCGACGACGCCCAGACCCTGGGCGAGCCGTACTCGGTGAAGGTCAAGGACAAGGTGGAGAGCCGTTCCGGCGACACCGCGGCGGCGGCCTGGCTCGGCGACCTGCGCACCGCCCTGGTCAACGAGCCGGTCGTGGCGACGCCGTACGCCGACCCCGACGTGGCGGCGCTGGCCCACGGCGGCGTCGACGACTCGGCGAAGACCGCGGTAGAGGCGGCCAGGCTGGTCGGCAGCAGGGCCTTCGGCCGTGACCTCATCACCACCCTGAACTGGCCGGCCAACGGGAAGATCGACTACGACGGCCTCGACCTGCTCGCCGCCCAGGGCGTCAAGACCGTGCTGCTCGACGAGGCCGCCCTGCCGCCGACGACGCCTCCGGCGACCACGCCGGACGCCTCGGCGACCCTGAACACCGTCAACGGCCCGGTCACCGCCCTGCTCACCGACAGGACGCTGAGCGAGGCCCTCGGCGCGGACGTCACGGTGCCCGGCGCCGCCGTGCTGAGCCGCAGGCGCTTCATCGCCGAGACCGCGATGCTCGCCGCCGAGCCGGTGACCACCCGGCGGACCGTGATCGCCGCCCCCCAGCGGCGCTGGTCCCCCGACCCCGCCTATGTGACGGACCTGGTCAAGACGGCCGCCTCGCTGCCGTGGCTGGCTCCGGCCAGGCTCGACTCGATCAGGCCGGGCAAGGGCCTCGCGCCGCAGCGGGCCGACCTCACCTACACCGAGCAGGACCGGCGCGCCGAGCTGGCCAAGCCGTACATGAAGAGCGTCAGGCGGGTCGGCCGCCGCGCCGACCTGACCTCGGCGATCACCAAGGCGCAGGACTTCGACGTGTTCGACCTGGCGCTGCTGCGGCTCTCCTCCTCCGCCTGGCGGGAGCGGGGGGACGCCGCGACGCCGTACGTCGAGCAGGTGGACACGGCGGTCGACGACCGCATCAAGCAGGTCTCCATCACCGGCAACGAGCAGTCCCCGTTACGCACGCTCGCGGGCACCAACGGCGAGGTGCCGATCAGCGTCCGCAACGGCCTGACCGGGGCGGGCAGCGAGGTCTCGGTCCGCCTCAGGGTGACCTCGGAGCAGCCCAAACTGCTGAAGATCGAGACCTACGAGGACCACCGGACCATCCTGGGCGGTCAGAGCGACACCGTCAGGGTCCCCATGACGGTGCTGGCCAGTGGCCAGACGACGGTCAAGGTCCAGCTGATGACGGACGACGGACGCAGGTACGGCGCGCCCGTCGAGATCACGGTCCGCACGACCGGCTACACCGGGATCGCCCTGGTGATCGTCGGGGCGGCCCTCATGGTCCTGCTGGCCGCGGTCGTCCTGCGCGTCCTGCGGCGCAGGGGAGGCCGCCGGGCGGCGGCGGCCGTACCACCGAGGCGCGCGAGCGCTCCGGCGGGCACCGAGTCGTGACGGCCCGGCGGCCCGGCGATCTGGCGAGCGATTCGAGCGATCTGGCGGAGGAAGAACGATGAGCAGGGTGCTGCGCGCGAGCGCGGTCATGGCGGCGGGCACGATGGTCTCCCGCGTCACGGGATTCGTCCGTACGGCGGTGCTCGCCGCGGCCATCGGCACCCTCGCCCTCGGCGACGCCTACAACGTCGCCTACACGATCCCGCTCATCCTGTTCGACTTCCTCATCGGCGGCGTCCTGAGCAGCGTCGTGGTGCCGATGATCGTCAAGCGGCAGCGCAACGACCCCGACGGGGGCCGGGCCTACGAGCAGCGGCTGATGACGCTCGGGATCATCGTGCTGACGCTGGTCGCCGTGGCGGGCGTGCTGCTGGCCGGGCCGCTGATCAGCCTCTACAGCGCCGACTGGAACCCCAGGAAGACCGAGGTCGCGGTCAGGCTCGCGCAGTTCATCCTTCCGCAGATCGCCTTCTTCGGCGTCGGCGCGATCGCGGGCGCGATCCTCAACACCCGCGACAGGTTCGGCGCCCCGATGTGGGCGCCGGTGCTGAACAACATCGTGATGATCGGCGTCGCCCTGACCTACTACCTCACGCTGGGTACGGCGGGCACGAACATCGGGACCGTCAGCGACGCCAACCTGGCCCTGCTCGGTCTCGGCACGACCGCGGGCATCGTGGCCCAGTGCGCGGTGCTGGTCGTCTCGCTGCACCGGGCGGGCTTCCGGTTCGTGCCCAGGCTCGACCTGCGTGAGGCGGGCCTCGGCGAGATGGGCCGCACCGCGGTGTGGACGTTCGCCTACGTCGGGATCAGCCAGCTCGGCTTCCTGATCACCACCAAGCTCGCCTCCGGCGCCGGTGAGCGGGCCCCCGGCGCGGGCAACTCCGCCTACGCCTACGCCTACCAGTTCTTCCAGCTCCCCTACGGGATCATCGCGGTCTCGGTGATCACGGCGATGCTGCCGAGGATGAGCAGGGCGGTCGCCGACGAGCAGTACGGCGCGGTCACGCAGGAGTTCTCCTCCGGTGTGCGCCTGATCTCGGCGCTGCTGGTGCCCGCCGGGCTGCTGCTGATGGTGCTGGGCCCCGCGGTGACCGTGCTGATCTTCTCCTGGGGCAACATGACCGTCGACTCGGCGGTCTACATCGGCAACGTGCTCCAGGTCTTCGGGCTGGCGCTGGTGCCGTTCTCGCTCTTCCAGCTCCTGCTGCGCGTCTTCTACTCCTTCGGCGACACCAGGACGCCGGTCTTCGTCGCCGTCGGCAACGTGGCGGTGAACGGCCTGCTGAGCCTGCTGGCCTACCTGACCCTGCCCGCGCAGTACATCGTGATGGGGCTCGGCTTCTCCTTCACCGTCACCTACGTGCTGGGCACCGCGGTCGCCTGGACCCTGGCCAGCCGCCGGGTCGGCGGTCTCGGGGGACGCGCGGTCGCCGCGGGCCTGTCACGGATGTACGTCGCGGCCCTGCCCGCGGCGCTGCTGGCGCTCGGTGTGCTGTGGGTCTCCCAGGAGCTGACCGGCCTGAACGCGCTCAGCGCGGCCGTGATGCTGTCCGCCGGTGGCGGCCTCGGTATGGTTCTCTACTTGGCCATCGCGCACCGGATGCGCATCCCCGAGGTCAGTTCGGTCGTTGAAATGGTCGCGAGCCGGGTACGCCGGTAATCCGAGAACCTGGTCCCGGCGTCTGACAAGGAGAACACGGGCGGAACCTGCGCGCGACTAACATGGTGCAACGCGTGTGACGACATGCGGCTAATGGAAGCAGGAGGGCGTGGGCGTATCCACCCGGCATCGCGTGATGTGTCCTGATGTGTCAATCTGGTGGGGCGCTGTCGTGTTCTCACTTGTGGAGAGCCCATGAGTTCCTCCGTCGTCGAACCCGGCACCAAGCTGGCTGAGCGCTTCCGGCTTGAGGACCGTGTCCACGAGTCGGACGGCGCGACACTCTGGAAGGCCATCGACGAGGTGCTCGCCAGGCCCGTCGCGGTGTACACCTTCGATCCTGGCTTCCCCCGGCTGGAGCAGGTCATCTCCGCCGCCCGGGTCGCCAGCAGACTGACCGACCCCCGGCTGACCCAGGTCTTCGACGCGACCACCGAGGACGACGGCCGCTCCTACGTCGTCAGCGAGTGGGTCAGCGGCGAGACCCTCACCGACATGGTCGCCGCGGGCCCGCTGGAGCCCGAGCGGGCCGCCGCGCTGGTCGCCGAGGCGGCGGAGGCACTGGCGCACGCCCACGAGGCCGGTCTGGCCCATCTGTGCCTCACCCCCGAGCACCTGGTGTGGACGGCCGCGGGCAGCACGGTCAAGGTGCTCGGCCTCGGCACCGACGCCGCGCTGATGGACGTCACGAGCGAGGACGCGGCCCGTGCCGACACCGAGGGGCTCGGCCGCCTGCTGTACGCCGGACTGACCGGGCACTGGGCGGGCGAGGAGGACTTCGGGCTGCCGCCCGCGCCGCTGAACGACGGGCAGCTCTGCACGCCCCGGCAGGTCACGGCGGGGGTTCCCGGCTATCTCGACGCCATCGCCTGCCGGGCGTTACTGTCCGAGGTCAAGCGGGGGATGCCCCCCTTCGCCACGCCCGCCGAGCTGGCCGAGGCCCTCAGCGCCGTTCCCCGGCCCGTCCCGGTGCCCACGCCGATGCCGGTGGCGCCGCCGCCGGTCACGGCCTCGCGCTCCGACGGTGTGGACACCGCCTCGCCCCAGCGCCCCGCCCCGCAGATCCAGCACGTCCAGCACCGCCCGCCGCCCGCCCAGGGCGGCGGGATGCTCGGCAAGGTGGCCATGACCGCGATCGTGCTGCTGGTGATGGCGGCCGTCGGGGTCGGCGCCTGGACGATCGGCCGCAGCATCGGCAACGCGGGCACCCCGACGGCGGGGGTGACCGTCACCCCGACGCAGCCGGTTCCCGTCGAGACCCGGGAGGTCAAGCCGAAGTCGGTCACCGGCTTCGACCCGTTCGGCGCGGACGGCGAGGAGCGGCCCGAGCTCGCGCTCAACGCGGTGGACAGCAAGTCCTCGACCGACTGGCACTCGGAGTCCTACACCTCGGCCGACTTCGGCAACCTGAAGAAGGGGGTCGGCCTCCTGCTCGACCTGGGGCAGAGCGTGCCGGTCAAGCAGGTGACGGTCGACTTCGGCAACCTGAGCCCGAGCGGCACCGTCGAGCTGCGGATCGGTGACTCGGCCGACCTGGGCGGCCTGAAGACGGTCCACAAGTTCTCCGGACTGACCGGCAAGAAGACCTACAGCGCCGACTCCACGGAGAAGGGACGCTACGTCCTGATCTGGTTCACCAAGCTGCCCCCCTACCAGGGCATGTTCCGCGGAAGCGTCTTCGACGTGAAGGTGACCGCCGTCAAGTAGCGCCAGAGTGATTTGATCGCTTTTAGTCGAGTTCTTGCCGATCATGTGAGATTTCGTGGCACCATCTATCACGTAATGGTGTTATCCCCGGATCGGCAAGCAGGACTCTTCCCGTGAATTCCCCACCAGAGCCCCCGCCAGCGGCGGGACAGCAGATGGCGCGACCGGCCGTGTCCGACGCCGACCTGCTGACCCGTCACATCGCCGGGGATCCACACGCCTTCAGTGAACTCGTCAAGCGACACCGGGACCGCATGTGGGCGGTCGCCCTGCGCACGCTGGGTGACCCCGACGAGGCGGCCGACGCCGTACAGGACGCCTTCGTCTCGGCCTACCGGAAGGCCGAGAGCTTCCGTGGCGAGGCGGCCGTCACCACGTGGCTGCACCGCATCGTGGTCAACGCCTGCCTCGACCGGATGCGCAGGAAGTCCGTACGGCCCGTCGCGGACGACGAACTCGTCGAGGCCGCCGAGCGGGACACGCCGGTGCTCGACCAGACGGCCGAGCGTGAGGTCTCCATGGAGGTCTCCGCCGCGCTCAAGCTGCTGCCGTCCGACCAGCGGGCGGCGCTCGTACTCGTGGACATGATGGGGTACTCCGTGGAGGACGCGGCCCAGGTCCTTGAGGTGCCGAGCGGCACCGTGAAGAGCAGGTGCGCGCGAGGACGCGCGAAACTTGCCCCGATTCTTTCCCACCTGCGGAACCGATCCGACCTGACTCGCGTCTCATCCGCGAAGGGAGCAGAACTTCGTGACGGGTGATACGCACTACGACCTGGAGACTCTCGCCGAGTTGGCAGAGGGTCTCCTCGACGCCGCCACGGCCCTGCAGGTACGCGAACATCTCGCGATCTGCGACCCCTGTGGCGAAAGCCTCGCCGACCTCGCAGCGGTCCGTGAGGTGCTCGCGGCGACGCCCACTCCGGCGATGCCGATGGGAGTCGCGCTCCGGATCGACCGCGCGCTGGCCGCAGAGGCCCAGAGCTTCCGTGGAGGTGGAATAGGCCTGGTGGAGGCACCGGCCTGGGACGACATCATGCGCGACGCGCCGTGGGAGACGGCGGCGTCCCTGCCCGAGCCCGAGCCGGTCCTGCCGGAACCGGAGCCCGAGCCCGTGCCCGAGTTGGTGCCACGGCTGGGGGTCGTCGGCGACGACGGCACCGTCAGGCCCGTACGGCGGCGCGGGAACCCGCGGCGCCGGTGGGCGCTGTCGGCCGCGGCGGCGGGTGTGGCGGCGGCGATCGCGGGCACGGCCGTGATGACGAGTGGCGCGCTCACCGCGAGCCCCTCTTCAAGCAGCCAGCCCAGTCCGTACGCCATGCCTGTGGTGCCGAAGGGCGACGGGTACCAGCTGACCGACAGCAACTGGAACTACACCGAGGAGCAGCTGCGCGGGCCGCTGCTCGACTACATCGGCCCGGCGCAGATCGTGCTGGCCCAGGAGCAGTCGGAGGGCATCAAGCTCGACGAGTGTGTCAAGCAGGTCTCCGCGAAGGTCGGCAGGGCACCGTTCGCCGTCGACCAGGGCTTCTACAACGGCCAGGAGGCCAACGTCATGCTCTTCTGGAGCAACAAGGCCAGGAACACGGTGCGCGTCTACGTCACGGGCCCGCAGTGTGACAACGTGCGCAAGCCCGCCCTGGCACGCTGGAAGTAGGGCCTCGACCTCTCGAAGTCCTCTCGAACGATCATGGAGCCCGGTATGGATTCGTCCATGCCGGGCTCCGTCGTGACATACGGGAATCACCGGCGCCTAGGATCTGTTGACGCCACTGGCAACGACGGAGGAGAGGCGCAGCAGTGAGTGAAGTCCGGAATGTGATCATCATTGGGTCGGGTCCCGCCGGTTACACCGCGGCTGTTTACTCCGCCCGGGCCGATCTCAAGCCGTTGGTCTTCGAAGGTTCGGTCACCGCGGGCGGCGCGTTGATGAACACGACCGAGGTGGAGAACTTCCCGGGCTTCCCCGACGGCATCATGGGTCCCGACCTCATGGACAACCTGCGCAAGCAGGCCGAGCGGTTCGGTGCCGAGCTGGTCGCCGACGACGTGGTCGAGGTCGACCTGACCGTCACCCCGAAGGTCGTCAAGACCGCCACCGAGACCCACCTCGCCAAGGCCGTGATCCTGGCCACCGGCTCCGGCTACCGTGAGCTCGGCGTGCCCAACGAGAAGCGCCTCTCCGGACGCGGCGTCTCCTGGTGTGCCACCTGTGACGGCTTCTTCTTCCGCGGCCAGGACATCGTGGTCGTCGGCGGCGGCGACACCGCCATGGAGGAGGCCACCTTCCTCACCCGGTTCGCCAACTCGGTGACCATCGTGCACCGCCGTGACGAGCTGCGCGCCAGCAAGATCATGCAGGACCGGGCCTTCTCCAACGAGAAGATCCGCTTCGTCTGGGACAGCGAGGTCGTCGAGGTCCTCGGCGAGAACAAGGTCTCCGCCGTGCGCCTGCGCAACCTCAAGACCGGCGAGGAGAGCGAGCTGGCGGCCACCGGCCTGTTCATCGCCATCGGTCACGACCCGCGCACCGAGCTGGTCAAGGGCCAGGTCGAGCTGGACGACGAGGGCTACATCAAGGTCGACTCCCCCTACACCCGCACCAACCTGGACGGCGTCTTCGCAGCCGGCGACGTCGTCGACCACATCTACCGCCAGGCGATCACCGCCGCCGGCACGGGCACCTCCGCCGCGCTCGACGCCGAGCGGTGGCTCGCCGAGCACGAGAGCTGATCCAGATCACCACCACGAAGAGGGAGTACCGGAACCTTGGGCGCCATCAAGAACGTGACCGAAGCCAGCTTCGACGCTGAGGTCCTCAAGAGCGACAAGCCCGTCATCGTCGACTTCTGGGCGGAGTGGTGCGCCCCGTGCCGCCAGGTCGCCCCGATTCTGGAGGAGATCGCCAACGAGCACGCGGACAAGCTGACCATCGTCAAGATCGATGTGGACGCGAACCCGACGATCGCCGGACAGTACGGTGTACTCCAGATTCCGACCCTGAACGTCTACAAGGGTGGAGAGGTCGTGAAGCAGATCATCGGCGCGAAGCCCAAGTCGATGCTGCTTCGCGAGCTTGAGGGCATCATCTAGACCCTGTCGAAAGGGTCTGTGACTGACGCCCCCTGCGGCTGCGCTCCCCACAGCGGAGCCGTACCACCGCTTCCGAGCGGCACACCCACCCGGCGAAAGCCCCCCGCGACGCGACGCGGGGGGCTTTCGTGACTCTTGAGGTCGGTGAGGTCTCCCAGGAGGGCCCTGGAAGGGGCCCAAACCATCTCAGACGGGCCTGAGCGCCCTTTCCGGGGACATGGAGCCGAGCAGCCTCTCCAGGGCGACCTCGACGTCCTCACGCCACGAGACGGCGGACTTGAGTTCGAGGCGCAGCCGGGGGAAGCGCAGGTGCGGCCTGACCGTCTTGAAGCCGACCGAGAGCAGATAGTCCGCGGGCATCACGCACGCGCCGGGTTGCTCCCACTTCAGGTCGCCGAACGCCTCGATCGCCCGCACCCCGCGCCGGGTGAGGTCCTTGGCCACTCCCTGCACCAGCATCCGGCCCAGGCCACCTCCGGAGAACTCCGGGATGATGTGGGCCGTCATCAGCAGCACGGCGTCGGCGCTGACCGGTGAGGTGGGGAAGGCGATGGAGCGGGGCACGTGGTGCGGGGGCGCGTAGAGCACGAAGCCGGCCGCGACGCCGTCCACGTAGACGATCTTCCCGCAGCTTCCCCACTCCAGCAGGGTCGAGGAGATCCAGGCCTCCTTCTCCAGCCCCGGGTCACCCGCCTCGATCGCACGGTTGCCGTTCACCGGGTCAAGCTCCCAGAACACGCACCGGCGGCACCGGTACGGCAGGTCGTCAAGATTGTCGAGAGTGACGTTTGCCAGCCGACGCGACACCTGTTGGCCCCAATCCTGGCGAGACGAGCGCAAGCCGTGGCGGAAAACGCGCGAAAACGGCGTCTCCAGCTGGCATCGTAGCTCAGTGAGGCCCTTCGTTTCAGGGTCTCCCGTCCCCACACGCAGACGACAACCATCACTGTCGTACGCTGGTTTCTCTAACTTGAGCACTCGTTGCTCCCCGTAACCAAGGAGGTGGACCGTGCCCCAAGAGTCAGATCACGGTCAGACCATCGCGCCCCAGGGGTCGCGGATCGACGCCTACGTCGACCGGTACGCCGCACGAGCCACCGGGATGGTCGCCTCCGAGGTTCGAGCTCTTTTCGCCGTCGCGTCGAGGCCCGAGGTGGTCTCGCTCGCGGGGGGCATGCCGTACGTCACCGCTCTTCCGCTGGACGTCGTGGGCGAGCTCGTCGCCGACCTGGTGGCCCGCAGGGGCCCGGTCGCGCTCCAGTACGGCTCAGGCCAGGGAGACCCGCACCTGCGCGAGCAGATCTGCGAGGTCATGCGCCTTGAGGGGATCGAGGGCAACGCCAACGACGTCGTGGTGACCGTCGGCTCGCAGCAGGCCCTCGACCTGATCACCCGCGTCTTCATCGACCCGGGCGACGTCATCCTGGCCGAGGGGCCCTCCTACGTGGGCGCGCTGGGCACCTTCTCCGCCTACCAGGCCAAGGTCATCCACATCGCCATGGACGACGAGGGGATCATCCCTGAGTCGCTGGCCCAGACGATCTACGCGCTGAAGACCGCGGGCACCAGGATCAAGTTCCTGTACACCATCCCCAACTTCCACAACCCCGCCGGGGTCACGCTCAGCACCGCGCGCAGGCAGCAGATCCTGGACATCTGCCAGCGGGCCGACGTGCTGATCGTGGAGGACAACCCGTACGGCCTGCTCGGCTTCGAGGGCACGACCATGCGGGCGCTGCGGGCCGACTGCCCCGACGGGGTGGTCTACCTCGGTTCCTTCTCCAAGACCCTGGCACCCGGTTTCCGTGTCGGCTGGGCCCTGGCGCCGCACGCCATCCGCGACAAGCTGGTGCTGGCGATGGAGTCGGCCGTCCTGTCGCACTCGACCTTCACCCAGCTCGCCGTCGGGCAGTACCTCGCGACCCAGCCGTGGCGCCAGCAGATCAAGACCTTCAGGGAGCTGTACTGCGAGCGCCGTGACGCCATGCTCGGCGCCCTGGAGGCGCTGATGCCCGCGGGCTGCTCCTGGACACGCCCGGCGGGCGGCTTCTTCGTCTGGGCCACGCTTCCCGAGGGGCTGGACTCCAAGGTGCTGCTGCCCCGCGCGGTGGCGGAGCGGGTGGCGTTCGTCCCCGGCGCCGGCTTCTACGCCGACGGCGGCGGCACACGCCACATGCGCCTGTCCTACTGCTATCCCGAGCCGGAGCGCATCCGTGAGGGCGTGCGCCGCCTGGCCGGGGTGATCGAGCAGGAGATGCAGACGCGCGAGACGTTCGGGCCGGACGCGCCCATCGAACGCGGCGGAGTGGACACCCCGGGGCCTGACCTGGCCTGAGGTCCGAGCGGGCTTCCCTGGGCGGTGTGACGGGCGCTTCCGCTCGCCACACCGCCTTCTGCCGTGTGGAGCCTGTGGAGGCTCTCGGCGCGGTGCTCCGTGAAGGGGCTGGTTCGACGGCCGCTTCCGGACGCCCGCCACGCGCCATCCGAGAACCGGTGGGTGACGTCACTTCGGGTGCCGTGCCGTACGGTGACTTCCGGCGCCGTTGTGGCGATCGTCCCCGGCGTGATGAGAGCGACCCCAAAGGCTCGGCGTGGGCCGTGAAGAGAGGTTTTTTCGGATGAGTGATCTGGGCCACGTGCTCGTTCTCGCGGGTGGTCTGTCCTACGAGCGGGAGGTGTCCCTCCGGTCGGGCCGCCGGGTGAGTGAGGCGCTGCGCGCGGTGGGGATCCCGGTGGAGACACGTGACACCGACGCCTCCCTCGTGCCCGCCGTACTCGCCGATCCGCCGGACGCGGTCTTCGTCACCCTGCACGGTGGGGCGGGTGAGGACGGCGCGATCCGCTCGGTGCTCGAACTGCTCTCGGTGCCCTATGTGGGCGCCGATCCCGACGCGTGCCGGGTGGCCTTCGACAAGCCGACCGCCAAGGCCGTCGTCCGTTCCTTCGGCCTGCGCACCCCCGAGTCGGTGACGTTGCCCAAGGAGACCTTCCATGATCTGGGCGCCTCGGCGGTGCTCGACCGGATCGTCGAACGGCTCGGCCTGCCGTTGTTCGTCAAGCCGTCCCGGGGTGGTTCGGCGCTCGGCGCGTCGATGGTCCGCACCGCGCAGGAGCTTCCCTCGGCGATGGTCGGCTGCTTCGCCTACGGCGACACGGCGCTGATCGAGCGCTACATCGAAGGGGTCGAGGTCTCCGTCTCCGTGGTCGACCTCGGCGAGGGCCCGGTCGCCCTGCCTCCGGTGGAGATCGTGCCCGACGCGGGCCTGTACGACTACGCCTCCCGCTACACTGCCGGGCACACCGAGTTCTTCGCCCCGGCCCGGCTGTCCCCCGAGGTCTCGCAGGCCTGCGCCGAGATGGCCGTCACGGCCCACACCGCGCTGGGCCTGCGTGATGTCTCCCGCACCGACCTCATCGTCGACGAGGCGGGTCTGCCGTACTTCCTTGAGGTCAACGTCGCCCCCGGCATGACCGAGACCTCGCTGCTGCCCATGGCGATCGAGGCGGCGGGCGACGATCTCGGCACCCTCTGCCAGGCCCTGCTGGAACAGGCTGCCGCTCGGCACTCTGCTTGAACTGATTTGTCCGGCGCCGGGGGACCGGCGCCGGATTGTTCCACTTATGGTGGACGCCGTGCGTCTTCCCAAGAGTTTCGCCAGTGACAACCACGCCGGAGTGCACCCGGACGTGATCGCCGCCATCGTTGAGGCCAACGTCTCGGACACTCCCGCCTACGGCGGCGATCCCTGGACTCGGGCGATGGAGGAGGCCTTCCGCGCCGAGTTCGGTCCCCAGGTGAGCGCCTACGCCATGTTCAACGGCACCGGTGCCAACGTCGTGGGGCTGGGGCTCGTCCTGCGCTCCTACGACGCCGTCCTGTGCCCGAGCAGCGCCCACATCAACACCAACGAGTGCGGCGCCGCGGAGCGGGTACTCGGCGCCAAGCTCGTTCCGATCCCGACGGACGACGGCAAACTCACCGTCGAGGCCGTCCGCGACCAGCTCTCCATCCTGGGGAACGAGCACCACTCCCAGCCGAGGGTCATCTCCATCTCCCAGGTGACCGAGTGTGGCACCTGCTACACCCCCGACGAGATCGCCGAACTGGCCGACTTCGCCCACGCCCACGGACTCTTCCTCCACATGGACGGTGCCCGCCTGTCTAACGCCGCCGCGGAGCTCGGCTGCTCCCTGCGTGCGCTCACCGGTGACGTCGGAGTGGACCTGCTCAGCTTCGGCGGCACAAAGAACGGCGCCATGGGGGCGGAGGCGCTCGTCATCCTCAGGCCCGAGCTGGATGCTCCCGCGCTGTTCCTCCGCAAGCAGGGCATGCAGCTCGCCTCGAAGATGCGCTTCGTGTCGGCCCAGCTGACCGCACTCCTCACCGACGACCTCTGGCGCAGGAACGCCTCCCACGCCAACGCCATGGCCCATCGGCTGGCGGACGGCGTCGCCGGCCTTCCCGGTGTCGCGCTCCGCTATCCGGTCCAGTCGAACGCGGTCTTCCCCTCCCTGCCGGAGAAGGTGATCACCGAACTCCAGCAGCGCCATCTCTTCCACGTGTGGGAGGAGGCGGCCCACGTGGTGCGCTGGGTGACGGCCTTCGACACCTCGACCGAGGACGTGGACACCTTCGTGGCCGATGTACGGCAGACCGTACTGGAGGGCTGAGGGTTTCACGTGAAACACCCGGGCGCCTGTTTCACGTGAAACAGGCGCCCGGGTGTTTCAGTCTTCGGTCTGCTGCATGGTTCCCGGAGCCATCGTGGCGATGATGCGCTCAAGGTCGTCGATGGTCGCGAACTCCACGACGATGCGCCCCTTGCGACGGCCGAAGTCCACCTTCACCCGGGTCTCGAAGCGGTCGGAGAGCCGGTCGGCCAGATGTCGGAGCGTCGGCTCCTCCGACTGACGTGCCCTCGGCACCTTCCGGGTGGTGGGGGCGGGCGCCGCCTTGACGTCGCCGACCGCCACGATCTCCTCGACCTCGCGCACCGACAGCAGCTCCGCCACGATCCGGTCGGCGAGCCGTTCCTGTGCCACGGGGTCGTTCAGGGAGAGCAGCGCGCGGGCGTGCCCGGCGCTGACCGTCCCGGCGGAGACCCGGAGCTGGACCTTGGCGGGCAGGTTGAGCAGCCGCAGGGTGTTCGACACGTGGGAGCGGGACCGCCCGACACGGGTGGCCAGCTGCTCGTGGGTGGCGCCGAAGTCGTCGAGCAGCTGCCGGTAGGCCGCCGCCTCCTCAAGGGGGTTGAGCTGCTCGCGCTGGAGGTTCTCGATGAGAGCGTCCAGCAGGAGCTTGTCCTCCTCGGTGCTCCGTACGATCGCGGGGATCTTGGAGAGTTCGGCGATCTTCGAGGCACGCCAGCGGCGCTCCCCCATGATCAGTTCGTAGCGTCCCTCGCCGGCCGGGCGAACCACGACGGGCTGGAGCAGCCCCACCTCCCGGATGGAGATGGCCAGCTCGTCCAGCGCCTGGTCGTCGAAGATGTCCCGGGGCTGACGCGGGTTGGGCGTGATGTCCTCGACGGGGATCTCAAGGAAGTAGGCGCCCGCGACCGGCTTCGGCTGCTGGACCGTGGGCTCGTCCACGACCAGGGTCGAGGTGACGGCCGGTGGCGTCGTCTCCAGCACGGTGGGGCCCGTCGGGATGAGCGCGCCCAGCCCCTTGCCCAGTCCCCTGGGCGTCTTAGCTACCACGGTCCCTCCCCTGCTGTTTCTGCGGATCTCGGCGCGTTCACACGGCGGCGCCACGGTAGGCGATCTCACGGGCGGCGTCCATGTAGGCCATCGCGCCGCTGGAGCCCGGGTCGTAGGTCATGACCGACTGGCCGTAGCTCGGCGCCTCGGAGACACGGACACTCCTCGGGATCACGTTCTTCAGCACCGTGTCCCCGAAGTGGGAGCGGACCTCGTCGGCGACCTGGGAGGCGAGCCTGGTCCTGCCGTCGTACATCGTCAGCAGGATGGTGGAAAGGTCGAGCGTGGGATTCAGGTGGGCGCGGACCAGGTCAACGTTCCGCAGCAGCTGGCCGAGCCCCTCAAGCGCGTAGTACTCGCACTGGATGGGGATCAGCAGCTCGTTGGCGGCCATCAACGCGTTGACGGTCAGCAGGCCGAGCGAGGGCGGACAGTCGATGAGGATGTAGTCGAACTCGACCTGGGTGTAGGCCGCGAGCGCGCGCTGCAGCCGGGCCTCACGGGCGACCATGGAGACCAGCTCGATCTCGGCACCCGCCAGGTCGATCGTGGCGGGGGCGCAGTAGAGACCCGGCATCTCCGGGACCTCCTTCACGACCTCCGCCAGCGGCACGTCCTCGACCAGGACCTTGTACATGTCGGGGACGTCGCCACGGTGCTCGATGGACAGGGCGGTCGAGGCGTTGCCCTGCGGGTCGAGGTCGACGACGAGCACCCGCAGGCCGTGGATGGACAGCGCCGCCGCCAGGTTCACCGATGTCGTGGTCTTGCCGACGCCGCCCTTCTGGTTGGCGACGGTGAAGATGCGGGTCTTGGGCGGCCGGGGCCAGTCACCGTCCCGGGCGCCGATGGTGTCTCCGGGGGCGGCCGTAGATGTTTCACGTGAAACCACTGAGCTGAGTGCCTCTCGTACCAACGGCGATTCGCCGGGATTAAGGGGGGACTGGGTCACGGTCGTCGTCCTTTCAACCGGCCTGACTGCAGCGGTGGAACCCGATGCGGGCCAACCAAGACCGGAAAGGCGTTCACGAGGCGGGACGACAGGACCCGTGGGCCAGCCGAGACCACCTTCCGCGCTCACAATCGCACTTCCATGGTCATTCACTGGCCTCGCACTCGCTTCGCTCGGTCTGTTCTACTGGCCTCGCGCCCGCTTGGCCCGCGAGACACGCTCCTTACGGCGAGCGCCCTGCCGTACTCCTTCGGGGGCCCGACCGGCGACCACCCGGATGAGAGTTGCGGGCGGCTCGACCTTACCGTGCCCGACCGAAACAAGCTCGGCGGTTCGCACCCCGCTGGTCCTCAATTGTGCCTCGGCGTCCGCCAGCTCCTCCGCTGCCCGTTCGCCCTTGAGGGCGAGCAGCTCCCCGCCCTCGCGCAGCAGGGGGAGCGACCACTTCAGCAGCCGGTCGAGCGGCGCCACCGCCCGGGCGGAGGCCACGTCGAACACGCGCTTGCCGACGAACTCCTCGGCCCGGCCACGCAGCACCTCGACGTTGCCGAGTTTCAGCGTGTCCACGCACTCCTGGAGGAAGACCGTCCGGCGCAGGAGAGGCTCAAGGAGGGTGACATGGATGTCGGAACGCACGATCGCCAGCACCAGGCCGGGCAGCCCGGCACCGGAGCCGATGTCCACCAGGCGCACGTCCGCGGGCACCGCCTCGGCGACCACGGCGCAGTTGAGCAGGTGCCGGTCCCAGATGCGGGGCACCTCGCGAGGACCGAGCAGTCCGCGCACCACCCCGGGGCCGGCCAGCAGACCGGCGAACGTCTCCGCCATGGACCAGGCATCGCCGGTGAACACCTCGCGCGCGACCTCGGGCGGCTCGGGGATCTGGTCACTCACTCGGGGCTCACTCTTCCTCGGGACGGGCTTTCTGCAGGGTGTTCTAAGGCTAACGGCCCGCTTCGCGGAGCCGTACAAGGACGGGCCGGGAACGGATCACAAGAAAGGGCCGCCGCCCCTGGTGACCGGGGACGGCGGCCCTTTTCTCCGTCGTGTCGTTACGCGGGCAGGACCACCACGAAGCGCCGGGGCTCCTCGCCCTCGGACTCGCTGCGCAGGCCCGCCGCCGCCACCGCGTCGTGCACGATCTTGCGCTCGAACGGGGTCATCGGCTGCAGGGGCTTGGGCTCGCCGTTGCGCTTGACGTCCGCGGCGATCTTGGTGCCCAGCTCGGTCAGCTCGGTACGGCGGCGCTCACGGTAGCCGGCGATGTCCAGCATGAGCCGAGAGCGCTCGCCCGTCTGACGGTGGACCGCGAGACGGGTCAGCTCCTGGATCGCCTCAAGCACCTCGCCGTGCGGGCCGACGAGATCGCCACCCTTGACATCCACGACAGACACCACGGCACGATCACCCTCGACGTCCATGTCGATGTCACCGTCGATGTCGGCGATGTCGAGCAGACCCTCGACGTAGTCCGCCGCGATCTCGCCCTCCTGCTCCAGCGCAGCGAGATCCGGAGCCGCTTTCACGGTCTCCTTCTCGGCTTCGGCCTCGGTCACGTCCGGCCACTCCTTTGTGCTGTCGGGATGATCGTCAGGACTTCTTGCTGCCCGTCCGCTTGCTGCGGGGCTGGCGGGTGGGCTGTTGGCGGACCATCTTGGGTGCGGGCGCGGGCGGCGCCTCGGGCTCGGGGGCCTTCTTGGCCTTACCCAGCAGGCCCGGCTTGGGCTCGGGCGTCACCATGTTGCCCTTGGCGTCGGCCACCGGAGCGGGGTTGCGGCTGTAGAACCAGTGCTGCTGGCCCAGGGTCCACAGGTTGGTGGTGACCCAGTAGAGGATCAGACCGAGGGGGAAGTTCAGCGAGAAGATGGCGAACAGCGGCGAGATGTACATCAGGATCTTCTGCTGCTGCGCCATCGGGTTGTCCGGCATCTGGGCCATCGAGCGGGTCACGCTCTGCCGGACGGTCAGGAAGGTGGTCAGCGAGCTGACCGCCACGAAGATCGCGAGGACGATCTTCGTCTGGATCGGGTTGGCGCCGAACGCCTGAAGCTGGGCGTCGCTGCTCCAGAAGGTCGCCGGCAGCGGCGCGCCGAAGATGTGCGCGGCCCTGGCGCTGTCGACCAGCTGCTGGGTCATGCCGAACTTCAGCTCGCCGTGAGCCATCGCGTTCAGCACGGTGAACATCGAGATGAAGATGGGGAACTGGGCCACGACCGGCAGACAGCCGCCGAGCGGGTTGGCCCCCTGCCCCTGGTACAGCGCCATGACCTCCTGGTTCATGCGCTGCTTGTCGTTCTTGTAGCGCTTACGGATCTCCTGAACCTTGGGCGCGAGTTCCTGCATCTTCTTCGAGGAGCGCATCTGCTTCAGGAAGAGAGGGAAGATCAGCAGCCTCATCAGCACCGTCAGGGTGATGATGGTCAGCGCCCAGGTCAGCCCGCTGTTCGGGTCGAGGAAGCTGCTATACGCCTGGTGTATCCAGGTGATTACTTGGGCGACGGCCGTGTACAGCCAGTTCAGCCAGGACAGCTCCACCGAGCTAGCTCCCTTGCGTTTCGTCGGACTGGCCCCGGCGTGGGGGCACCGGGTCAAAGCCTCCGGGATGGAATGGGTGGCAACGCCCGATTCTCCGGATCGTCAACCATGTGCCGCGCAGGGCCCCGTGGACGGCCACCGCCTCAAGCCCGTAGGCACTGCACGAGGGGTGGAATCGGCAGCGTGGACCCAGCAGAGGGCTCACATAGCTCCGGTAGAACCGGATGGGAGCCATCAGGGTCCTGGCGGCCGGGGAAACCCCGGCGGTGTGCTGCGCCGTCATCATCGCCCATCCCTGTGAGCCGCGGAGGGCTCACGCCGCCTGAGTAAACGATCCAGCGCGACGTCGAGTTCGGCGGCTAGGCGCTCGCTTCGCGCGGACGCGGCCGGTGGATTGGCGCGTACAACCAGCAGGCTACCTCGCGGAAGACGGTCGAGACGGTCTCGCATGAGGTGTCTCAGCTGACGTTTGACCCGATTCCTCGTGACCGCCCCACCAACCGCACGGCTCACGACGAATCCCACCAAGGGGGGTTCATCCGTTTCTGCGCGCATGCCGAAATGCGCGACCAGTGTGGGGCGGCCTGCACGGCTTCCCTTCCTGACCGCGCCGGCGAACTCCTCGCCCCGGCGCATGCGGGACACGGACGGCAACACGAGAGGACCTTGGTTTGACCCTGGGCAGGTACGGCTATCGCCCGCCGGCGTCACGGCCGACGGGCGACGGTTCGCTTACTGCCCCGGCCCGGCGAACCGGGCACGGCGGACGCGTCAGGCGGAGAGCGCTGCGCGGCCCTTGCGACGACGGGCGGCCAGGATGGCGCGACCGGCGCGGGTGCGCATGCGCAGCCGGAAACCGTGGGTCTTCGCGCGACGGCGGTTGTTCGGCTGGAAAGTACGCTTGCTCACGAGTGGGCTCCAGGCTCAGGACGCGCCCCCAGCACATGGGGACGCTCGACAGTGGCTGGCCTGCCGGAAGCGGGGCATGCGAAAGCCTCCGCGTGACAAGCCGACCGTCGTACGTTACGGGTAAGGCGAGGCCCAGGTCAAACCGGCGAACACCTGACGATAGGTTATCCACGAATCCACAGCCCCGTTTTCCACCGACGCCTCGCCGTCCACAGGATGTGCACTCAGCCTCCCCCACAGTGCCACTAGGCTGTGGACAACGTCTTGAACACAGGCTGTGGACAGGGCTACTGTCGGCCCCTCCAACCCCTTGTCACCATTGCCCGGGCGTGTCTGGCGGCGGCCGTGGGGCTGTGCACAGCATGTGGATGCGGTGTGGATTCGATGTGGATTCCGAGCGGCGACCCCGGACGGGCAGCAGGGGCTCCGACATGTGGAAAACAGGGGAATCCGATGTGCCCGGCGGCCATCGGTGTGGATAACAGATCGCGGTGAGCAGGTGCGGTGACCGCGTCGACAGGAGGATGGCCGGGCATGGACAACTTGGACCTCAGCGAGGTGTGGGAACGGGCGTTGGAGAACTCCCTCAACGCGAGCGTCCCCTCCCAGCAACGGGTCTGGCTCGGCATGACCCGCCCGTTCGGCCTCATGAACGACACCGTGGTCCTCGCCGCCCCGACGGACTTCGCCAGGGACGTCCTGGAGAACAAGCTCCGCCCCCTGATCAGCCACGCGCTCTCCCAGGAGTTCGGCCGCCCCATGCGGGTCGCGGTCATGGTCGACCCCAGCGCGGCCGGTTCCGACCCCGGGGTCTCCAGAGGAGACGGTTATCCCCAGCCGCCCGCGCACGGTTATCCCCAGCCTGGGGGTCCCCAGCAGGGTTATGCACAGCCCGTGACACCCCAGCTCCACAACGCTTCCGGCCTGCAGAACCCCTTCCAGGGGCAGGGACCTGCGCCGACGCCGTCCACCGAATATCCACAGCACGGCCCACAGGGTCACTACGGTTATCAACAGGGTGAGGACGGAGCGCAGCAGCCGTTCCTCCCGGGGGAGCCCTCGGCGCCGGCCCCGCAGGAACAGGGGGGCGGGTACGGCCGCGGCGGCTACACCCCGCAGCCCACGCCCCCGCACCAGGAGTCCGACGGGTTCGAACGGCACGGGCAGAACAACTTCGACCGCCCCTCGCCCCCGCAGGCCGCGGGCCCCGTGCAGAACAGATGGGACGGCCGGGGAGGCCGTACCCAGCAGCAGGGGGAACCCGCCAGGCTCAACCCGAAGTACACCTTCGAGACCTTCGTCATCGGATCGAGCAACCGCTTCGCCCACGCCGCGGCGGTCGCCGTCGCCGAGGCCCCGGCCAAGGCCTACAACCCGTTGTTCATCTACGGCGACTCAGGACTGGGCAAGACGCACCTGCTGCACGCGATCGGCCACTACGCGCAGAGCCTCTACGACGGCGCCCGGGTGAGATACGTCAGCTCGGAGGAGTTCACCAACGACTTCATCAACTCCATCCGCGACCACAAGGCCGACAACTTCCGCGGACGCTACCGGGCTGTGGACATCCTGCTGGTGGACGACATCCAGTTCCTCGAGGGCAAGGAACAGACGCAGGAGGAGTTCTTCCACACCTTCAACACCCTGCACAACGCCAACAAGCAGATCGTCATCTCCAGCGACCGCGCCCCCAAGCAGCTGGTCACCCTGGAGGACCGGCTGCGCAACCGGTTCGAGTGGGGACTGATCACCGACGTGCAACCGCCCGAGCTTGAGACCCGCATCGCGATCCTGCGCAAGAAGGCCATCCAGGAGGGCCTGGCCGCGCCGCCCGAGGTCCTGGAGTACATCGCGAGCCGGATCTCCACCAACATCCGCGAGTTGGAGGGCGCGCTGATCAGGGTCACCGCGTTCGCCAGCCTCAACCGGCAGTCGGTCGACCTGCAGCTCACCGAGGTCGTGCTCAAGGACCTGATCACCGAGGACGCGGGCTCCGAGATAACGATCGCCACGATCATGGCCTCGACCGCGGCCTACTTCGGCCTGTCGATCGACGACCTGTGCGGCGGGTCGCGCTCGCGGGTCCTGGTCACCGCCCGGCAGATCGCCATGTATCTGTGCAGGGAGCTGACCGACATGTCGCTGCCCAAGATCGGCCAGCAGTTCGGTGGACGCGACCACACCACGGTCATGCACGCCGACCGGAAGATCCGTTCCCTCATGGCCGAGCGCCGCTCGATCTACAACCAGGTCAACGAGCTGACCACCAGGATCAAGCAGCAGTCGCGCAATGGATGAGTTTTCCCCGGACGCGATACACAGGCTGTGGAAAACCTTGTGGATCAAATGTACGACTCCGCCTCAACCAATGGAGGAGGAGTTTCCACCGTGAACATGCCGGTTTCGATGGTTTCAACACGTTTGAGCAAGCTGGGGACAACTCTGGGGAGAACCTGGGGACAACTTGGGGAGAACTCGTGGACAACCTGGGGACGCCCTGTGAAGAGCGTTTTCCACAAGGACAAAACGACCTCTTACCCAGTGGATAACCTGGGGAAACCTCGTGGATAACCGGTGGATGAAGACCCCTCGATCTGGGGACGGCCTGTGGGTACAGCGAGGTTCTCCCCAGGCCGCCGAGTTCTCCACACCCTCCACCCACACCCCCGGTGGATGAAAAAACCTAGTCTGATCTGCGGAAACACAGGATTTCCACAGTATCCACCGCCCCTAATGCGATGACCCCTTGTATCTCTAACTAGAGAACTCAAGACCCACAGAAGGGTTCCGGGGGAGCGCAGGTGCGGGACAGTGAACACTTGAACCCAAGGCACCGAGCGGACAGCGCTCACACACAGGAGGCAGATCCCCGTGATGTTCCGTATCGAGCGAGACGTGCTCGCCGAGGCCGTCGCCTGGACGGCACGCAGCCTGCCGGCGCGTCCTTCCGTGCCGGTGCTCGCCGGCATGCGCCTGGAGGTGACGGACGGCGGGCAGCTGAAGCTCTCCGGCTTCGACTACGAGGTGTCCGCCGAGGTGACCCTCGAACCCCAGACCGGTGAGGCCGGCGTCGTGCTGGTCTCCGGCAAGCTGCTCGCCGAGATCACCAGGGCGCTGCCCGCACAGCCTGTGGACTTCGTCGTCGAGGGCGCCAAGGCGGTCGTCACCTGTGGCAGTGCCCGGTTCACCCTGCTGACCATGCCTGTGGAGGACTACCCCTCCCTGCCGACCATGCCGCCGGCCGCGGGCCGGGTCGGCAGCGACGTGTTCGCCTCCGCCGTCGGCCAGGTCGCCGTCGCCGCGGGCAAGGACGACACGCTGCCGATGCTGACCGGCGTGCGCATGGAGATCGAGGGCGACACCGTCACCCTCGCCGCGACCGACCGCTACCGCCTGGCCGTGCGTGAGCTGAAGTGGCAGCCGGGCCAGCCCGACTTCTCCGCCGTCGCCATGATCCCCGGCAAGACCCTCGCCGACGCGGCCAAGGCCCTGGGCAGCACCGGCGCCGAGGTCGAGATCGCGATGAGCTCCGTCGGCGGGACCGGCGAGGGCATGATCGGCTTCTCCAGCGCGGGCCGCCGTACGACCACCCGCCTGCTCGACCCCGAGTTCCCCAAGTACCGCTCGCTGCTGCCGACCGAGTTCTCCGCGAGGGCCGACCTGGCGACCGGCGCCTTCGTCGAGGCCGTCAAGCGCGTGGCCCTGGTCGCCGAACGCAACACGCCGGTGCGCCTGGCCTTCCGCAACGGCGAGGTCGTCCTTGAGGCGGGCAGCGGCGACGAGGCCCAGGCGGTCGAGGTGCTGCCGGTCGACTTCGAGGGCGACGACATCAACATCGCCTTCAACCACCAGTTCCTGCTTGAGGGGCTGGGCGCGATCGACTCCGACGTGGCCAGGCTGCAGATGACCACCTCGACCAAGCCCGCCATCCTCACCGGCGGCAAGCCTGTGGACGACGGGGGCGTGCCCGACTACCGCTACCTGATCATGCCCATCCGCCTGTCGAGCTGATCCACAGCCTGTGAGCCGGATCACGCTGAAGGCGTGTCTCAACGGCGACAGACGGCCCGACGAGCACCCCGCGGTCCCTGTGACCCCTCTGGAGCTCGCTGAGGCGGCCCGTGAGGCGCGTGGGGCGGGTGCGACGGCTGTGCACATGCACCCGCGCGACGAGGCGGGCAGGGAGTCTCTCAGCGCCGTCCACATCGGCGCGGCCGTGCGGGCCGTACGGCTGGCCTGCCCCGGGCTGCCCGTCGGGGTGAGCACGGGCCTGTGGATGACCGGGGGCGACGAGGGCGCCAGGCGCGAGGCCGTACGGGGGTGGGCGGCGCTCTCTCCACAGGACCGGCCAGACTTCGCCTCGGTGAACCTCTCGGAACCCGGCTTCCCCGGCCTGTGGCATGATCTTCGGCGGCTCGGCGTGGACGTCGAGGCCGGGGTCTGGTCCGTCGACGACGCCGAGGCGCTCGCCGCGACCGGTCTCGGGTGCGCACGGGTGCTCGTCGAGATCATCGGCGGCGCCGAGGAGACCGCGGTCTCCCGGGCGCGGGCCGTGCTCGGGCGTCTCGACGAGCTGGCCGTACCCGGCCCCAGGCTGCTCCACGGCGAGGAGGGACCGGCGTGGATACTCGTGGACGAAGCGGGGCAGCTGGGTCTGGCCACGCGTATCGGCCTTGAGGACGTCCTCCACAGCCCCGACGGCGGCCCTGTGGAAGGAAACGCCCACCTGGTGCGGCTCGCGCTGGCGCGACTCGGCGACAGGTGGATGATGGAACCCTGAAGGGGGTGCTCGTATGCAGATCGGCATGGTCGGGCTGGGCAAGATGGGCGGCAACATGGCCGAGCGGCTGCGCCGCGGGGGTCACGACGTCGTCGGTTACGACCGTGACCCGGCGGTCAGTGACGTCTCCAGCCTGAAGGAGCTGGTCGAACGGCTCCAGGCGCCGCGCGCGGTGTGGGTCATGGTGCCCGCGGGCGCGCCGACCCAGGCCACCGTCGAGGAGCTTGGCGGTCTGCTGTCCGACGGCGACATCGTGATCGACGGCGGGAACTCGCACTACCTCGACGACCAGAAGCACGCCGCACAGCTCGGCGAGCGGGGCGTCGGCTTCGTCGACTGCGGGGTGAGCGGCGGCGTCTGGGGCCTGCAGAACGGCTACGCCCTCATGGTCGGCGGCGCCGACAACGACGTTCAGCGCCTGATGCCGGTCTTCGAGACCCTCAAGCCGGAGTACGGCGGCTTCGTGCACGCGGGAGCCGTCGGCGCCGGGCACTTCGCGAAGATGGTCCACAACGGCATCGAGTACGGCATGATGCAGGCCTTCGCCGAGGGCTGGGAGCTGCTTGAGGCCTCCGACGTCGTGACCGACGTGGCCGGGGCCTTCTCCAGCTGGCGGCACGGCACCGTCATCCGCTCCTGGCTGCTCGACCTGCTGGTGCGCGCGCTCGACGACGACCCTGAGCTGGCCGACCTGAGGGGCTACGCCGAGGACTCGGGCGAGGGCAGGTGGACGGTCCAGGCGGCCGTCGACCACGCCGTCCCGCTGCCGGTCATCACCGCCGCGCTGTACGCCAGGTTCGCCTCCCGCCAGGACGACTCCCCGGCCATGAAGGTCGTCGCGGCGCTGCGCAACCAGTTCGGCGGGCACGCGGTCACCTCGAAGGAGGGCCAGACCGGCAAGGGCGCCGACGCCCCCGGCGCCGACGTCGTCCCCCCTGCCGAGACGGACCGTTGACCGGCGAGGCTCCGGTGAAGGACGGGGGCGGCTAGTCTTCCTGAGGTGCACGTCGCCCATCTCGCGCTGACCGACTTCCGGTCCTACGACGCCGTCGACCTCGGCCTTGAGCCGGGCGTCACGGCGTTCGTCGGCCCGAACGGCCAGGGCAAGACCAACCTGGTCGAGGCGCTGGGCTACGTGGCGAGCCACTCCAGCCACCGGGTGGCGACCGACGGCCCCCTGGTACGGCAGGGCGCGGCGCGGGCGATCGTGCGCTCGGTCGTCGTGCGTGACGACCGGCGGGCGCTGATCGAGCTGGAGATCAATCCGGGCCGGGCCAACCGGGCCAGGCTGAACCGCTCGCCCGTCTCCCGCCCGCGCGACGTGGTCGGCATGTTGCGCACCGTCCTGTTCGCCCCCGAGGACCTCGCCATGGTCAAGGGCGACCCCGGTGAGCGCCGCCGCTATCTCGACGACCTGCTGGTGGCCAGGGCCCCCCGGTTCGCCGGGGTCAGGGCCGACTACGACCGGGTGCTCAAGCAGCGCGGCGCCCTGCTGCGGGTGGCCGCGCAGTCACGGCGCGGCAGGAGCGGAAGGCGGGCGGAGAGCGACGCCGCCTTCGCCGCGGCCGGGGCGGGAGACCCGCTGAGCACGCTGGAGGTCTGGGACACTCACCTGGCGAAGTTCGGCGCCGAGCTGCTCGCCGCCCGCCTCGGGCTGATCGAGGAGCTGCGCCCGCTCGTCGCCTCCGCCTACGCCTCGCTCGCCCCCACCTCGGCCCCGGCCGTCCTCGACTACCGCGGCACCCTGCCCGAGGACGGACCGGAGGAAACGGCCGGGGAGGACCTTGAGGGGCGCATCCGCGCCGCCCTGCTCGACGTGCGCGCCACCGAGCTCGAACGCGGTGTCACCCTCGTCGGCCCGCACCGCGACGACCTGTTCCTCGGCCTCGGCGAGCTGCCCGCGCGCGGCTACGCCAGCCACGGCGAGTCGTGGTCGTTCGCGCTCGCGCTCAGACTGGCCGCCTACGACCTGCTCAGGAGCGACGGCGGCGACCCGGTGCTGATCCTCGACGACGTCTTCGCCGAGCTGGACAGCCAGCGCCGCCGCCGCCTGGCCGAGATCGTGGCGCCCGCCGAGCAGGTGCTGATCACCGCCGCGGTCGCCGCCGACGTGCCCGCCGAGCTGATCGGCGCCCGCTTCGACGTGACCGAGGGAAGCGTGGCCCGTGTCCGCTGAGGAGCCGGCCGCAGGACGCGCCCAGGGCCCCGCGGAGGGGTCCGCGGGGGGTTCCACGGCGGGGACCGGGAAGGGACCCGCGCGGCAGGCCGGGCAGGAGGCGGCCAAGGCGACCGCCGCCAAGGGCGCCGCGATGGCCAGGGAGAAGCTCGCCCAGGCCAAGGCCGACGCCGCCAAGCGCGGCCAGCTCCCCCGCCGCGAACCCCGGCGCAAGCCGTACGGCCAGCGCAGGGACGGCGGCGACCCGAGGCTTTTCGGCAGCGCCATCGCCGACCTGCTCGCGGACCGGGGCTGGGAGCGGCCGGTCGCGGTCGGCGGGGTGTTCGGCCGCTGGCACGAGATCGTCGGCGTCGACCTGGCCGCGCACACCAGACCGGAGACCTTCGCCGAGGGAGAGGTCGTGGTGGTCGCGGACTCCACGGCCTGGGCGACCCAGGTCAGGCTGCTCGCGGCCACGCTCGTCAGGCGGCTGAACGAGGAGCTCGGCGACGGGACCGTACGGCGCGTGCGGGTGCGCGGGCCGCAGAACGGGCCGCGGCCGAGCGGTGGCCTGCGTGTCACGGGGAGCCGTGGTTCAGGCGACACCTATGGGTGATGATCAACAACTCGGAAAACGGATCAGCGGCCTTTCTGGCGCGGCTACACCCCTCCCTGTAGGGGGATGCGTAAGCAGAGGGTCGACGCGCGACAGAGGCCTCCAGAGCCCGTCAATGCCGCACGACACGTCCGGAGACGCTAGAATGAAATCGAATTCCGGACACAGTCCGCTTGCGTGTCACCCCGGCCACCGCGCCGACTTCCCCCGGGTGAGCGCATCGGGGCATTCACGACGGTGACGGGCACGGCGGGGCCGACAGGGCCGTTCGCCGCGTGTCCGCGGCAGGAGGATTTCGCACTTGTCCTACGACGCTAGCTCAATCACCGTCCTCGAAGGACTTGAGGCGGTCCGTAAGCGCCCGGGAATGTACATCGGCTCGACCGGTGAACGTGGTCTCCACCACCTCGTCTACGAGGTCGTGGACAACTCCGTCGACGAGGCCCTGGCCGGGCACGCCGACAGGATCGAGGTGACCCTCCTCGCCGACAACGGCGTCAGGGTCGTCGACAACGGCCGAGGCATTCCCGTCGGCATCGTCGAGGCGGAGGGCCGCCCCGCCGTCGAGGTCGTCCTGACCGTGCTGCACGCGGGAGGCAAGTTCGACAGCAAGTCGTACGCCGTCTCCGGCGGTCTGCACGGCGTCGGTGTCTCGGTGGTGAACGCCCTGTCCACGGCGCTGGACGTGGAGATCCGCACCGACGGTCACTACTGGCGGCAGAACTACTCCCACTCCAAGCCGACCGCTCCCCTGGCGAAGGGCGAGGCGACCGACGAGACCGGCACCTCGATCACCTTCTGGGCCGACGACACCATCTTCGAGACCACCACGTGGAACTTCGAGACGCTCTCGCGGCGCTTCCAGGAGATGGCCTTCCTGAACAAGGGCCTGACCATCTCACTGCGCGACGAGCGGCCGGACCACGCCGTCAACGACGAACCCGTCGAGATCGTCTACCACTACGAGGGCGGCCTGGCCGACTTCGTCAGGCACCTGAACTCCAAGAAGGAACCCGCGCACGTCTCGGTGGTCGACTTCGAGGAGCACGGCGAGGGCATCTCCGTCGAGATCGCCATGCAGTGGAACAACTCCTACTCCGAGTCGGTCTACACCTTCGCCAACACCATCAACACCGCGGAGGGCGGCACCCACGAGGAGGGCTTCCGCGCGGCGTTGACGTCGATCGTCAACCGCTACGCGCGTGAGCAGAAGTTCCTCAAGGAGGGCAAGGACGACAACCTCAGCGGTGAGGACATCCGCGAGGGCCTGACCGCGATCATCTCGGTGAAGCTGGCCGACCCGCAGTTCGAGGGGCAGACCAAGGCCAAGCTGGGCAACACCGAGGCCAAGTCGTTCGTGCAGAAGGCCTGCAACGACCACCTGCGCGACTGGTTCGAGCGCAACCCCGGCGAGGCCAAGGACATCATCAACAAGTCCCTGCAGGCCGCGCGCGCCCGCATCGCGGCCCGCCAGGCCCGCGACCTCACCCGGCGCAAGTCGCTGCTCGAATCAGGTTCCGGCCTGCCGGGCAAGCTGGCCGACTGCCAGTGGAGCGACCCGGAGAAGTGCGAGCTGTTCATCGTCGAGGGTGACTCGGCGGGCGGCTCGGCCAAGGGCGGCCGCGACTCCAAGTTCCAGGCCATCCTGCCCATCCGCGGCAAGATCCTGAACGTGGAGAAGGCCCGCATCGACAAGGTGCTGAAGAACGCCGAGGTCCAGGCGCTGATCACCGCCATGGGCACCGGGGTCCACGACGAGTTCGACATCACCAAACTCCGCTACCACAAGCTCATCCTGATGGCGGACGCCGACGTCGACGGCCAGCACATCAACACGCTGCTGCTGACACTGCTGTTCCGTTTCATGCGCCCGCTGATCGAGGCGGGGCACGTCTACCTCTCCCAGCCGCCGCTCTACAAGATCAAGTGGGACCGCAGGGGCGAGGACGCCTCCTACGCCTACTCCGACCGCGAGCGTGACGCGATCATCGAGGACGGCATGCAGCGGGGCAAGCGCGACCCGCGCCTGCACGACGGCATCCAGCGGTTCAAGGGTCTGGGCGAGATGAACGCCGGCCAGCTCTGGGACACGACGATGAACCCCGACACCCGGGTGCTCCTGCAGGTCACCCTCGACGACGCCGCCCAGGCCGACGAGCTGTTCAGCGTCCTCATGGGTGAGGACGTCGAGGCGCGCCGCTCCTTCATCATCAGGAACGCGCGAGACGTCCGTTTCCTCGATGTGTAGCGGTAGCCGTACAGACCTCTCTTTCGTAAAGGACCCATCCCAGTGACGGATGTGAACACTCCGCCGACGGAGCACCAGCGCATCGAACCCGTCGACATCCAGTCGGAGATGCAGCGCAGCTACATGGACTACGCGATGTCCGTCATCGTGTCCCGCGCGCTGCCCGACGTCCGTGACGGCCTCAAGCCGGTGCACCGTCGTGTGCTCTACGCCATGTACGACGGCGGCTACCGCCCCGACCGCGGCTACTTCAAGTGCTCCCGTGTCGTCGGTGACGTGATGGGTTCCTACCACCCGCACGGCGACTCCTCGATCTACGGAACGGTCGTACGGCTCGCGCAGCCGTGGGCGCTGCGCTACACCCTGGTCGACGGCCAGGGCAACTTCGGATCGCCGGGCAACGACATGCCGGCCGCCATGCGTTACACCGAGTGCAAGCTCGCGCCGATCGCCATGGAGATGATCCGTGACATCGACAAGGAGACCGTCGACTTCCAGCCCAACTACGACGGCCGCTCCCAGGAGCCCCTGGTCCTGCCGTCGCGGTTCCCGAACCTGCTGGTCAACGGCTCGGCGGGCATCGCGGTCGGCATGGCGACGAACATCCCGCCGCACAACCTGCGCGAGGTGGCCGACGGCGTCAAGTGGGCCCTGCAGAACCCCGACGCGAGCGACGACGAACTCCTTGAGGAGCTGATCGCCCGGGTCAAGGGCCCCGACTTCCCCACCGGCGCCCTGATCGTGGGCCGCAGGGGCATCGACGACACCTACCGCACCGGACGCGGCTCGATCACCATGCGGGCGATCGTCGAGGTCGAGGAGGACGCCAAGGGCCGTCAGTGCCTGGTCGTCACCGAGCTGCCCTACATCGTCAACCCGGACAACCTCGCGCTGGCCATCGCGGAGTCGGTCAAGGACGGCCGCATCAGCGGCATCGCCGACGTCCGTGACGAGAGCTCCTCGCGGGTCGGCCAGCGCCTGGTCATCGTGCTCAAGCGCGACGCGGTCGCCAAGGTCGTGCTGAACAACCTCTACAAGCACACCCAGCTGCAGACCACCTTCGGCGCCAACATGCTGGCGCTGGTTGACGGCGTGCCCAGGACCCTGCGTCTCGACCAGTTCGTCCGCCACTACGTCGACCACCAGATCGAGGTCGTGGTCCGCAGGACCCGCTACCTGCTGCGCAAGGCCGAGGAGCGGGCCCACATCCTGCGTGCGCTGCTCAAGGCGCTCGACCGGATGGACGAGGTCATCGCGCTGATCCGGCGTTCGCCCTCTGCGGCCGACGCCCAGGGCGGCCTGATGTCCCTGCTGGAGATCGACCAGGTCCAGGCGCAGGCCATCCTCGACATGCAGCTGCGCAAGCTGGCCGCCCTGGAGCGCCAGCAGATCACCGACGAGTACGACGCGTTGATGGCGCACATCATCGACTACCAGGAGATCCTGGCCTCGCCGGAGCGACAGCGGACCATCGTCTTCGACGAGCTCTCCGAGATCACCGCCAAGTACGGCGACGAGCGCAAGACGGAGATCATCGCCTACGAGGGCGACATGTCGATCGAGGACCTCCTCGCCGAGGAGGACATGGTCGTCACGATCACCCGCGGCGGCTACGCCAAGCGCACCAACACCGACCTCTACCGGGCGCAGAAGCGCGGCGGCAAGGGGGTGCGGGGCGCGCAGCTGCGCCAGGACGACATCGTCGACCACTTCTTCGTCACCACGACCCACCACTGGCTGCTGTTCTTCACGAACAAGGGGCGGGTCTACCGGGTCAAGGCCTACGAGCTGCCCGACTCGGGCAGGGACGCCCGCGGTCAGCACCTGGCCAACCTGCTGGCCATGCAGCCGGACGAGGTCGTCATGGAGGTGCTCGCCCTGCGTGACTACGAGGTCGCGCCGTACCTCGTGCTGGCAACCCGTAGCGGTCTGGTGAAGAAGACGCGCCTTTCCGAGTACGACTCGCCGCGTTCCGGTGGTCTCATCGCCATCAATCTGCGAGAAGATGACGAAGTGATCGCGGCCAGGCTTGTCTCCGAGGAGGACGACCTCCTGCTGATCTCGCGCGGAGCCCAGTCGATCCGCTTCACCGCCTCCGACGAGGCCCTGCGGCCGATGGGCCGGGCGACCAGCGGCGTGATCGGCATGCGTTTCCTCGACGGTGACGAGCTGCTGGCGATGAACCGCATCGCCGACGGCGAAGATGTGTTGGTCGCCACCGAGGGTGGGTATGCAAAGCGCACACCCGCTGACCAGTACCCCGTGCAGGGGCGAGGCGGTAAGGGTGTCCTGACCGCGAAGATCGTCAGTTCCCGTGGCAAGCTGGTCGGGGCGGTCATGGTCAGGCCGGAGGACGAGGTCTTCGCGATCACGTCCGTCGGTGGGGTGATCAGGACCAGCGCAGGAGAGATCAAGCAGTCTGGTCGCCAGACCATGGGGGTGCGTCTGATGAATCTGGTCGATGGAGACAGCGTCGTGGCTCTCGCCCGCAACGCTGACTCTTTGGAGACTGAGGAAAACGGGGAAGGTGAGTAGCCCGTGAGCGCCCAGTCAAGGCCAGGATCGCGACCCGCGTCCTCGTCAACACGTGATCAGGTGTCGGAGAAAATGGATAAAGCCGTCGAAGCAGATCCTGCCAAGGCGGGTGAGCCGTCAGCGGGTGGGGGTGGCAGGCCCGCCCCGGAGCCTGACAAGCCGGTGGCCGACGGCAAGGGCAGGCCGGGTACGGCGACCACCGGGGACGGCAAGGTGCCCGACACCACGGTGCACGTCCGTCCGACCCCTCCGCAGGGAAACTCCTCCTGGTCACCCTCGGGAGGGCCGCCCCCGCCCCCGCCTGCGGGCCTGTCGTCCCCGTCGCAGGACTCCAGGAAGCCGGCCTCCGACAACTCGCCGCGTACGCCGCGCAAGGCCCACCTGGTGTTGCGCAGGGTCGAGCCGTGGTCGGCCATGAAGTTCAGCTTCGTGGTCTCCCTGGTCTGCTTCGTGGTGCTGTTCGTCGCCGTCGCGGTGCTCTACATGGTGCTGAACAGCCTCGGCGTGTTCGACAGCATCATCCAGACGGTCAACCAGTTCACCGTCTCCGACGGCAAGCCGTCCGCGAACGGTTTCAACGTCGCCTCCTGGTTCGAGCCGGTCCGCATCCTCGGATACACCGCCCTGATCGGGGCCGTGAACGTCGTCCTGATCACGGCTCTGTCCACTCTGGGTGCGGTGATCTACAACATCGCCTCCGACCTGGTCGGCGGCATCGAGGTCACCTTCAGCGAGGCCGAGTAACCACCGCCGTCGTGTCCCCGGTGCCGCCCCAGGAGTGGGGCCGGGGACATGGCGCGAGCTGGTGTCGGGACAGGGTAAGCTTTTCCCTGTTCGACCGAACGGATTCGCCTCCCAAAGCGGGATACGATACCGTTCTTCATGTCGCAAGGGGCTATAGCTCAGTCGGTTAGAGCGCTTCCCTGATAAGGAAGAGGTCCCAGGTTCAAGTCCTGGTAGCCCCACCTTTCTGACCAGTAAAAAGGCCGCTCTCCGATCTCCGGATAGCGGCCCTTCTGTTTTCTGCGTGTCTATCTGCGCGACTACCGTTTCCGATCAGGTCTCAAAGATGCGGTCCATGGCCACCGCGCCGCCCTGGAGAACCGGGCGAATCTGCTTGCGGTAAACCAGTTCCGTGACGGCCGTGCTGCTGTGGCCCACCAGGCGAGAGATCTCCTCCAGGGGGACACCGGAGTCTGACAGCAGCGACACGAAGCTGTGCCGTAGCTCGCGAGGGGTCCACTCGTCGGGGTTCAAGCTCGTGTGCTTGAGGACTCTTCGGAATGCCCGGCGGACATTGGCGGAGTCGAGCGGAGTACCGACCGCAGACGCGAAGACAAGGCCGTTGGCGTCCCACGGCTGCCCTGCCTTCTCCTGTTCCCGCTGCTGCGTCTGCTGGTGGGCTCTCAGCACGTCCACACAGCGTTTGGGCAGGGCGAGCGTGCGCCGGGACTTCCGGGTCTTGGTGTCTCCCCCAGAGCGAACCGAGCGCCACACCGCGACATACGGCGGCGTGGCCGGTACGGCGTTCGGCTGCCCTTCCAGGTCTACGTGGTTCCAGGTGAGTGCTCGAAGCTCCTCGGTACGCGCTCCGGTGAGCAGGGAAACCACGATGTAGGCGTGCAACTGCTTGCCCTCGGCAGCCTTGAGCACCTCATCGGCCGCTACCAGGGTGAGCGCTTTCGAGGGCCGCCCTTCCCGTCCCTGAGGAACCTTGCACAGCTCCACGACGTTTCGCCGCACCTTGTCGCGGGCCATGGCGTGCTTGACGGCCCGGTTCAGGCACGAGTGAAGACGCTGAAGCGTGCTCGTGCTGTGAGTCTTCGCCTTCTCGGCGAGCCAGCGGTCCACGTCCTCGGCGCTGAGGTCGCGGAGCTTCCGCGCGCCCAGGGCCGGGATGACGTGAGTCCTGGACAGGATCGTGCAGGTGTCCACCGTGCCCTTGTCGCGACCGTTGAGCCCGTAGGCGAGCCAGTCGTTCACGGCATGCGCGACGGTGTAATCCGCCGGGGCGATGGCCAGGCCGTCCTCGTAGTCGCGGAGTACTTCCTTGAGCTTGGCTTTCGCCTCGGTCTTGGTCTTGCCGCTTCCCCGCTTGGTGATGCGCTTGCCGTCGGGGCCGTGGCCGAGACTGGCCGTGGCGATCCAGCGCTGACGCCGTTCGTCCCAGTGCAGGCCGCCGTCCCCGCGGCTGCGTCGTTTGGTCATCGTGGTCCCCAGTAGCGGTAGCGGGTGATGGTGTGGCCGTCGATCGTGATGGTCGTCGGGGTGCAGCGTCCGGCCTTGACGAGTGCGCTCAGGGCTTCATCCACGAGGCTTTCGGCCAGGTGGTCGCCGAACAGGTCGCACAACTCGACGCGGCTGACGCCCCGGTCCCCGGCCAGCCGTACGGCGTGCCGGATCACCTCCTGGACCGCTGCGGGGTCGGTGAAGGAGAACGGGACGGAGGGGAGCTGGTTCAGCCACCGGTGGTAGGCCAGGCGGCTGATGCGGATCTGGCCGTCGGGGAAGATGACCCCGGATGGGGCCTGGCCGGTGGTCTCCCATTCCTGCCAGTCGCTCAACGGGATGTCGAGGTCGGTCAGGATGTCGGGGATGGTCAGCCAGTCGAACGGGTCGCGGCCGTTGTCGGTGGTGGTCATCAGGCGGCCTGTGCCTCTCGTTCGAGCAGGGCGATGTAGTCGCGGATGGCGGACGGCGGGATGCGTCGGGCGCGGCCCTCGCGGACCGATCTCAGGCGTCCGGTGCGCAGCTGTTCGTAGATGACGGTGCGGCTGAGTTTGAGCAGTCGCATGGCGTCGGTGATGCGGTACAGCTCCAGGTCGTTCGGAGTGGTGTCCGTCGTGGAGACGGTCATGATGGGTGTGCCTCCTGGTGAGGTGCGGCCCCGGGCGCTGCTTTGGTCGGTAAGGCCGGGGCCGCTTGGCGGAACGGGCCGTAGGTCAGGCGGTTCGTCGTCGGGTCAGGGCGGCGGCCAGGCGACGGCTCTGGCGGTCGGTGGGGCGGGGGTTGGCGAAGTCCTCGCGGCGTCCGTCCCACCGGCGCCGTTCCAGCTCGTCGATCGGTGAGGTGCGGGCGAGGTGGCGGACGTGGGCGGCCAGGCGTGCCCAGTGGCCGGCCATTTCGTGGTGGGCGTGGCCGTAGCCGATCTGCCAGCCGGTTCGGTGGCCGTCGCGGTATCCCTGGGCATAGGCGTCCTGTTCGCGGCGGTGCTGGCTGTCGAGGTCGCCGACGAGGGCGGCCAGCCGGGCACCGAGCACACCAAGAGAGGCGGCGGGCGAGGGATGGGTCATGGTGTCACCGCCTCCGCTGAACAGGAAAGGGGGCGAGCTGGCCCAGGCCGGTGCGGCGGGCGCAGCGCTGGCACAGGCCGTAGGCGAGCAGGATCGGCCCGGTTTGGGCCATGCCGGGGTAGATGGGTGAGCAGGGGCGGCGGCATCGGTCGCAAGTGCTGTCCTCGGCGTCGCCGGGGTGCAGGGCGCTGATGCAGGCGGTGCAGGTGAGGTGTCCGGGTGCCCAGGCGGCGGTGTGGATGACCCGGGGTGAGGCGCTGATGTGCGGGCACAGGCGGGCGGTGCCGGAGGTGAGGGCGGTGATCAGGGTGATGATCTGGGCGTGCAGCCATGGGTGGTGGTTGATGGTGCGGACTTTCACGCCGGTGTGCTGGGCGATGCGGTCCTGGTGGCGGGCGGCGTCGGTGGTGGCGGCGTTGAGCTGGTCGGCCAGAGCCGTGTAAGCGGCGGTCGTCATGAGCGGGATCTCCTGAAGGTCGAAGAGCGCGAAGAGCGCGAAGGGAGCGGGTTTGTGGGGCCTACGCCCTTCGCTCTCTTGGCGGGGGCGGCACGGCACGGCGTGGTACGGGCATCGGGCGGGCGGGGTGAAGGGAGCGAAGGGCGTGAGCCTCAAAACGGCGCTCCCTTCGCGCCCTTCGCCCCCTTGGCAGGGCCAGGAGTGTGCAACGCCCAGACCCACCCGCCGCCGAAGTCGGACTTGCGGGAGGCGACGCGGGCTTTGGTCTTGGCGCGTTTGAGCTGGTCCTTGGAGAACCCGGCGGCGCTGCCCTCCTTGAACACCTCAGTCGCGGTGCTCTCCTGGTTGGGCTGGTCGGACAGGTAGGCGCTCAGCCAGGCGGCGGCCTCATCCCGTTCGGCCCGGTCGCCGGGGTCGCTGGCGTTCTCCGCGAGGATGTCGTCCACGCTGCGGTCGGACTCGCCGGTGAAGTCCAGCACCCCCACCATTGCCGGGGCGTTCTCGTCGTCGGTGGGGACCTCAGCGGTACGCACGACGTAGCGCAGTGAGGGCACGTCCAGTCGTCCGAGGTTGTTCTTGGCCTGGGACAGGACGCAGGAGCCGTCGTCGGCCTGGGGGTCGCGGGCGATGGCCAGCACCGCCCGCGCCACGGCGGAGAACGCCCGCGACCCGGTGATCAGATTCAGGGCATCCGAGCTGGCGGACTTGTTGAAGTGGGCCAGGCCGACCACGGCGCATCCGGTCTGGTCGGCCAATCTGACGAGGGGTTCCAGGGCGGTGCGCAGGTCGCGGTCCTGGTGGGTGTTGATGGTCGAGCTGATCAGCGACAGCAGCGGGTCGGCGGCCAGAAGCACCACCCCCATCTCCGCGATGACCTGCGCGAGTTCGTCGCAGTCGCGGGGCAGGGTGAGCTGATCCAGCCCGCCGGGCCGTTCCACCTCGACCTGGAAGACACGCTCCATGTCGGCCCCGGCGGCCAGCAACCTCGGCGCGATGGTCTGCGCCCAGGAGTCCTCGGTCGCGGCGTAGATGACCGGCCGTGGTGTGCCGTAATGGATGCCGGGCAACTCGCCCCGGGTCAGACGGGCGGTCAGCCAGATCAGGGTCAGCGACTTGCCGATCCCCTCCCGTCCCGGGATGACGGTCAGCGCCCCGGCGGGCACCCGCTCATCCCACAGCCAGTGCACCGCACGGATACGGACCGAGGAGGCGGGGGTGAGGCGGATGCGCCGCCCCGGCACCGGTCCGGCGGGGCCGAAGCCGCCGGGGTCGAGGTCGGGGCCGGTCGGGAAGGGGACGTCAGACGTCTCCGGCGGGTGCGGGGTCAGGGTGGTGAAGGTGTGGCCTGCCGTGAGCGTGGGCGGGTGCCCGTTGGCGGACCCGTTCAGATGGGACACAAGCACGGTCCTCCTGTGCGGTCGGACCACCCCCGGTAGGGCGGGCGGTCCGTACGGACGAACAAAGGGAGGTCGAACACGGGGCCGGTACCGACCGGCTGAGGTCGAGCCGGGGTGTACCGGGGCCGTACTGGCCGGGGTACAGGGCAAACAGGCGGCCCCGGCGGGTGTTGGCGAATCGGACAGTAAGGGCCAGTAGGGGCGAGTAAGGGGGGCTACTGGCCCTACGTACTGGGCGAACGGTGGCGTGCATTGGGCCTGCCCGTGCTCACTGCGCCGCTCCCGTCTGGCCGGTCCGGTAGGCGGCGCGGGTGGCGTGGCGGTGCGCGGCCCGCCGGTACAGCGCGCCCGGCTCCCTGCGCACCGGCGCCGTCTGCCCCGGTGCGGTCTGGTCGGCTGGGGGATTTGGGCCGTTGCGCAGGGCGTCGAGGGTGCGGGAAAGCTGGGTGGTCTCGCTGACCAGCCATTCCAGGCGGCGGCGCATCACCTCAAGGTCCCGCTCGACCGCCACCGAGACGGCCCGCTGCCCGGCGGGGGCGTCGGCCAGTGTGCCCGGGGCGTTGATCCCGGCGTCCTTGCCGGTCAGGCTCCTGCCCAATGCCTGGCTGAGGGTGATGACGATGAGATCGGCCGTCTCGGCGCGCGGGGCCACGCCGTGCATCCACCGGCTGACGGAGGTGTGGTCACAGGCGATCGGCCAGCCGATCCGCTCGGAGGTCTGCCGCAACGCGCGGGCGAAGGACTTGCGGGAGAATCCGGCCTCCCGCAGCAGGGCGGCCAGTCGCAGGTTCACGTCTTGCGGGCGAGACGCGGGAGAGGCGGTCATCAGGCCACCGCCGTATCGGTCAGCGCGGAGGCGGCCGTGGCGCTCCGGAGGAGCGTGTATGCCAGGTGGCGCGCGGTGTCCTCGCGGTGGGGGTCGGGCCATAGTCCGGCCTGGTCGGCGCTGTGGTCGCCGGGGGTGGTGTTCTGCTTGTAGTCCTGGAAGGCGTACCACTTCACCGACGCCCGTCCGCCCTTGCGGGCGGTTCCCTGCTCGACCCACGCGGCCAGCCGCTCCATGGGGATGGCGTGTGCGCCGGTCGGCATGCCGGAGGCGTAGAGGGCGACGGCCAGTTCGGTGTAGGTCATCTCAACGCGCGGGGTCATCGGGCCACCGCCGTACCGGTCAGCGCGGGCTGGCCCTGGGTGCGCGGGGCCGGGGCGACCATGCGGCGGCACCAGTTGTAGAAACCGGCGCTCTGGGGGTAGCCCTGCTCCTGGTCGAGGGTGACAAGCGTGGCCTCGCGGATCGTCTGGAGAACCACGTCGGTGAGGATCTGCCCGGCGATGCTCGGGGCGTCCGCCGGGGCGACGTGGGGGTCATTCTCCCGCATGCCGACGCTGAAGGCGGCCAGTACGGATGCGGCCTCCTCCTGCGTCAGCTCCAACCGCAGGGTCACCGGCACCCGGGGAGCGTCGGCGGGGTAGGCGCCGTGCACGGGTGTGGAGGCGAAGTCGCTCGGGGTAGCGTGGACGTACATCGAGAGGTCTCCCAACTGATCGATGGTCCGGACCTCGGTGGGTGGCAGCCCGCCGGGGTCCTCACGTGCAAGGACAGAGATCACCCTTTGCCAGAAGGCGCTTTAGGGGGCGCGCTCGGGCTTGTTAAGGGGGCTTGCACAAACGAAGGTAAGGCGGCTGCTCGCCACCGTCAAGGGGAATCGCTAGAGTCGTGCTAGCCCTCTTAACAACCCTGGGTGGTGTGCTCGATGCTTGAGGACCTGAAGCGACTCCTTGAGGTAGAAGACCCGATAGATCGTGGCCAGCGCGCTACGGCGCTGCTGACGGAGTGCCAGTCGGCGATAACCGAGCTGGCTCGCATCCGCCGAGAGGTGATCGACGAGCTACGCCAGCGCGGCATGACCCAGGCCGACGTGGCGAAGGCCCTGGGACTGACGCGCGCCAGAGTGAGCCAGCTCGCGAAGGCGGGGCCACCACCGGAGCGCGCATTCCTCGGCATCGGGCCGCTCACCGTCGTCGTGGCGCTCAAGAAGGAATCCGAGTTCGGCAGGCCAGCCGTGGCGCAGGAGACCGTGGAGGCCGCCAACAGCCTCCAGACGTTCGCCCGGGGCATGGACCTGGAATCGACCCTGGAGTACGTCCCCCCGCCCGGCATCTTCGATCTCAACCGGGACAACCTCGTCGTGATGCTGGGGCCGCGCCTGTCACCCCTGGTCGCGCAGCTGCTGGAAGCCGACTCGTCACTCAAGTTCCGCAAGGACGACCAGGGATGGCACCTGGTCGACCAGCGCGCGGGCGAGGTGTACCGCTCACCGATGGACACGGGAGGAAACTCCTGCATCGGCTACCTCGCGCGAGTCCCACGGCCCGACCAGCACGGGACGTTCCTGTACGCCTGCGGCATCCACGCGATGGGCCTGCAAGGCGTGATCCACTACGTCGAGAACAACCTTCCGAAGCTCTACGAGGAAGTGCGCACGCGCCGCTTCTCCGCGGTCGTCGGGTGTGACTTCGATCCCGAAGGGCACCAGGTCACCGCCAGCAGGCTCCTGACCCCGCTCTACCGTCACGATGAGGCTTGATGCGCATCACGTTCGCCACGGCTCCCGGCAGTGAGAGCCGCCCCAACGAGGACTTCGTGCTCGCCTCGACCCGGGCCGCGCTCGTGCTCGACGGCGCCGGCGGCCCGTCCGAGCTCGGCTCAGGCTGCGTCCACGGCACGCCGTGGTACGTGGAGAACCTGGGGACGCGCGTGATGGGCCTCCTCATCACACACCCCGGGATCTCTCTCGCCGACGCGCTCTCGCAGGGCATCTCCCAGGTCACCGCGCTTCACACCGACACCTGCGACCTGCAGAATCCGGGAAGCCCCTCCTCGACGGTCGTCGTCCTCCGAGAGCATGAGCAGCGCCTTGACTACCTCGTGCTCTCGGACACCGTGCTCGTGCTCGACGGCCCGGACGGCATCCGCCAGCTGGCCGACCGGCGCGTGGACGAGATCGGGCCGGAGATCCGCGACCGGATGAACCGGTTCCGCCCCGGCACACCGGAGCACCAGGCCGAACGGCTCAAGCTCGTCACCGAGCAACGCAGGCTGCGCAACCGCCTCGGCGGTCACTGGGTCGCGGCCACGGCGCCGGAAGCGGCCTACCAGGCGCTTACCGGTTCGCTGCCCATCGGCGACGTAGGACAGGCGGCCCTGCTCAGCGACGGCGCCGCCCGCTACGTGGACTTCGAGCTGGGCGGATGGCCGGACCTCATGACGGTACTCACCAAGCAAGGCCCCGAAGGGCTCATCGCACTGGTACGGCAGGCAGAAGACGCCGACGCAGACGGAACGCAGCTTCCCCGGACGAAGCGCTACGACGACGCCACAGCACTCCTCGCGGTCACTGGGCAGGCGCGCCCCATCCGACGGTGAACGCTATCTGTGATGCGTCATGCACGGCCTTCTGAGTTGAGCCCTCCCTCAAGCCGTGCAGTTGCAGCCCCGGCCACTCACGGCTTAAGGCGCTTAAGCATTGGTGTTGGCCGCTCCGCTCTCCGAGGGCTATCCGCGCGGCCAACCATGTCCGGAACGTTCACGGTCATGCTTTAGGGCCAGGCGTACGGCGAAATAGATGACCAGGAACTGTATGAAAGCGCCAAACAGCATAAAGACCAAGCCAACGCCCGAGACGCCGAAATTCATAATCTCTCCCTCATCGCCGTACGAATAGCCTGCCTGCCCTGACTCACGCTGTCTACCGTCATTCCTATGGCAGGCGTGGTCTTCCCAGCGCCGAAGTCCAGTACCATCCTCACGATCACCTGATACAGGCTGATCCCCATACGGAGTTGGGGTGATCGGGTGGGACGTTCAGGTATTCGCCAAAGCGTTCATGCTGCTGCTGCCCGTGTTCAGGTCACGGCGTTCACGGCGTTCGCGGGTCAGCGCCTCAGCCCGCTCACGGGCCTGCCGCTCCGGCTGTTCGTGCGCCTGGTGTTCACGTTCGGCGCGCTCGTGCTGTTTGCGTTCACGGCGCTCATGTTCAGCCCGTTCCTGCTGCTCACGGGCCGTCCTCGCCCCATGGTCCCGCCGCTGTTCCAGCTTCGTGGCGTGTTCACGCACCTGGCGTTCGCGGCGCTGGTGAACACGCTGCCTCTCGGCTCGGCGTACCGTTCACGCCCGATCCGATCGGGAGCCTTGGCGTCGGCCTGGCGGTAGGCGAGACCGGCCCCAGCGGTCACGATCAGCAGCAGCCGGGCGACCGCGTGAACAGCGACCCCGGCAGATCCTGCCTGCTTCTCCGCGGAGTCGTCGAGGTTCAGCGCCGCTATGAGGGCGGGCCGGTGGCGCCTGGCGGGGTGGTGTTCGGGGGGTGTGTGGGCCACACGTGTGGCCCACACACCCCGCACACCCCCACACGTGTGGCCCACACACCCGCCTGATCAGGGAAAACAGCAGGGTGTGTGGGGGTGTGCGGGGGCGTCGAACCCCCCGGATTCCCCGCCCGGGAAGCCCGTGGCCCCCTCTTCGACGCCCCTGTGTGGCCCACACACCCCCAGCCCGACCGGCCCCGGGAAGAAGGCGTCTCCCGGTTCGTCCCGCGACGTCGGCGGCCTGACACTCTCTCTCCAGGTGCCGGCTGTTCGGCAGCTGCGCCCGGTGAGACCTCCGCGTCAGGGGCGTGAGAAGGGTGTTGGACTCCCACGTTGGGCCCCAACACCCCAACGCCCTCCCACGTGGGACTCCCACACCCCTGCTGAACAGCCCGAACGCGGGGGTGTGGGAGGGGTGTTAGACCCCCCGGGAGCCCCCTCTTTTCGCGGCCCTCGGGACCGGCACGGCCTTTGCTCGGCTGCCTGTTGGACTCCCACACCCCGCCTGACGGCCCTCGTCGGCCAGGCCGGGGGTGTGACCCCCGTGACCCCCCGGGCGGAACAGGGGGTGAAAGGC